>CAKTVK010000006.1 GCA_934623455.1 uncultured Eggerthellaceae bacterium | reverse complement strand
CCCACGCCGCTTGAGTTCGGCGTTGTGCTGGGCGTGATTGGCCTGGGCGCGTTGCTTCTGCTGCTGGGCCTGAAGTACCTTCCCTTGAAGCCTACGACTGAATCTCACTAGGCCTCTTTTCTCGCAATGGGCTCGCTTCGATTGGGGCGGGCCCTTTGTTTGCGGGGCGCGGGGGAAGGCGTCGGCGCTTGTGGGCGCGCGGGCGCGGGGCGGCTCGCTGCTGCACATGGGCGGGCGCGTGGCGGCCCAGCGCTGAGCTGGGGTGGCGCCTAGGTGCACGTGGGCCCAGTGCTGAGCTGGGGTGGCGTCAGGAACGTTTATCGTTCGTTTGTTGAGAGTTCGTTTGTATTTTCGCAGGTAAACGGCCTCTCTAGAGACGAAAGGAGAACAAACCATGGCGAAAGGCATTGCTGCTGTTACGGCTTTTTTCGCCGTGGTGGCAACGTGTGCGCTGCTGTTGGGCTTTGCGCTGGAAGGTGATTCGGGCATCCATCGCATTGAATCCACGTCGCCGTGCCCCGTGGTAGGGTGCGTGTCGGAATCGTGCCACGGCTACGATACCATTCCCGAACCCGATGGCGTTCACGAAATGATTTGTCCCGAAGTGGGTTGCGCGTCAACATCGTGCCATGCATGGGAAACGTTGCAAAACCGTTATCATCAAGCCAGCTCAACGTCGCTTATGCTGTGGATTTTGGCACCCGTGGTGTTCGTGATTGCACTGCTGTTTATGATGGGCCTGTTCAAAGGGCCGAAAATCAGAACTGGCTCGGCAAAGGAAGGCGGCGATGATGAAAGCCGCTAAGACCATACTTGTTGCCGATGCCGTGCTTGCTGTTCTGTTCATCGCATGCGAACTGCCAGGGGTAACGGGCGTTCCCGCGCATGAATGGTTGGGAATCGTTCTGGCTGTTGCGCTGCTTGCGCATGCAGGAAAACGTGTGATCACCACGGTGAAAAACGCGCGAAACGCTGCGCGTCTGGTCGTTGACGTTGTCATGCTGGTGACGCTTGCCGTGTGTGTTGTTTCCGGGTTGATGATCTCGGGATCGGTTCTTCCGTTTTTCGGATATTACGCAACAGGGTATTATTTCTGGAGCCCCTTGCACGCGGCCACGGCAACCGTGTTGTTGGCGGTGCTGTTGGTCCATGCCGCTTTGAACGCGGGGCGTGTTAAGAGCTTTTTGTCTACGGACGATAAAAGCGAAAAGCCATCGCGCGCTCTTGCCAACAATACGGAGAATAACGACAATGAGCAGGGGAAATACGCAGAAGAAAATCGTGGGGAAGGAGGCGCCCGTGAGTGAAGAGCGTTTATCGTCGGGCGGGGAAATCCCGGGTACGGCTGATGCTTATGCGCCATTGCACGCAGCGCTTTCAACGCCGCAGAGTTTTGCGGAGCTTTTGGCGCAGCGCCCGAACTTGACGGCGTGGCTTTCCGAATATGAGTCTATCCAGGCAGAGTACGCTGCCGCCCTGCGTGCGCACGGCATTGACCTGGACGAAAAGGGTCGTGCGCAAGAAGAAGCGGCGGCGTTACGCGCGCGCCTGCAAGAAAAAGGCGCGTGTTTCCGCAATGGCGGCGCGAGCATTGTGACGGGCGCGCTTTCCGATGCCTGCGTTGCCTGCACGGGCGGGCGCGGCAGCAAAACGTTTACGCTGTCCACGGCATGCAACCGCCATTGCTACTTCTGCTTCAACGCGAACCAGGCAGATTATGACACTTCGCGTGTGTTGAAAACCGACTGGCAAGAAGAGCTCGACGCGTTTCTGGCAAAGGGTAACGTTACCCATGTGGCGCTGACCGGAGGCGAGCCGCTGCTGCATCCGCGCGAAGTGGTGGCGTTCTTCCAGCGCGCTCATCAGGCGTTTCCTCAGGCGCATTTGCGTCTATATACCGATGGCGACTTGCTGAGCCGTGACTTGCTTGCGCAGTTGCGCGCCGCAGGGCTGCAGGAGCTGCGGTTGAGCGTGAAGCTGGATGTGCTGGATTCCCCGGAGCAGCAAGATGCAGCCATTGATGAGGCTCTGGCGCGCATCACGCAGGCTAAGTGCTTCATTCGTGATGTCATGGTGGAAATGCCGGCGATTCCCGGCACCGAGCAAGCCATGCGCAAGCTGCTTTTAGGGCTTGATGCGGCGGGCGCGTTCGGCATCAACTTGCTGGAATTCGGCTATCCCATGAATGATTGGGCGGAGTTCGCGCGGCGAGGATTCACGGTGGCAAATCCGCCGTTTCCCGTGGCGTACGATTACGAATATGCAGCGGGTCTTCCTGTTGCGGGAAGCGAAGCGCTGTGTCTTCGCTTGCTTGAATTTGCAGTTGACCAGTGGCTTTCGTTGGGTGTGCATTATTGCTCGCTGGAAAACAAGCATCGCGATCAGATTTTGCAGCAAAACCGCCAGGCGAAATTGGATGCGCGCACGTGGGAGCTTGACGCGCAGGATTTCTTCTATAAAACGATAAAGGTGTTCGATGCGGACGTTGCTTTGGTCAAGCAGTGCCTTGACCAGCAAGGTTATCCGTACGAGCAGGATTTCGAAGAGGGAAGCTTGTCGTTTGCGCCGCGCCATGTGCAGCATGTGGCGCAAGTGCCGGCGGTTTTCGCGCGCTCGTACAACGTTGTTGAGCAAAAAGGAAAAAGCCTGGTCATACGCGAGGTTGAGCTGGAATTAGTGGAAAATGCCGGATTGGCGCAGTCGGTTGCGCTGCAGGCTACGGAAGGAAACGATATGGATATCTGGTCTTTGAAGGCTTCGGCGTGCGAGTTGTTGGCGTTTTCGTTGCGTTATCCTACAGCCGATGTGGCGGGTGCTATTGCAAGTGGCGAATGGGCTGCTGCGGCGCAGGAAATTGCCGCGGCGTTAGGTGTTACCCTGCCTGCTGATTTCGCAGCTGAGCTTGTTGGTGGTGTTGCCGCAAGTGACGGCGATGTGCCTGTTTGCTCAGGCGAGAGAAGTGCTGAAACGCAAGAAAACGCGCAGGTAGATGCGCTCCTTCCTGCTTTGCGCGCCGATGCAACGCGCCTGTTTGTGGGCTCGCCCGAGCCGGCGGTAAGCCCGTTCGAGGGCGTGTGGCGCGCGGCCGACGATGGCGTGGATCCGCTGCTTTTCGTGAATCCGCACTCTATGGAAGTCGAGCGTTTTTGTCATGCGTGCGGCTTGGGGCGTCCGCAGGGGACAAATGAGCCACTGGATTTTGCGCCCACCGAGTTGGAGTTGCTGCAATATCTGGCATCGCTTGAGGCAGGGCTGATGGAACCTGCGGAAGGTGCACCGGCAACAGCGGATTTGCCCGGCGGATCAGCAGCGGCTGCTTATGGGCGGTTCCTGGCCGAGCATGTTTCAACATGGCTTCCGAATTTCGCAGAAAAGCTGTGTGAGCAGGCGCATCATCCGTTCTATCGCGCTGCGGGGCAGCTTTTGCGCGCTTACCTTCCTGCGCTGTAGTTTTTCTGCATGGAAGCGACGATGCTTTATACTGGAGAATTGCAGTAATCGCATTGTCGCTTGACAAGTTTGCATGAGCTGCGGCGCGTTGCGTGCGTTGCGCCCTGGACTCGGTTCGGGGTTGGAACCGTGCGACTCGCGCGTGTGCGCGTGCGGTGCGAACGTGCGAGGCGCAGTGCAAGTGCGCGAGAAGAAACTGCCGGTAGAAAGGCATTCGTGTTCAGCGATTTTGTCATAGGGTATTTGTTCCTAGGCGGCACCGGTGCAGGTACGCTGATGGTGTTGTGCCTGCTGGAGTGCGTAAACGCCCGCCGACGTTTCGGTAGTCTAGCGGAGCGAACTCGTTTGGGCCTTTCGTTTTCGGGGCGTGCAATGCCGCTGCGGGCGACTGGTCGCCAAGGCAGGGTCTCGGGCGCGTTTGCGCTGCCGGGAGAGTTCTTCGCGCGCGCGTGGTTGGTATGCCTGGTGGTGCTTGCCTGCGCGATTGCGTGCCTTGCCTTTGACCTGGGGCGTTTTGACCGTCTGTTCAACTTGCTGTTCACGCCGCGGTTGTCCATTATGACGGTGGGGGCGTATGTGTTGGCGGCATCGTTTGCGATTGCGATGATTTTCGCCGCACTTGCTTTGCTGGACAACGTTTTCCCTGGTCCTGGGTTTGTGTATGTCCTTTCGGCGGTGGGTGTGCTTGTTGGCGTTGCCATCATGGTTTACACCGGCGTGCTGTTGAGCAGTTTGGCATCGGTACGTTTCTGGCAAACACCGTTGCTGCCGGTGCTTTTTGCGGTGTCGTCGCTGTCGTGCGGCATTGCGTGCGTGCTGTTTTCGGGTGTGTTCGTTGAAGCGCGGCAGCCCGTGGTGGCACCTTTGGCGCGCTTGGCACACATCGACGGCTTTGTCATTTTGGCGGAAGCTGTGGTGCTGACGGCATATCTGACGTGGGGCATGTGGGGAGATGCTACTGCGTGTGCGGCATATGCCCTGATAGCAGGAGACCTTGCGTGGCTCTTTTGGGGCGGCTTGGTGACTGTTGGTCTGGTGGTGCCGTTCGTTATGGAGCGATTCGTTGCCTATGGGAATTACCGGTCCCAGCTTGTTTGGATAGCGGCCGCGGTGTTGCTTGGCGGCTTTATCATGCGTTTGTGCTTTGTAGATGCAGGGCTGTACGATGCAACGCAAGCAGGAAGCGTTGCCAGCGGGCTCATGGGTGAATGGATAGGCTGATGTTGGTTTACCTGCGGCGTGGCGATAGCGGGAGCGGCGTTGCAGATTGCGATGCGCTTGCTGCACGCTCACTGCGTGCTCGAAGAATGCCTGGTGGGTGTTTCGCCAGGTCGTAGGCTTGTGAGTGCGCCGACGCCTTCGCCATGGTTTTGAACTGACCTTCCAAGGGGGAAGTTATGAGGAACAGGAAAAAGAAAGACGCGCGCTACGATGCGCCGTATGAGATGACTGACAAAGAAGCCGAGATTCGTGCGGCTACGAGCTATGTGCCGCGTAAGTCGTCGCGTAACGGCGCGACCATCTTCAGCGTTGCGGTGTTTTTGCTGGCGTGCATGCTGGTGCTCTTGGCGTGGACGCTGGTCACGGGCAGTATTGATCCGGCGGGGCTGCTGGTGGCTCTGCTTGCGGGTTTGCTGGTGCTTTCCTCTACGCATATGGCTTTGAACTGGGAAAAGGTTGTTGTTTTGCGCTTTGGCAAGCTGAATCGCGTAGTGGGGCCGGGCTTGTACTTCACCATTCCCATTATCGAGCACGGTACGATTCGCGTGGATCAGCGCGTTATTGCCACGCCGTTTTACGCTGAGCGCACGCTTACGGCCGACTTGGTGCCGGTGAATATCGATGCGGTGCTGTTTTGGATGGTGTGGGATGCCGAAAAAGCCTGCGCCGAGGTTGAGGACTACTACGCGTCGGTGTCGTTTTTGGCGCAGACCGCCATGCGCGAAGCGGTGGGTCGCTCGCAGTTGGCAGAAGTGGCGGTGCGGCGCGATCAGCTGGATGCCGAGATCAAGGAAGACATTGAGCACGAGGCTGCAAGCTGGGGCGTTGACATCATTTCCGTGAAAGTGCGCGATATCGTGATTCCCGAAGAGCTGCAGGAGGTTATGAGCTTAGAGGCTCAGGCAGACCGCGAGCGCAGCGCGCGTGCTTCGGTGGCGGGCGTGGAGGCCGATGTTGCTGCCATGCTGTCCGAAGCGGCTGACGTGTACGGAGACCCTGAGGCGGCGTTCAAGTTGCGCGCCATGCTCATGCAGTACGAGACGGTGAAGCGCTCGGGTGGCTCGGTGGTTACCGTGCCCACGGCGGTAAGCGATGGGTTTACAAAGGGTAGAGGCGAATAGCATATGAATTCCTTGAAGTCGTTTGAAATAGATTACGCGGGTGGTCTGCCCGTTTGGATACAAATTAAAAACCGTATTGCTTACTTGATTGGTTCGGGCTCGTTTGCGGAAGGCGAGCAGCTGCCCACGGTGCGCGGACTTGCTGCTGAGCTGGACATAAGCTACAACACGGTGAACCGCGCTTACATGGATTTGGAGCGCGAAGGCTACATTGCCACGCGCAAGGGGCGCGGTACGTTTGTGGCGCCGCGTCGCGAAATTGGTGCCGACCGCGCTACTGATAGCCCTATTGAGCTTGTGATCGACGACATGATTCGTGCCTGCTCAAATGCTGGTTTGGCCGATGATGACATTGTTGCCATGGTGCAAGCGCGCTTGGCGCACCGAAGGATGTAGCTCGTGGATCCTTTGATGTCGTTTCGGGTTGACCACAACGATGGTCTGCCCGTGTGGCTACAAATCCGAAACAGGATTGCGTATTTGGTGACTTCAGGCGCTTATTGCGAAGGCGATAAGCTGCCCACGGTACGCGGACTTGCCGCTGAATTGGACATAAGCTACAACACGGTGAACCGCGCTTACATGGATTTGGAGCGCGAAGGCTACATTGCGTCGCGGCGCGGTAAAGGTACGTTCGTTACGGGTAGCAACATTGTGGCGAACGAAGCAGAGTATCGCACCATCGATGCCATGGCCGACGACCTGGTCCACGCTGCCCGCAACTTCGGCATGGACGACGGCAGTATCCTGGCTCTGGTTCAGGGTAAACTTTGTTGACAAATTACCCCACCTTTTGTCAACAATTCCAGTCTTTCCGACGGTTTGCTGTTGCGCGAGATTCATGTTGTTGAAAAATGGCTTCCTAATTCGAAGTTGATGCCGATTGGAAGTAGGTCAAGGGTTTGAATCGGGGTGTTTTTTGCCGTGCGTGTTGCTTGCGAAAAATAAGCCTTAGGAAATCGCCAGTTCAAAATTATTTCCAACTGAGGTGTATTCAATCTTCTGACAAAAGTCGAAGCACGACCTACTTCCAACCTATCACAACTTCGAATTTGGGGCCCAAAATCCAACAACATGAATTCAGTTGCCTGCTCGCGAAGGCGGCAAGGGATTCGCCGAACGGACTCCGCTTGGATAATGCCTCTTCGGGTTTGCAGCTCGCTCAACTTATCCAAAGCGTCGTACGTCGGCTCATTCCCTTGCCGCCTTCGTCGCTTATCAACGGTTTCGCGTGCCTCGTCGCGCTCTTTGCCTTTCATGTGCTTCGAGTTCCTGTGTCCGCGAAGTATGCAAACACTAGGAACGTATTCTTATTAGTAATAATTCTCAAAAAATATCAAAAATCACGTGCATTTAAGTCCTGCTATGCCTTATAGTGAAAGGTGACTGAAACACTGGGATTTCAGACGTCTATAAACAGGGGTACTTAAGGAGGGGGCTTGCATGGAATTTATGCAGGATGTGGTGTTTCTTGACCGACTGCAATTTGCCGGAACGGCTATCTATCACTACATGTTCGTGCCGCTCAGCATTGGATTTGGTCTGATTCTTGCCATACTTATGACCAAAGCATACCGCAGCGGTAAGCCCGAAGATGACCATTTGGCACGCTTCTGGCTCAAACTTTTCACGGGCACGTTTGCCGTAGGTGTTGCCACGGGCATTACGATGGAGTTTAGCTTTGGCACCAACTGGGCGGATTACTCGCGCTTTGTTGGCGACATTTTCGGTGCGCCCCTTGCGGCCGAAGCTCTGTTCGCGTTCTTCTTGGAATCGGTCTTTTTGGGCGTTTTGCTCTTTGGGCGCGAAAAAGTGAGCAAGAAGTTTTACCTGGTCAGCGCATGGCTTGTTTGGATTGGCTCCTGCCTTTCTGCTCTGTGGATCATCATTGCGAACTCGTGGATGCAGACTCCGGCGGGCTACACGATTGGTCCCGATGGCACCGCGGTGCTCACGGACTTCTTCGCCGCCGCGCTTAATTACTCCACGCTGCAGCGCTATGCCCACGTGCTGGTTGCCGTGATGCTCTGCGGCGCGCTTATGACCATTGCGGTGGGTGCATATTTCCTGCTCAAGAAGCGTCCGGGCAATGCGGGCATGAAGCTTGTCAAACTTGGCGCCGTGGTTTCGCTGGCATGCACGATTCTTATGGTTCCCGTTGCGCATCAGCAAGCCGTTGAAGTGGCGCAGCAGCAACCTGCGAAGTTGGCCGCCATGGAAGGACAGTACGAGACCGGCCCTATGGGTATGTCTCTCATCGGTTGGGTTGACGAGGAAAATGAGCAGCTCATCACCGTAGAAATCCCCGGTCTTACGAGCTTCTTGGCAACGGGCGACTTCAACGCGGAATTCCCAGGCATCAACGATTTCCCCGAAAACGAGCGCCCGACCGATGTCAACCTGATTTATCAGTGCTACCACATGATGCTTCTTCTTTTTGGGGTTGCAGCGCTTGCGCTTATCCTTTCGCTGCTGGTCGCTTTTGGCAAACTAAGCGTTGAAAAGCGCAAATGGCCGCTTTACCTTATGATGATTGGCTGGGCCGCCGCGCTGCTTGCTATTCAGTTCGGCTGGTGCACGGCTGAATTCGGACGCCAGCCGTGGATCGTCTACGGCGAACTGCTTACGGCCGATGGCATTTCCCAAGCGGTGAGCGCGCCTCAGATCATCATTACGCTGGCGCTCTTTGGCCTGGTATACACCGTTATCTACGTTGTGTGGGCGAAAAGCTTCATCAAAACGGTTAAGGCTGGCCCCGAGGCAATTGCTGCAGAAGACGAAGCCGCTGCTCGTCCCGTTAAGCTGGACGTGGAGGTGAAAGAATAATGCTTATCCTTGGAAACTTGTGGTTCATTATCATCTTTGTGCTGATCATTGGCTACTTTGCTCTGGATGGCTTTGACCTGGGTGCGGGCGTTTTGTACCCCTTCCTGGCAAAGGAAGAGCGCGACAAGAAGCGCATTGTGCGCGCTATTGGCCCGGTGTGGGATGGCAACGAGGTATGGCTTCTTACGGCCGGTGGTGCCTTGTTTGCCGCATTTGCGCCGGCGTATGCAACCGTTTTTTCCGGCTTCTACCTGGCTATTATGTTGGTGCTATTCGGCCTTATCTTCCGTGCGGTGGCGGTGGAATTCCGCGGCCACAATGGCGATATGCCGCGTCTGTGGGATGTCCTGTTCTTCGTTGGCAGCTTGCTGCCCGCGTTGCTGTTGGGCGTTGCAATGGGCAGTATCGTCCAGGGCCTGCCCCTTGCCGCAAACGGCGATTACACGGGCGGCTTCTTCGCGCTGCTTAACCCCTTTGCCCTGCTTTGCGGCGTGCTTGGTTTGGTGCATATGCTGACGCAAGGCGCTGCTTGGATTGCGCTGAAGGCTCCCGAAGGCTCCGAGCTGCGCGCTCGTGCCGCGGTGCTCCGTCGCACGCTTTCTGTGGTTGATATTGTGGTGTTTGTGCTGGTCACCGTTGTGTTCTTCGCATTTGTGAAGCCAAGCCTTCCGTATGCTGTTGGCATCGAAGCGCTGGCGGCTGTGGGTGCCGTTGTTTTTGTTGCAAGCATGCTGTGCATTCCGGTTTTGTGCAAGGCGGATACTCCTAAAAAGGATGTTCTTGGTCCCGTTTTGGCTGGTCTTGGATGTGCGGGCCTGGTTGTTATTCTTGCGGCAACGCAGTTTCCGAATCTTGTCCCCGCGCTTGATCCGACGCTCAGCTTGACCGTTGCGAATAGTGCATCAAGCAGCACGGCGCTTTTCGCCATGACCATTATTGCGTGCATTGGCGTGCCGCTGGTTCTGGTTTATCACGTGCTGGTGTACCGCGCGTTCCGCGGACGTGTTGACTGACGTGCGCAAATGCTCGAATGTGACGGCGTTGGACTGCAACCGCGTTAGGCTGGAATCATGCTGGATCGCAACATACTGAATCTTCCGGGGGCAAGGCGCATGTTCGTCTTGCTCCTGGTGTGCGCCGGCGCTGATGCGCTGCTGATTGTGGCGCAGGCGCTTTGCCTTGCGGGTGCGTTGAGCTGGATGTGGAATTGTGCGGTGGCGCAGGCGTTCGCCAGTCTTGTTCCAGGTGCTCTACCAGGGGCTTTTGGGTTTGCCGCTGCATTTATCGCGCGCAACGCACTGGATGCCGTGCGCAGCAGAATGGCCGATGCATTCTCGCGCAAGCGCGCTACGGAACTCCAAGATCAGCTGGTTGAAGCAACGTACGAGCAGGGAGTTACGGGCGTGCAGCGGCGCGGAAGCGGGTCTGCCGTTCAGGAGCTTATCGACGGCGTGGCAAACGTGAGAAACTACATTGCGATTATCCTGCCGAAAGTTGCCGACTTTATTGCGATTCCCGTCATTCTTGCCGTTGCGCTGTTTGCCACCGACTGGATCAGCGGAATCATTGCGCTGGTAATTCTGCCATGTATCATTGGCTACATGCAGCTGCTGGGTGCCCACGCGAAGGCACAGGCGTCGGCCCAGCACCAGGAATACGACCGCCTGGCCAATCATTTCATGGACACGCTGCGCGGGCTTGCCACGCTTAAGGTGTTCGGCCGCTCGAAACCGTACGCGAATCAGGTGTTCGCGGTTTCCGAAGCGTTCCGCGACGCGACCGTCAAAACGTTGCGCACGGCTACGCTAAGCAGCCTGGTTTTAGATTTGTTTCGCACGTTTGCCCTGGCAGCGGTGGCAATCATGTTGGGCTTCAGGCTCCTTAACGGCAGCGTGGGGCTTGAGCCTGCGCTTGCGGTTCTTATCATGGTGCCGGAATACTTCGCCGCCGTGCGCCGCTACTCCACGGATTTCCATGCCAGCTTGGATGGGCGTAACAGTCTGGCCTCGATTTTGAATGTTATAGGTGGCGAAGGTGCGCAGACGCTGAGCGCGTCCGTTGCTGTCCGAGGGGCGTGTGCAGGCGCTGAGCCCGGCACGTTACCTGCGCTTTCCGTCGCTCGGGCGGCTGATGCGGCGGGGGCGCCGTGCGAAGCGGGGGAAGGTGGGGCGCTTCCCGTGGTCGGCGCGGCTGCCACGGCTGCCACGGCGGGCGCAGCAGACGATGCAGTGGAGAAACCGCACGAAACCGACGCATTGAGCTGGGATAATAGCTCTACCCTTGAGTTCCGTGATGTCAGTTTTCAGCACAGCAACAACGACCCCTTCGCCTTGAATGGGGTTAATTTCCGCGTCGAAGGGTCCTGTAAAGTGGGCATTGTTGGCATGTCGGGGTCAGGTAAAACAACGTTGGCTCGACTGCTTGCCGGCTTCTCGGACCCCACGGCGGGCGAGATTCTTGTCAACGGTGCGAGCGTTCCCACGCTGAATAACCCCTGGTGGCTGAAGCTTGTCACGTTTATCCCGCAAAACCCGCATATCTTCAACGCGTCGCTGCGCGATAATGTGGCGTTTTACGTGCCTGGCGCGTCTGAACACGACGTTGACCAGGCAATTAAGCTTGCGGGATTGGGAGATACGGTGGCACAGCTTCCCCAGGGGGTCAATACGCTTCTTGGCCAGCAGGGCAGGCAGCTTTCTGGCGGGCAAGCGCAGCGCGTGACGCTTGCGCGCGCGTTTTTGGATTCCCAGCGCAAGGTGCTCATTTTCGACGAGCCCACGGCGCATTTGGATATTCAGACAGAGCTTGCGCTGAAGGAACGCATGCTTCCTCTGATGGAGGGCCGGTTGGTGTTTTTCGCCACGCATCGTTTGCACTGGCTTGAGAACATGGATTACGTGTTGGTTGTCGAAGACGGCCGTGTTGTGGAAAGCGGACGTCCTTGCGAACTTCTGATGGCCAATGGCGCACTATCGAGCCTGGTCAAACAAATGAGGGACGGTGATTTCTTGTGAGCAAGGAAAGCCGCGCGCGCAACTACATGCTCAATCGTCTGACGGGCATTTGGCGCGCCGATACGTGGGTGAAGCCGTATTTTAGCCGCTACAAGAAGACCATGCTTGTTTCGCTGGGGCTGGGCGTTCTCACGCTTTTGTTCGCAACGCTGCTTATGCTCATGTCGGGATTCCTTATCAGCTATGCCTCGCTGCCGCCCGAAATGGGTCTGTTCTCGCTGTATATCCCCATTGGGTTTGTGCAGTTGTTCGGCATCGGTAAGCCGTTCTTCGGTTATTTTGAGCGCCTGGCCAGCCATGATTGGGTGCTGCGTATGACAAGTTCGCTTAGGAAGAAGCTCTACGGCTCCTTTGAGCAAGAGCGCATTGTTGGCGCGCGTTCCTTGCAGATGGGCGAGGCGCTTGGGTTGCTGAGCGAGGATATCTCCCATGTTCAAAATTTGTACCTTCGTACGGTGTTTCCCCTGGTCACCGCATGGGCCGTGGGCGGGTTGGTCGTGATTGCCGTTGGTGCTATGAGCGTTCCCTGCGCGGTTATGCTGCTTGTGGGATTTGTCGTGATTGCTGCGCTGCTTCCCCTGCAAGCGTTGCTGGTAAACGGTGCGCGCACCGCGCGGGTCAAGGCGCTCAAGGCCCAGCTGTACGCAAGCGCATACGATAACGTGATGGGCATTGGCGATTGGGTTTGCGCGCAACGGAAGGAAGATTTTCGGGCTGCCGTGTCCCGCGTGGCGGGGGAGATTAATGGGATCGAGAAGGGGCTTGCGGAATCGTCACGTCGGCGGAATTTACTGGTTGATGCATTGTTTGCCCTGATAGTTGTGGCGTTGCTGGCATGGGCGGGCGGATTTTTCGGTGCGGCGGATTCAGCGGCGCCTGCAGCGTTTGCCGGTTCGTTGTCGGATAACCAGCCGGCTACGTGGATTGCTGCTGTTGTGCTGGGCTTCTTCCCGCTGCTTGAGGCGTTTCAGCCGCTTTCCGATGCAACCGCCGCTGCTGCGGGGCACTTGGATTCCATCGAACGGCTTAATGCGTTCGAGCGGCCTGCTCAAGATGAGGGGAGTGACATTTTCCCTGTTCCGGATGGCGTTGCCATTTGCTTGGATGGTGTCTCTTTTTCGTACGATGCGAGTAGTGCTGGTGCAGCCGCTGGTGCCGGGGAAGCAGCGGATGCGGCCGCTGGTGACGTGGCGGATGGCGCTGCTGCGGTTGCTTGCGACGTGGCGGGCGCGCGCGAGTCGGCTGCGGATGCCGGTGCTCCTGCGGATGCCTGCGCCCCTCTGCTGAGCGGCGTGTCGCTTACCATCGAGCACGGGCAGAAAGTTGCGATATTGGGTGCCAGCGGCTCGGGTAAATCAACGTTGCTGCATTTGGTCCGAGGCGACCTTGCGCCAAGCAGTGGCGCGGTCACGCTGGGCGGTGTTTCTACGGCCCAGCTCAATGCTGCAGGCCGTATCCACCAATACGTAGGATATATGCAGCAAAGCTCGTATCTGTTTGCACAGACGCTCAGGGGGAATCTCAAAATCGGAAATCCAAAAGTGACGGATGACCAGGCAATTAAGGCTTTGCAGAAAGTTTGTCTGCAATCTCTTTTGGATCGCTTGCCTGACGGATTGGATACGTCTGTCGATGAGTCTGGCCTTAGGTTTTCGGGAGGCGAGCGTCAAAGAATAGCGCTGGCGCGCTTGCTGTTGGCGCAAACGCCCGTGGTGTTGCTTGACGAGCCCACGGTAAGCCTTGATCCGCTTACCGAGACGAAGCTGCTTGATACGATTTTCGATGTTTTAGCTGATCGCACGGTGATTATGGTCACGCATCACCTTTGCGGGATTGGGCATATGGATCGCGTTTTGCTTGTTCAAGACGGTCGCATTCTTCTCGACGGCAGCCCGAAGGAGCTCGCGAAAAGCAGCGAACTCTTCCAACGTCTGCTTGCGTTCGACCGCGGGTTGAAGCTGTAGGTGAAAAAGTGACGGGGTCTTTTTCACTTTTTGGCGGTCGGTTGCATGCTTGCGGCAAGGGATTCGCCGAACGGACTCCGCTTGGATAATGCCTCTTCGGGCTTGCGACTCGCTCGACTTATCCAAAGCGTCGTACGTCGGCTCATTCCCTTGCCGCCGCTTTTTCTCTGTTGGCTCGGCAGTGCAAGCGGAATGGCGGGGCGGAAATGTGAAAAAGACCCCGTCACTTTTTAACATGCGGCGCCAGTTGAAGGCCCAGGCGGCATGTGAGGGATTCGGCGCGCTCATTGCGGTTTGATTGTGATACACTGCAGGCAATTGAATAAGGTGTGCCCTGGTTCGGATTGCTGCGGTTTTTGCCGCTTCGATAACGATATGAGGAAGACTGCCAAGCAAAGCGCGAAAAGCGCCGCGTTTGGCAGTCTTTTTTTATTTGCAACGCGTGCATGTTGTGCGGGTTACGCTCTTCACCAGGGAAAACGTTGACGAGAAAGGGTTTCTCGCATGTACTTGATGGTTGATAATTACGATTCTTTCACAGCCATGCTGGCAAGTTATTTTGCCGAGCTGGGCGCAGATGTGCTTACACTGCGCAACGATGATGTTGATGCCACTTTGGTGCGCACGCTGCATCAGACGGGCAACTTAGAGGGGATTATCATTTCCCCCGGTCCTAAAAACCCTGACGACTGCGGCAATTGCAAGGAGATTGTCCAATGGGCGGCTGCCCAGCAGGTGCCCTTGCTGGGTGTGTGCCTGGGGCATCAGATTCTTGCGAACGTCTATGGCGCGCACGTGTCGCGGGGGCATCGTCCGATGCACGGAAAGGTGTCGTCGCTGCACGCGAATGGCGAAGGGTTGTTTGCCGGGCTGCCGTGCGAATTTCCTGTTACGCGCTATCATTCGCTGGTTGTCCAGGAGGATACCCTGCCGCCGTTTCTGCAGGTAGATGCACATACGGAAGATGGCGCGGTCATGGCGCTTCGCCATTCTGATCTGCCGCTTTACGGCGTGCAGTTTCATCCCGAGGCGGCACGCACGTGCTATGGACGCGAGTTGATTGCGAACTTCATGGACGTATGCGCCGGCGTTTCTGCGGCGAATACCAGGAACGCGGCGGGTGCCGGGGAAGCGGCCGGCCAAGGTGCTGGGGAAGGCGCTGGTACGTGTGCGGGTGCCGGGGAAGGCGTGCGCGGCAGGGAAGCGGCCGGCGCTGAGTGGGTGCGCTTGAGCGAGGGCGCTGCCAAGCGTGCAACAGAAAAGGAAGTGCTGTATGTCTAATGATTCCAACGTGCTTAATCAGATAACACCTGATGACGGCTTCTTTTTTGGTATTGGTGTTTTTGAAACCATAGCACTTGAACAGGGCGTGCCTATCTTTTTTCGCGAGCATCTTGCGCGCATGGTGGCCTCGCTTGAGCGTTTGGGTATTACTGTTGAGCCGCGTGAGCTGGTGGACCTTGCGCGTAATGCGTGCCAGGGCGATGCAGTCGCGGGCAGCAAGGTGCTCAAGCTGGTTATAACGGAGAAGAACCGATTCGCCACCGTGCGTGCGAACGCGTATAACGATGCGCGCCGCGCTGCAGGTTTTACGTGCGCGTTCAGCGAAGTGCGTCGAAACGAGACATCGCCGCTGGTGGCAATGAAGACCCTCAATTACGGCGATTGCATTTTGCAAAAACGGGCTGCTACTGCGCGCGGCATTGACGAGCCGCTGTTTTTGAACACAAAAGGCCAGGTGGCAGAAGGGGCGACAAGCAACATCTTCGCCGTGATTCAGGGCGAAGTGGTTACACCGCCGGTGTCGTGTGGACTGCTTCCCGGTGTTATGCGTGACTTTGCGTTGCGCGTTACGGGAGCGAAGGAGCGCCCTCTTACGTTCGAAGAGCTCATGCAGGCGGATGAAGTATTTCTGACAAACTCCCTGATGGGAGCAATGTCAGTGCGCAGCATTGATGGTCAGGGCATTGCATGCGGCAATGGTTGCGCGGATGAGCAGCGGGAGACGCAGCAGGCGACGCAGCGGGAGACGCAGCAAACGTTGCACGAGGCGGCGCGCCAGGTAAATGGGGCGTATTGGGAAGAAGTACGTGCGACGTGTGCGCGTTGGAGGCAGGAGGAAGATCCGTGGGGTCAACTGTTTGGGAAGTAAGCGGCTATAAGCCGTTGAGTGCTGTTTTTGAATTGCTGAAGGATAATGACCAAGTTGCGTTCTTGGATTCATCGGAACAGGGCGAACAGGGGCGATTCTCGATTGTCGGGTGCAAGCCGTTTCTTACCATTGAGCAGGTGGACGGCCAGTGCTTAGTGAACGGTGCGCCAACGGAAGCTGCGTTCTTCGACGTGTTGGACGCTGCGTTGCGCTCGCACCAAGAGCCCAATGAAACGCATCTTCCCCTGATAGGGGGCGCGTTGGGATATCTCGGTTACGATTTCGGACGTGCGTTGAACGGGGTGTCAACTCGTCACGCACCGTTCGGTGCATCGGATGCATCGGGGGCAGAAGGCGCTCTTGGCGTTGGCAAGGCTTCTGCTGCTGAGGTTTCGGGTGCTTCGGGCTTTGCAGCCTCCGCGGTCCCTTCTGCACCTGCCATGTCCGAGGCGCAGATGGTGTTCTACGACGTGCTGCTCATTGAGGATCACGAACAGCGAAAACTCTACGCCAGCGTGCAAGGTCAGACTGCTTCCGCTGATGAAGCGCGTGTGTGGGTAGAGTCTCTCGTGGCTTCTGCGGTTTCTGCTCCCACGCCTTCGCGTGGCTCGACGTTGGCGAAATTCACCTCGCGCTTTACCGAGCAGGATTACCAGCAGGCGCTTGATCGTATGGTGGAATACATGCTGGACGGCCACATTTACGTGGCGAATATGACGCAGCAGCTCACTATGGACGCGCCGCAGCCGCCTTACGATTTGTATCGCTACTTGCGCACTTTCAATCCCGCGCCGTTTTCAGCGTATCTGCGCGGGCCTGGGTTCGATGTGTGCTGCTCAAGTATGGAGCGGTTCCTGTTCGTGCGCGATGGCCATGCGGTAACGCGGCCGATCAAAGGCACGCGGCCGCGCGGGAAAGCGCCCGATGAAGATGCGCGCAATCGCGAGGAGCTTTTCGCCAGTCCAAAAGACAATAGCGAGCTTCTGATGATTGTGGATTTGGAGCGAAACGACCTGTCGCTTTCGTGCAAGCCGGGCACGGTGTATACGCACCCCGAGTTTACCGTGGAAACGTATCAAACGGTGTTTCACCTGGTCGCAACAGTGGAAGGACGGCTTCGCGAAAATGCGACGGCGCTTGATGTGGTGCGCAATGCTTTCCCGGGCGGCTCGATTACCGGTGCGCCGAAGATTCGTGCGATGGAAATTATCGACGAGCTGGAGCGCAGCGCGCGCGGCTTGTATACCGGAAGCATCGGTTATTTTTCGAATGCGGGCGACTGCGATTTGAATGTGGTCATTCGCACGCTGGTCTGTCGCGATGGCGTGGCCACGTTGGGTGTGGGCGGCGGCATTACCGCTGAATCGGATTTCGATTTCGAGTACCAGGAAACGCTGCAGAAGGCGTATGCGTTGCGCGAAGCGGTGGGATCCGTGGGGGTCACGCAGGGCTAACGCATGAAGCTGGCATGCCGGAAGGCTTGCGCAGGATGAGCGGATTTACGTGCGAGTCCTACTGGGTGTGCGGTTGCCCCGAATGGGGGAAACCGCACAAAATGCCAGTTTGAAGCGCTGTTTGCTAGCGAACAATCAGTACGGGACAGCTGGCAGCTTCGCTTACTTCGCGGCCAACGCTGCCCAACATAATCTCTTTGATGCCGCTCAAACCGCGCGAGCCCATGACAATTAGATCGGCATTGCTGTCGCGTGCTTCGCTGATGATTTCGGCCGCTGGCTCGCCGCAGCGAACCTTGCTCTTGGCGCTCCATCCCAGGTGCTGCAGTGTTGTGACGCCTTCTTCGCTGGTCTCTTGCGCACGACGCTCGCCCAGCTCATTGCCCGCAACGGAAACGCTCAGCACGGTCGTGTCGGTCACGCCGCTCTTGTCCAGTGCTGCGGCGGCGAACTCAAGCGCATCGGCGGCGCAGGGCGAGCCATCGGTGGCGAAAAGCACGCACTTCGGCGCTTTCGTCTGCGTAAGCTCTGCTTCGATGGCGTCTTCCACCACCGCTTGATTGATGCGGGCGGCGTCCAGCGCGCGGTTGCGGAAGTAAACGCCCCAGTTCACACCCAGACAAATCAGATTCAGGAAGTACACGATAAGCACCCAGCTCAGCGTGCCCGAGCAGAATTTTGCCGCAATACCGGCGAAATAGCCCACGGTGATAAGCGCCAGGAATTGCCAGCTGGTGCCTGCAGCAGTGCGTGCGTGGTAGCTTTTTAGCGCGTTTGTGGGCCATGAAAGGCCGAAGCAGACAAGCATGGCGGCTTCAAGTATTTCGGTAAGCATGTGATTCTCCCTGTTCTTTTTGCATCGTGCAGTTGGCGTCCTGCCCGTGCCTTCGTGTGAAGTCTTTCACGATTTCGCACGTTTTTCATGCGATACGCAGGCAGTATGGTTTGCAGATGTGCACGTGCGCTCTTTTTTATCCTGCTGAGTGTAGGTCTCTTCGCTATGCTTTTCAAATATTAAAACATGATAATTTAATACTTATTTGTTATGAATTTATCGTGCAATCGTGCGCTTTGCATTAGGAGAGGACAACGCGCGCGTACCATGGGGTCATGGATAGAAATCAGATGGAATATTTTTTGGATATCGCGGAGACGCAGCACATGACAAGAAGTGCGCAGCGGCTTCACGTGGCGCAGCCTGCGCTCAGCCGGTCAATGGCAAAACTTGAAGATGAGCTGGGAGTACAGCTCTTTCGCCGTGTGGGTCGCGGGCTTTCGCTGACCGATGAGGGGCGGTTGCTGAAAAAGCAGCTGGCGCCCATTGTGCGTGACATCCACCGTACGGAGAGCATGTTCGATGATATTCGCCGCACGCGGGCAGGTGAGATTCGCGTTCGCGTGGAGGCTGGGTCGCGCATTGCATCGCGGGCGCTGGCGCTGTGGATGACTGAGAATCCGCAGAGTCGTTTGGCGCTGGCGCAGAATTCGCTTTTTCAGGATGACGCGCATGTGGTTATTGCATCGGAGCCGCTTGAAGACTGCGCTTCGAACAGGTGTTATACCGAACATGTCATGTTGGCTGCACCTGCTTCGATAACGTTTGGCGCGAATGCGGTGGAACTTTCGGAACTTGAGCGGCTTTCGTTTGTGTCGTTGCCTTCGACCACGGGGTTCAGCCGATTCGTGTCGGAGATGTGTGCCCGCGCAAAGTTCCAACCGCGCATTGCGCTGGAAAGCGACAATCCCAGCGTGGTGCGCGAGATGATTGGGTTGGGGCTAGGTGTTGGTTTTTGGCCCGAGAAAAGCTGGGGTCCGCTTGAGGGGAATGCCGTGGTGCTGCATCCTCTTGCGAACGGTGCCGCGCGCAGCGTGTACGTGAGTTTGTCGGAGCTGGGAGCCATGAACAACCAGGCAGTGGTGCTGTTCGAGCATCTGTGCCGCTTTTTCCAGGAAGCGTTTGGCGCGTAAGCGTGAGTTTTGGTGGCCCCTTTTGTTCCCCCCTGGTGGTCGGTTACAGGCCAATCTTTGCTGGAGCGGGCGCCTCGGCGGACGCGTGGTTGGGTGAGGGATTGGCCTCGGCGGACGCGTGCTCGGGCGTGCGGTTGGTCGCGCCGACCTTGCTGGTGCGCGCGCGGTTGGGCGCCTCGGCGGGCGCGCCGGCTTTGCCATCGGACGCGTGCTCGGGCGTGCCAGCCTTGCTGGTGGGCGTGTGATTGGGCGCCTCGGCGGGCGCGCGGTTGGTCGCGCCGGCCTTGCTGGCGTATTTCGATAGCGGTTTCGCTGTTTTTTGAGCGAGCTTGTTGCGAAATCGCTTTCGATTTCAGGCAAATGCACGATATTCGGTGGTCAAGTTGCGGGATTTCAAGGTTATTGAGTGGTTCGCTCGGTGAACCGAAATAGGTCAATACGATAATCCCAGGTCAGAAGCGTGCGTTAATTTTGATAGATAATCTGATGGTTTCCCGACCACCGATTATCGTCGATTAGCCCGAATTTAACCCCTTTTATCCAACAAGAGGTCATTGAATGCTGGGTTTTGACGTGCTGATTACTTCGAAGAAGGCCGCAAAAGGGCAAAGAGGCCTCAATGGCGTGGCACTCGGGCGGATAGCGCGGTCTTTCGCGCCGCGTGCTTGGTGGATGACGGGGTGTGTCGTACAATAGCAGACACACTCTAAGGGTTTGAAAATGAAGTACGGCGGCGCGGAGGCGCAAGGTGTCGGAGCGCATGGCAATGCGGGTGCTCGTGATGCCGATGCGCTGTGGCGGCGGGGATGCGCAGCGGCATCGAAACGTGTAGTGGTATTAAGACGTGCAGCAGCATTAAGGCAAGCAGTGCTGCGTCGCCGCCTTGCATCGTGCCGCACGCTATACATACGAGAGGGAATCATGGAAGAGATCGAGCAGCAAATTCAGCACTGGAACGAAGAACGCCGTGAAAGTAACACGGTGAGCTATCGCATGACGCATTCGCCGGAGCGTTGCGTGAAGTGCGGCCTGTGCATTGCGTTTTGCCCCTGTGACGTGCTGGAAGAGGATGAAAACGGCTATCCGGTGGCGGCGCATCCCGAGCTGTGTGTGGGTTGCACCACGTGCGCGGGAAATTGCCCTACGCGCTCGCTGACTATCGATGCACTGGGCGATGCTTCGTTCGACGCGACCTTTGCCAACGAACCGCGCGCGGAACAGATTAGCAACGATCTGCACCAACAATACGCCGAATGGCAGCGCATCTGCATGGAGAAGCTGGACCTGCGCTGGCAGCCGGTGGCGGTGAGCCTTATCGACAAAGACGAGCTTCTGCCCGACGCCCCCCTGCCCGCCGAAAACCTGCGCTTTTGCCAGGCGATGATGGCGGCGCGTCGTGGCGCCTCGATCCTTATGCCGCCGTTCAAGCATTCTTGTCCCGATGGTACGTCTATTTTCGGCATGACCGGCGTGCCCGAAAAGCTGGCCACCGGTGAGATTTATGTGCTGTTCCACAAGCTGGTAAATGCCGAAGCCGCAGCTCAGATGGTGCGTGAGCGTCCCACGCTGCCTGCGCACAGCAAACGTGCGACATACGTGGCGCCCCTGAACAAAACGGTGCGCGAGCCCGAGGTTGTGGTATTCACCGGCACGCCCGAGCACATGATGTGGCTGTGCATGTCCATGGCGTATTACACTGGCCACCGCTTCGATTTCAAAGCGAGTGGCTACAACTCTATGTGCGTGGAGGCCGTTTTGTACCCCTGGCTTGAGCAGCAGCCCAACATCACGTTCGGCTGTTACGGTTGCCGCGCCGCCACTGACCTGGGCGAAGACATGATGTTCATGGGCGTGCCCGTAAGCGCCATGCCCACCATCGTGAAGGGTCTAACGGAGCTGGCGAAGAAGAGCATCCCCGATTCGCGCAATAAGATTTACGTGCCGCCTATTATGTAGGATGGCTCGGCGAAGGTGCGCGGTGGTTCCTTCTCCATTTTGTTGCGCCCGAAGCGAATAACGATAGAGATAGAGAAAGGCCTGTTCATGGCTGACTTATTTACGTTGCGTCCTGCGCGCGAGGAAGATGCGGATACGATTAACGCGTATGCCTTGTGGGAGGGCATGGACAACATGCCGTCCATGGAAAATATTACCGTTGCCCAGAGTGCGGCCGGCGACATTGTGGGCTTTTTGCGTGTGGCGCAGGGCGCGAACGGCGTGGTGCATGTGAATCCGGTTGTCACGGTGTCCACGTGGCGCGGGTACGGCGTGGGGCGCGCGCTTATGGACGATGCGCTGCAACGTTTCGGCGAGTTGCGCCTGGTAGCGCGCGGTGAATCCGTGGGCTTCTACGAAGCGCTCGGGTATGTGCGCCTTACCTGGGACGACGTTGACAAAGCGGTTGTGGATGATTGCGACCACTGCGCTCTGCGCGCGGAATGCGGGCCTGTTCCCATGGGTAAAACGAGATAGGTTTGTGGGCGTATGTCGTTCTCGTTGGCGAAACAAGTGATTGATCAGGCGGTTCGCGCTTGCATCGGCTGCGGTGCCTGCACGGGTCGCTGCGCTGTTTTGGAAGGACGCGATGCTTCGGGCGCGTTGCTTCCCGTGCGGGAAGGCGGCGCAGACATGACGATGGGCAGCTTGGCATCGCTGTTTTCCCTGGTGGAGAACGCAGAAGGCGTTGCTGATGTGGCTTCTGCGCACCCGGCGGCCGTTTTCGCGGCGCGCCGCTGTTTCATGTGCGGCTACTGCACGTTGGACTGTCCCACGAGCGTTGACGCGCGGGACATGTTCACGGCGCTGCGTGAGTTGTTCTCTCTGGGTGACGTGGTTGATGGCAGCGGCTTCACCATGACGCAAGTCGATAAGGAATGGCATTGCTTTTCGGCGTATCGCGCGGTGTACGGCATTTGGTACGTGGATTTGCCCCCGATAGAGGATGCGCCCGCGCTGGGTGCCGATACGCTGTTCTTCCCGGGCTGCCCTCTGGCAAGTTATTCTCCCGATTTGACGCGTCAGGCGTTCTCGTGGTTGCAGGAAAATACGGGCCCCGTGGTGTTTACCGATGCGTGCTGCGGCAGTCCGCTGAAGACGGCAGGTTACGGCGATCGCGCGGATGCGTATAAGAAATCCCTGGTAGAACGAATGGTTGCGACGGGAATCCGTCGCGTTGTGTGCGTGTGTCCCGGTTGTGCGGAAGAGCTTGCGTCGGCCGCAGCGGCACAAGGCGCTGCGTTGGAAATGGTTGCGTTGCCGCAGCTTTTGGCGGATGCCGGTGTGCGTGTGAGCGCGCATCGCGCGCGTGAGCTTGTTGCGCAAGCAGCGGCGGAAGCGCGGGAAGCATCCAGCGCGGTGGAGGCGGGCGAAGCTGCAGCCGTAGGTGCAGACGTGCTGTCCCCTGCCGGAGAATCTGCGGGTGTGCAGCCCGAAGCGACTGAAGCCGCGGACGTGTGTGCCTCGCTTTCTGCGGGTGAAACCGCGAGTGAAATCGCAGATAAAACCGCAGATGCAGTGCGTATTGCGCCGTTTGATTCGTGCCACGATCGCGTAGGCGTTTTCGGTGGCCCGCTTCGCACGCTTCTTCAGACGCAAGGCGTTCGAGTGGTTGAAATGCTGCATCATGGTACGAATGCGTTGTGCTGCGGAGGTGCCGGTGCGGTAAGTCTGGTGGATCCGGCCATTAAAGAGCAGCGCATCGATTACCTGCTTAAAGACGAAGCGGTGCAAACGGGCGCCGAGCTGCTGGTTTCGAATTGTCCCACGTGCACGTATACGGCGGCGCAGAAGCGTCGTGCCGATATAAAGGCGGGATGCGCGGTGAGCAAAGCTGTTCCGTGCAATTATCTGGAGCTCATTTTTCCGGGGCGGTTCGATTGGAATCAGGTGTTCGATCAGCTCGAAGGCATGTGGTCGGGGCAATACGCTGCTTGGGTTCGCTCGGTTTTGCTGTAGGGCGTTAAGGTTGCTGCGGGTTGTGGGAGCAAATTTTCTCCCGTGAGCGGCACTTCGCAAGGGGAAGCTGCTCGGAAGATTTTGCTACGGACGGGCGCGTTTTTAGGGCGCGTCTTCCGCACGCAGCCCTTCGCAATTCTTTTCGGTGAAAAAGGAGACCCCCATTTCTGAGGGTCTATCGAGCATCGTCTATCGGTATCGCCACCGTATTTCAGTGGCAGTGAACAATGCGGCGACTTAATGCGAGCAAGTAGGCGCATCGGGCGTTTCAATGCCCAGCGCGCGCGAAGCCTCGTTGCGCAGTTCCTCGATGGTCAGTGTGTAGCAAGCCAGCGCGTCAATCCAACGACGCAAACAGCTGCGACCTTTGTCCGTAAGCGTGAACAGGCGTTTTGCCGACCCTTCCTCGGGAATATCCCAGCGCGAGGTCACCAGCCCCGATTCCTCCAAACGCTTCAGCGTGCGATACACGCCCGTCGCGTCGGGCTTTTTACCGCCGAACATAGGCGACTTTGCGGCCTCTTGCACAATGACGTATCCGTGCAAGGGCTTGTCGGATTCGGCAAGGATGGTCAAGATGGTCGGTTGAGAAAGGCGATTGAGCGATTTTCCCAGCTCGGCGCATTCCTTCATATCCTCATCGCTCTTTGGATGACATGCACCCCACATAGAAACCTCTTTTCTCTTTCGCTTTATTCGTTTTGAGCAACGCATTGCAAGCGTACGATGGTCTGAACACAAAAACACATGCTATCTTCCCACAAATGGTGTGTTTGAGCCAATACTTTTTACTAAAAAGAAGAATCTTGGTGGAACTGGGGCAGTAGGTGTGCTTTCCGCAGGCGAATTTGCGTTGGGCGATGCGCTACGACGTTTGATCGGGACCAGTGTGCGTTTATTTAGCGCGGTCGGACGCGTTTGGGTCCATGTTGTTGAAAAATCGCTTCCAAATTCGAAGTTGATGCAGGTTGGAAGTAGGTGTTCACTGCAATTCGGGGTCTTTTTCGGGTTGAAGTCGGTTGCGATAAAAATCGCTTCTGCAAAACCCCAGTTCAACATTATGCTTTGTTGAGATGTGTTGTGGGGTCCGCTCAATGCCAAGCTTCGACCTACTTCCAACCTGCATCAACTTCGAATTTCAGCCTCAAAATCCAACAACATGAACCGTGAAGGGCGGGTTGAGGGTAAGCGGGAAGTGCTTTAGGGACGTGGTCGGGGGCAAATGGCACGAAATGCAACCAGAAAGGGGAGGCGCCATGAAATCATCTAGCTCAATGCCGCGTTGTGAGAAGCGAAAGGGAGCGAAGGTGAAAAGGGCAAGGTGCTCAAGGGTGGAAATGAAAATTCAGCGGTAAATTCCCATATCTGGACGCAACTACTATGTTCGTTCCAGGAATAGGGAGCCCCCGAATGCCAAGATTCCATCCTGCCCGCAGGCTTGTCTCTTGGATCCGCGAAAGGGAGTGTGCCCTTGTAAAAGCAGACGCGCTACAAAACGATGCGTCAGCCGCGTTATTATTCACGTTTGCTGGTATTTCGCCTGGCAGCGTGTGCATCTATTATGAATCCAGGGTCGTAAAACAGGGGAAGTTTTTCGATAGGGAGGATGATGCAGTATGTATAGCGTACGTGAGAACTACCTGGCGTATCTCAATCATGAGGCAACAGATTGGGTTCCTTGTTTTGCCGTGGATCAGTACATCCTTGGCAGCCAGCTGGAGTATTGGGAAAACGGTCCGCTTGTGGGCGGTCGGGACGGCTTCGGATGCAACTGGATTCCAACTTCATCGGCAGCAGGTCAACCCGCTCTTGATCCAGAGATTATTCCGCTCGATGACGTGTGCGATTGGGAGGATAAAGTTCATTTTCCGGACTTAGACGCCATCGACTGGAAGGCTTTCGCGGAACAGCAGCTTGCAGGCAAGGATCGCAACGAGCGCGTTTTTGAATACCACACGTGGAACTCGGTGTTTCTGCGTTTGACGCACCTTCTGAGCTTCGAAGATGCCCTGTGCGCTTTCTATGAGGAGCCTGAAGCAACGTATGCCTTGTGCATGGCAATCGCCGACTACAAGGTTCGTCTGCTTGAGCGCGTTGCGGAATACCTGAAGCCCGATGCATACGTCCATTACGATGACGTGGCAACCAGCCGTTCTCTGTTCATGTCTCCCGAAATCTATCGCGAGTTCATCAAGCCTGCTCACACGCGCATGAACGAGGCGGCGCGGCAGTTGGGAATCATTCCCGAGATCCATATTTGCGGTCACTGCGAAGACATTCTTCCCGATGTCATTGAGGAAGGGTCTATGGCGTGGCAGGCTGCTCAGCCGATAAATGACATTTGCAACATTATTGAGACCTTGGGCGACAAGCTTTCCGTCATGGGCGGCTACGACACTCAGGGAGCCCCAGGTCAGGATGATGCGACCGATGAGCTCACGTGCTCTGAAGTACAGCGCTGCCTGAATGAATACGGCAAGTACGGTCACTCCTACGGTTTCCAAGGCTTCAAGCTGAGCAATATGCGTGACCCAGTTATGGCTGGGGAAGTGGTACGGTATCGCCAGCTGTTGCCCACTTATGGCGCAGCAAGCGCAGGGAAGGCTTAAACCTTACAAGTTCAGCAGTCGAGCAGAGAGCAATAGATGCAGCACTTCATCGGGGTCATCCAGGTGAAGTGCTGTTATTTTATTGATGCGCTCGATTCTTCGAAGAAGCGATGTTCTATGAATGAACAGGGCTTTTGCCGTGGGCGTGGGGCTTTGGTTATTGCGCAGGAAGCTTACAAGTGTCGGGGCGTACGCGGTGCCATTCTGCTCGTCGTGCCTGATCAGGTCCAGCAAAGCGGGGTGGCACAGCTGGCGCTTTTCAAGGATTCCCGTGCCGTAGCGGAGTAAATGGGCAAGGCTGTAATCAGCGAATCGATAATGCCAAAGGGAAGGATCAATCGTGCCTCCCAGTTCAAGTGCCATGTGCGCTTCTTCTCGGTGGGCATGCAGGCTTGCAACGGTGCTGAAGGGCCGACTTTCTCCCGCTTTGCAGGCGTAATCGCGGCATAGGTCGGAAATCGTTTTGCTTACGCAGGCGATCGCTTCGCGTTTTGGAATGTTCGAGCGTTGCATTAGGCTCAGATTTACAATCCAGGTAATCTCTTGGAGCTTTGTGAGCGCGATGGTGCCGGATAAAGTCCTTTCCAGCTGTCGTCCCAAATAGCTTGCCGCGCTGTTCCAGGGCGCGTTTTTCTCCAGGGCAAATATCACAACCAGCAGATTGTCTGTGGCATTCCAGCCGCAAGGTGTCAAATAGGCTGCAAGATTCGCATCGGGAACGGCGCCGGGCTGCTCGCAAAGCGTTCGAAACAACTGTCTAAGGGTTGCGTACTTGCTCCCCATTGACTTCAGGTCTCTTGAGTAAGCAAGCGCGCGACTGATATAGGATGCAAAATGAGCAATAAGTTGCTCTTCTCCGCTGCTCAGACGTTCTGAATCTTGTATGCGGGTTACGAGTCGAGCCGTATAGGCCCCATCAAAGTGGAAGTTGATGCAATGGTACAGAAGGCCATTTGCATCGTGGTAATAGAAGGGGTCTGTTTTTTGGGCCGCATCATGGTAATCCTCATCAAGCAGCAGATTCTCGGCAGAAGAAGCAGGGGGCACGTTGGAATCCGGGTCTTGATTGTCAATGACGTACTCGGACGTTTTCATCAAAAGGTTCAGATTTGCATCAAAAAGGGCGAAAGGATGAGGAAGAATGCTGGCTCCAATGTCGGCAAGTTCGCTTACCGGGCGCTCGTCGATAATGGTGTCTTTCAGCTGGGCGTCCCAGCGATCAAGGTTGCGAAGAATGTCGTAGAACGGTGCACACTCGTTTTCGTCTCCCAACGAACCAGGAAGAACCGCCAGGGCGTACTGCCCTGTTTTCGGCTTCCGATACCTTGCACCCAGGGGAACAAGGTATAGGCTCCTGGAAGCACAGGGCTTGTTAGAGTATCGCCGCACCTGCTCAACAACGCAGTCCTTGGATCCATCAATCTTGACGCCGCGCAATCCGGCGCGTTCAAGGCATGCTTCGATCATTCCAGCTGTTACAATCATGTTTTCTCCTTGAACGATGTCAAATCTGTATTGAGTTCGCGTACTGCGGGGTGGAAGAAAGGGATGCTCGCTCCCTTAGCTAAAGAGCGGGAAAATGCCCTGCTTCATGATGGTTGCAAGTCCCCACGCCAATAGGAACATTATAAGAATTCGAATCCATTTCATGGTGCTTTGTTTCATAAAGGGCTCCTTAGTTTGGTTTTTCTAGCTGTTCATCAGGGTGTTTAGCGAAATAATAAGACGAAAACGCGTCATTGGATCGTCTAAATCAATGGGAACGATTTCTTGAATGCGTGTTAATCGGTTTCGTAGCGTGTTGCGATGCAAAAACATGGCTTTTGAGACAGCGGCTATGTTTCGTTCGTAAGACAAATAGAAGAAAAGGGTTTCGCAGAATGCCGTATTGTTCTTTTTGTCGTATTCGTTAAGGACGTCTACTTCATAGCAGAGGGGTACTTTTGAATAGCAGAAATCTGCCAGCAGTTTTGGCAACATGGCATCGCAGCTTACGACGCGCGGAGTGGGATCAGACTCGATCATTTCCTCGATCAGCAAATTTTGGTCGTAGTGTTCAGGAAGCTGATCAAAGCTGAGAAAGCGCTTGCTTACCACGAGAACGCGGCGAAGAGAAGTGCAGCATCGATTTAGATGTTCTCTGAATTCGTCGACGTCAACACCTTGCGTGCGAAAAACAACAATAGCCCGGTCTTTGTAATAGAAAGCATGACTGTCGTGTTTGCTTTCTAGAAGGCCCACAACTCTCATGTGCAGCATGTGGTTATTAAGCTCATCTTGTGCGAATTTGACCGTTACAATGGTGAAGTCAGAGCGAAGGGGCCAGTGCGTTTCCTCCATAAGCTTAGTGGCAATTTTTTGCCTGCTGGTGATATGGCCGCCAATAACCTGAGCGATAAAGTTGTTCTGCGAGTTCGTGATACCTGAAAGAGTGTTGCGGGATGCCACAAGTGGTAGCAGCATTTTTCCTAGTTCTTCGGCTATTTCGGTCTCGCAATAACCTAAATCATTATGGGTGTCGATAATAAAAAAATAGCCCACCAATTGATTTCGGTAACGTAGCGGCTTTGCGATGATTTTCATAGTGAAAACTTCCGACTCCAAATGAGCCGCCCGCGGAAGATTCGTGATGCGTTGGAATTCACCGGTTCGATTGAGCGCTTCCACTATGCTAATAGGGTACCAGCCGTCATGAAGCATTTGATAGTGCCAAGTCGCGCTTATTTCGTTCATTTCGTAGGCAATATGAGATACCATGCGCCAATTGGCGTCCGCGATGTACATGGGGCGAGGAACAAATTGAGAGGTCTCATCAAGTATTTCCTGGTAGGATGCATCGGATACTAACAGCTCGTTGATGTTATCGTGCCAGGTGCGGTATTTCTCCACTTCTGTTACCAGATATTCGAACAAGCTATCCGGGTCTGTTTCATCGTCGATAATGATGCGCGGAATGCCTTTGCACAGATCGGATAAGCGCTCTGGGACTATGCAGCCGAAGCCTCCTTCAGCCTTGTGCATTAAGGTGGGAAGCTCGTATTCTTCTTCTACGAAGTAAAGAAAACCTGCGTGGCTGGCAAAACGGGGCGAAGCGATACTGATCCATTGAATCTTCAAGGGTACTGCATGCTCATCTGCGATGTAGGCATTAGCATCCTTTTTCAAGATTTTATGGTAGATGTATCGTATGGAAAGATTCATGGCGATCCAACCCCCTGTTATCAGATCGACCTGTCGGTTTGCCTCCTTGAACCATTCAAGGCAAGGATAAACCGCGCTATTCCATCATACACGGTTTTCAACAGATTGCTACTGTGCACTAATGCACAATTTGATGGCAACCAATGCATCGTTATTGCCTAGTGTGCTCCGATTTGGGTGGTCCATTGTGCGCATCTGCACAATGAAGAGGGCAGAAAATAACACCAGGTGACCTTTTGAATTTCGTTTTTCCTCCCTATTATTCGCAACTAGAGGGGTGCGCCGATCAAGGCGCTCTAAACAAAGGAAAGGGGAACTACATGAGTACTGAAACTCCTGCTGTTGAAGTACAGCAAAAGAAGCCCTTGTCGAAGGCGCTGAAGGTTTTCTTCGGTGTTGGCGACTTTGGTTTCAACTTGATGAGTAGTGTAGAAACGTATTATTTCGTATTCTTCTTGACGAACTTTGCCATGTTTGATGCGCCCACTGCCGCGCTGGTTTCTGGCGTAGGTTCCACGGTGGATGCTATCTTGGGCTGGATGTACGGCGGCTTTATCAATTCTTTGAAGCCCATGAAGTGGGGTCGTTATCGTTCTTGGCTGCTTGTGCTGCCGTGGGTCGTTCCCATTCTGTTCTGCCTTGAGTTCACTCGCCTGAGTGATAACACGGCCATTGCTGCAGCGCTTATCATCTTCTTCAACGTTGTTTCTCATGCGGCTTGGGACTTCCCGTATGTATCCAACATTGCAATGATTTCTGTTGCGGCAACTTCTCCCGAAGATCGTTCGCGCATGGCATCTACCCGCGGTATGTGGTCGAACGCCTCGAAGATTTTCTTCGGTTACATCATGACGGGCCTGCTGCCTATTGGCGCAAGCTTGTTCGGTCAAGCTAACCAGTATGCTTTCGGTGCGTTTGTCATGGGCGTTTGCTTTGCGATTCTTTACTTCGTGCACTTTAAGATGTTCAAGGGCTACGAAAAAGAATACACCAAAGAAGAGCTGGCAAACTACAAGCGCGACAGCAACGATGCCGGTCGTACTACGTTCCGCGATTTGGGCCGTGCCCTTGTTTCCAATCCTCCGCTGGTGTTCTTGCTTTTGGCGGACATTGCTAAGTGGGTTTTCAACTTCACCTGCTCCGGCGTAGCTGCCTACTACTTCACGTACGTTGCTTTTGATCCTGCATTGCTGGCTACCTACATTTTCGTTTCAAACATTGCTTGCGTGGTGGGTGCTTATCTGTCCGCTCCTATCTCTCGTCTGTTGAAGTCCGCTCGTAACGCTATGATTGCTGCCTTCGCCTTTATGGCAGTAATGATGCTCGTTGCTTACTTCAATCTGTTCAACCCGATGATGGTCATTGTCTTTATGTCCCTGTCTCTTCTGGGCTATGGCATTACCTACTCTTGCTCCACTGCTATGTATGCCGATACCGTTGTGTACAACGAATGGAAGAATCGCACGAACGCTGCTGGTTGGATCAACGGCCTTCAGCTGTTCCCCTTGAAGATTGGCTTCATGGCGCGCGGTATCTTGATTCCCTTCGTGCTTGCTGCCGTTGGTTTCACCACTGCCGCCGACATGGCTCCGTTCACGGTAGCTGGCGCAACGCTTACTGCTGAGTACATTGCTTTCCAGCAGGGTTTGGGCATTGCATTCATGCTTATCCCCACTGCTCTGGTAGTTCTGGCCGCCATCTTGCTTCTTGTTGGCTATCACCTGACTCCTGCAAAGTTGAAGGAATATCAGGCTGAGATCAACGCTCGCAAAGCTGCTGCGAATACCGAGAAATAAGTAGTTTCGGGAGAATCTCAATAGGTGAATCGATTGCGCTCCCAAGGTAACAAGGGAGCGCAATTTTGAAATCGATGAAAAGGAGAAAAAATGCTTACACCTCGCGAAAACCTCCAGGAGGTCATGAAGGGCGGCAAGCCCGAACGCTTCGTTAAGCAGTACGAGGCATTCAACATTGTTATGACGGCAACGCATCGCGCTCGCAACAACCCGAAGCCGGGTGAGCTCAACGTAGTCAACAACTGGGGCGTTACTGTTTCTTGGGCTGATGGTCAGCCGGGTGCTTTCCCTGTGCATACTCCCGAGCTCATTGTTTGCAAGGACATTGAGGATTGGAAAGAGTATGTAAAGAAGCCTTCGTTGAAACTGCCTGAATCCGAATGGGAGAAGGATATTGAGGCGTTTGAGAAGATCGATCGCAAGTCCCAATACGCCATGCCTTTCGTGGCTCCTGGCATATTTGAGATGTGCCACTATTTGGGCGAGATTTCCAACGTTTGCGCGGCTTTCTACGAGTGTCCCGATGAGTTGAAAGAGCTTATCAAGTACATCACTGAATTCGAGCTTGAACTGGCTGAAGTCACGTGCGATCATCTGAACCCCGACGGATTGTTCCATCATGATGACTGGGGTACCCAGATTTCCACCTTCATGTCTCCTGAGATGTTCGAGGAGTTTTTGCTTGATTCCTACAAGGAGGTTTACGGCTATTGGAAGAGCCGTGGTGTGGAGCTTATTGTGCATCACTCCGACTCTTACGGTGAAACTCTGGTTCCCTATATGATTGAAATGGGTATTGATATCTGGCAGGGCGTCATGAGCACTAACGATATTCCTATGCTCATTGAGAAGTACGGCAAGGACATTACCTTCATGGGCGGTATTGACTCGGCTAAGGTTGACTACGCGGGTTGGACTCGTGAAGTTATAGATGCCGAGGTCAAAAAGGCATGCGACTGGTGTGGTCCTTTGTATTACGTTCCTGGTGCGTCGCAAGGTTTGGGCGTTTCTACGTTCCCGGGTGTGTACGATTACATGGACGAGGCTATTGACAATTACTCTAAGGTTTACTGGAAAGAGCATAATCTGTAATCGCTGATTTAGCCGAAGAACACCATTCAAGCAGGGGAGCAGTCCGAATAAGGGCTGCTCCCCTGCTTGTGCGCTTGGACGAAGCTTTCCTTGGTTGAGCAGATGGAAGAAATGCGGCATTGTGCGGTGTTCGACTTCCTAGAGTGCTTCTTGTTTGCGCAGATGAACCGCCGAAAATATTTTTTGCAGATGCGAGTGAATCGACCTCTGCTTTCTATGCGTCGTGCTTTTCTCGACCCTCTTCCACCATGTGAATGAGCTCGTTTTGCGTGTGGATATCAAGCTTACGATAGATATGGGCTATATGGGTCTTTGCCGTGCTGCGCGATATGCAAAGTTTGTCTTGAATGTAGCTCGCATTGTAATTCTTGGCAAGGAAAAACAGTACTTCAGTTTCTCGGCGCGAGAGCAGATAACAGTTGGCTATTTCTTCGCAACGGTTGGTGAACCAGCCCGTTTTCCGCTCTCCGTCGCGCGTATCGTTTTTGACTTCAGCAAAGAAGCTGTCCAAATTATTCAATGGAAGCTGTTTTTCCGAGGCTTCGCTTGCCTGGTCGGGTCCCTTGTTTGATTCGTGCAGCACGTGCGCGCGTTCGGGCTCAAGCAATGTGGTCTGGGGCGAATCGGTTGCACGATCGTCTTCGGCGGGGTTGTCCGGCGCAATGTGTTGTTCGTTTCTATCGTTGATTTGGGCAATCATGCTGTTACTCGTTCGTTTTGAGGGAAGGAACATGCGCTTGATGTCTTGAATGCTGGGCATCAAGCTGTACCCCAAAAGCAGCATAAAAATCAAGATGGCGGGATAAGTGATGTGATCGATTGCGGGCAATAGGGAAGAAAGCTCTAAATGAATGAAAGTCGATTCCGCTAAAAGCCCGATGCTCATAAATGCTTCAGCAACTGCAAAGACAAAAATGGGAGAAAGTCGGAATTCCTGAGAGAGCTGGCCAAAGTAAGCCCAAAGAGTCGAAGCAAGAGCGAGCATGCCGGCAAGGACGATAGAAGACGGGATAATGGATCCATTGGGGTCGATGCTGGGGATGAACAGTGCGGCGAAAGCAACAAAGGGAACAATCGGCCGAAGCAAATCATTCCAGCTGCTGCTTGCGCCAACGGAGAACGAAACCATCATGAAGACAAGGGATATAACGGTCCCAACCGTGAGCACAAAAGGGAGCAGGGTAAGGGGAGATTGCTCCAAAGCGGTGTTGAGGCTTGCAGTACGAAAAGCGCCAAGCACTGCTCCGAAAAGCAGGGCGGGTGGTGCAAGGTGCAACATGAACCCAGGTTTTTTCACGGGAAGCGGGTTGAAGATAGGCACCGCATGGCGCACAACATAGGATTCTGGAGTCAAAAGCCACAGCAAGGGAAGTTCGATAACGGGTAAGAGCGCGGCAGCAACAAGCTGCAGATCGGTTGAAACAAATCGTCCGATAAGGATATAAACGGTGATCGAAATAACTATGGCAATCATCGAGTTGAAGAAGATGGTCGCCGTATTCTCGCGACTAAAAGCAATGCCGATAAAGAGCACAAGAACGGCTGAACCCAATGCAGACAAAAGTGCTGCCGAATAAATAATCAGCGGATTTCCAAGAGTACCCGATACATTTAGTAAGATTGTTCCGCAGCTTGCTAAGATGGTGGCAACCACAGCAAAGCGTTTGGCGGTATATATGGGCAAGAAACGCTGGTCGGTAATTGCGGCGCAAATCATTGCCGCCGCAAAACAGGTGAGAAATGTTGTCCTAAAGGTGAAATCGGATACGGTGGAGGCTTGCTCGGGACTGCCGAAACCATAAAGGATGCAGAAAACCCATGCTACATTCAGCCCCAATGCAATGCAATGAGCACTCAAGTCGCCTTGAATTCCCTTATTTATTTTATCTTCAACGGTAATTGTGATGCGTTTTGACAGCAACCCCATGCGATCCCCTTCGGCGAAATAGCCAATTCTCCCAAGGCTAGTTTACCGCTCCCCAAAGTTGGATTCAAGACGTTCGCATTAGTGCGATTCGGCAGCTTGAATCATGCCGTTTATTATAGCCGAAAACACTTTTCTTGAGAACAGAATGATGTCCCTGAACTGCGGAAATATAAAAATCATACCGATAGGACGATAAGGGTGTTGCAAAAATTGTCCCTTTTATCCGAGGGCCTTTTTCGGAAAGAGAATAAGGTGTTTTTACGGTCTTGTTACGGGTCGCTTTTGCGGCACGATGCAATGAATTACCACTGCGCAACACTGCAGCGGCGATCTTTGCGGGGAGCGTGCGTTGCAAAAAGAAAATGGTATTGATCGAGAGGAAACATCATGTGCTTTAGACCAGCAGAAGCAGGCGCCGGTTCCGGCGTTAATCAGTGTCCGGAATGCGGTAGGACTCTTCAGGCTATTGGCGGTATTCAGCTGAAGTCATGCCCGTTTTGCAAATGTGATTTCACTCCGTATTTAGACGGCACGAAGCCGTTGCCCGACGCTCCGGCCCCCGCTGCACCCAGCGCACCTGCTCCCGCAGCGCCCGCGGCACCTGCCGCGCCAAAGCCTCCCACGGCTTAGGATTGCTCTGCGCAACGCGGATTTTCAGGGAGGCGTTTGCTCCTCCCGACAAGTAGTGCTTTTCATCGCGCTAAGCGATGTTTTGCAAAGGTAAACAAGGAAGAAAGAAGGAGAACATGGCATACGGAAAGCAGTGGCAGACCGTCATGGACGACGGTACTGTTGTAACCCGCTCCAACACTTGGTCACCTCCGGGAAGCCATCCCGTCGGATACGGCGTGAAGGTTATCACGAAAGATGGGGAATTGATTCGCGTGGAGGGCGACGATGATAACCCCATTACCACGGGCCGCGTTAACGCTATGAACCTGGCACTTCGCGAGTATACGTATGCGCCGTCGCGCATCATCTACCCCATGAAGCGCGATCCCAAAGACCGCGGCAAAATGAAGTGGGAGCGCACCACGTGGGATGAAGCGATTGACACCATCTGCGAAAAGGTTCGCTATTTCCAGGAGAATTACGGCCCTGAGTCCATTGTTTGCTTTGGCGGCACCGGTCGCGAGGCTTGCATCTTCTATTATGCCTTGACGTTCTCGGTTTTGCAGTCTCCTAACTGCTGCTACACCCAGTCTGGTTGGTCGTGCTACGGTCCGCGTTGCTCCATTTCCGACTACGTTTTGGGCGCAGGCTATCCCGAACTTGACTACGCGGGACACTTGCCTGGTAGCTATAACGATCCTCGTTACACGCTTCCCAAGTGGGTTGTTGTTTGGGGTAAAGAGCCGCTGCCTTCCAACGGCGACGGTTTCTTCGGTCACTGCTTGGTTGACATGATGAAGCTTGGCACGAAGATCATCTCTATCGACCCTCGCGTTACGTGGGTGGGTGCTCACAACGGCAACATCAACTTGCAGGTTCGTCCTCAAACCGACACGTGCTTGGCCCTGGGCATCATGAACCTTTTGTTCGAGAACGACGAGTACGATCACGAGTTCGCCGAGAAGTGGATTTTCGGTCTTGACGACATCAAGGCTCGCGCGGCTGAATATCCTGTAGAGAAGGTCTCCGAGATTACCACGGTTCCTGTTGAAGATATCAAGCGCGTGGCGCACATCATTGGCACCGAGCGTCCTATTGGCTGGGCATGGGGTCTTGCCTTCGATCAGAACAAAAACGGCGTTCAGTTGTCCCAGGCCTTCATTATTTTGGCTGCTCTGGCGGGTTCTATCGATCGTCCGGGTGGTCTGACCTTGGGTCCCCCCTCTGCACTTTTGGGCAAATGGCGCATGGAACAGCGCGGTGCAATGAGCGACGAGGTTTGGTCCAAGCGTATTGGCGCTGCTGCCTGGCCGGGTCTGTCCACGGGCATGGCAACCACGCAGCCCGACGAAACGCTGAACACTATGGAGACGGATCAGCCGTACGCTCTGAAGATGGGCTGGTTCAACAGCTCTAACTTCTTGGCTCCTACGTGCTCTGCCCAGCCGAAGCGTTGGCACAAGGCTTTGCAGAAGCTCGAATTCGTTGTTGTTCAGGATTTGACGCTCACGCCTACTGCAATGGCCGTTGGCGACTACTTCCTGCCCATGGCTACTTGGGCGGAACACGATGGCATTGTTCTGACTCACTATGGCCGCAACACCGTGTTCATGGGTCCCATGAATAAGGCGCTGCAGGTGGGTGAATGCAAGTCTGACCTGGAGATTTGCCTTATGTTCGGTCAGCGTCTCAATCCTGAGTGGTGGCCGTGGTACAAGCCTGCCGATGGTAAGTCGTTGGATCTGGACGCGCTGCAGGTTGCTGTGGAGGACTTCTTCAGCGATCAGCTCAAAGAGCTGGGCTTTGACTGGAAGACATTCCAGGAACTCGGTCTTTATCAGCCCGGCGCTCACGGCTTCGAATACGAGAAGTACGAAAAGGGCCTGCTGCGTTTCGATGGTCAGCCTGGCTTCAATACCATTACTGGTCAAATCGAAGCTTACTCGATTCTGTATGAATCCTGGGGCGAGGATCCGCTGCCTTACTACGAGGAGCCCAACTATAGCCAGATTAGCAAGCCTGACCTGGCCGAACAGTATCCGCTGATCACCACTTCCGGTTCACGTCGCTACAGCTCGTTCCATTCCGAGCATCGCCACGTTCCGTCTTTGCGTCAGATTGATCCGTGGCCTTGGGTTCAGATTAACCCCCAGACTGCAGAAGAGTACGGCATTACCGATGGTGACTGGTGCGAAGTTTACAACATGTTCGGCGAGGCTCGCTTCAAGGCCGAAATCACTCCGGTCATCAAGCCTGGTATTTTGAACTGCGCTCATGGCTGGTGGTTCCCCGAGCAAGACGGTGAAGAGCCCAACCTCTTTGGCGTTTGGAAGTCTAACTTCAACAGCTTGGTTCCGCACTTTAATGTGGGTAAGTTGGGCTTCGGTGCTCCTTACAAGGGTGTTATGTGCAATATCAAGCGCGTTCGCAGCCTTGATCAGGATTAATTGAAAGGAAGTAGAGACTATGGCAGATCAGAAGTACGCATTGCTCGTTGATTACACCTACTTCTCTGGCAACCATGCTGCCGAGATTGCTTGCAAAGAAGAGCTCGGTCTTCCTCTCGATCAGTTCGGTATCAAGGAAGTTCAGGTTGGTCCTTTCAAGAAGGGCGAGGGCAACGATGGCGACGCGTGGGAGTGGTTCTATATTCCGTGCCCCACGTCTATCTTCTCCGACCATTGGGGAACGAATGGCGATAAGGCTGGTCAGCGCCCCCTGGCTGTTCAGGTGGAAGAGTCTGCGTCTATGTACTACGGTACTCTTGAAGAGATGCAGGCAAAAATGGCCGAGTTCGATCGTCCGATGGTTTTGTTCCAGCTGTAATTGAGCTGCAATGATGTGAAAAGCTTGCGGCTGTCGATTGGCGGCCGCAAGCGTACGCTACAACCACGGAAGGGAAGCTTATGAACAAGGAAGAGTTTTTTGAGCTTGAAGCTCCTGCGGCTGCTGCTCAGCTCAATGAGCTTTTGGCTGAAGGCAAGTCTCAGGAAGAGGTTCTTGCTGCTGTTGGTATTGAAAAGGGCGACTTGATGAAGGCTCAGATTTTCTTCGTCAAGGACAAATACATCGCTCGTGCTTGGGGCGGCTATACCTCCACGAAGCGCACGGGCAACGAAGCCGGCGACTCCGCGCATGGCGTTGGCGGTAGCGATCCGTCTAAGGGATTCGGCGGAATCTAGATACCTGGTGGAATAACCCGCTTTTCGAAGTGGGCTTATCGGGAAGAGAGCGCTGAAGAGAAAGCTCGCCAGGGGGTTGTGCGGGGCAAGGCAGAAGAGACTGGGGACCGGGAGGAAGATATGGCAACGGAAGAGGAGATTCGTTCAGAAGTTCTTGAGCTGGGACGCTTGTCTGTGGAGCAAGAGAACATTCTCTATAACATTTGTTTAAAGCAGGATGAGCTGGGGCGCGAGTCTACGAATATCTTGCTTGATCAGGTGGTTGATAATCCGATATACCAGCCTATGCTTGACCGCTCCTATCTTACCTACGATGTGTTCAACCACGGTTCTAAGCACGAAATTGCTTGTCTTTACGCAACTTTGAAGGGGCTGCGTTATTGCATCTTGTTTGGCGAAGAGCTTTCAAAGCGTCGCAAATTGAACCCGGCGGGCGCACCTTGGGGCATGTAGGGTGCCCGTGTTATCGGCTTAGCGATGCTAAAACCGATTTTTGCTGGTCCTTCAGCTTGAGACGATGTTCCAAGATGAAGGACCCGTTTTTTGTGCGTTTGGGTTTTACCGGATAACTTCTAGCGGTAGTCGCTTGCTTGGTCGCCACCGAGAAGCTTCGACTGCTCTTTCACGCGACGAGCTTTTTCGGCTGCGGAGACGAAATCGTCGGGAGCTTCCTGCAAATCGATAATCTCAACTTGGAAGATTAGATTCTTGCCAGCAAGTGGATGATTCAAGTCAAAAGTGGCGGTCTCGTTGTCAAGCGCGATGCAAGTAGCGGGCAGCGGTGTGCCGTCTTCGCTGCTGGCAAGCCAAATGCGTTTTCCCACTGCAATATTGTCTACGGGAATTTGATCGCGGGGAATTTGCGTTGTATAGTCATCTAAGTATTCGCCATATGCTTCGTAGGGGTCAACAGTGAAGGTCTTCTTTTCGCCTATCTGGCTCATGGCAAGAATTTCTTTTTCAAAACCATCGATTGCTTGATCCATGCCCGTTTGAAACACCATGGGTTTTTCGGCATCGGCATAGCCAAACATGCTGCCATCTTCGAGCGTTCCCTGATAGGTCAAGATCACCGTAGTTCCGAGCTTCATAGCTGCCGCCTTTCTCTTGTTTTTACGGCAAAACACGAATTGCGCTGTGCTTCAATTTATAGCACGTATCGTGTTGCCGTATTGCTTCGAATAAAATGATTGTACGTTTTCATGGGCTCCTATCTTCGGGCCAAAGGTATGAATTATTGCAATATCACCCTGGTAGTACGATGTTGTGACCTGCGACGATGCTAAGATTTACGATACAAGGGCACATTTGCGTGAAGGGGGCAACGCATGGATTTGTCATCGGACGCTCTGTCTTTAAGGCGTTTGACGGAAAATGTGTTGGATGGATTTTCGGTCAACGACATGAAATGCGTGTCGTGCAGCGGTTATGGCAATTGCGGCTATAAAAGTTTCTTTCTAAAACCCGAAGGGGGAGTTGTGCCCATCTGCATGCGTCGTCGAAAAATGCTCCAATGCCAGCGGGATGGCGTCGAGTATTCCGATGCGTTGTTGAAAGAGATTCTGTAGTGCACAAAATTTAGGGGGCGGGACTTTATGAAAAGGGATTATCCGAATCTATGTAAGCCTTTGGATTTGTGTGGCTTGACTTTACGAAACAGAATGTGCAGCGCGCCTATGGGCGCAACGGACATCACAGCAGAGGGTACCCCAGGCCCACGTACCCAGGGATTCTATGAAGCGCGTGCCAAGGGTGGCGCTGCGATAGTCACCGTATCTGAGCTGGTGGTGCATCCGGAAACCGATGGATCGCAGATGCTGCATTTATCTTTAGCTACCCCCAATCAGCTAGGTGCTTTTACGTACGTTGCCGATGCTGTTAAGCGTCATGGTGCCCTGGCGAGCATTGAGTTGTCCCACTCTGGTCAATATGCGGGTACGTATATGGTCGATAAAAAGAGCAAGGGCGAGTTGTGCCAATACGGTCCCAGCGATGGCGTTCGGCCCGATGGCATGAAGGTGAAGGCTCTGACCAAGGATCAAATCAAAGACATTGTTGCTGCTTATGGCGAAAAAGCCGCTTTGGCTAAACGTGCCGGTTTCGACATGGTCATGGTGCATTGCGGGCATGGTTGGCTGATTAATCAGTTTCTCAGCCCCTTCTTCAATCATCGTCAAGATGAGTATGGCGGAAGTTTTGAAGGGCGTATTCGCTTTGCGCGCGAGGTGCTGATGGCTGTTCGCGCGGCGGTAGGGTCTCGTACTCCTATAGAGATGCGTATGAGTGGATCGGAGCTTTTTGAGGGCGGTTACGACCTTGACGAGGGGATTCGTATTGCTTGCGCCCTTGAGGATTTAGTGGACATCATCCACGTAAGCGCCGGTAGCTATCAGTTTGGTTTCTCTATTACCCATCCGTCTATGTTCCGTCCGCACGGCTGCAATGTGTATCTTGCAAGGGAAATCAAGAAGCATGTGAATAAGCCAGTTGCAACATTGGGTGGATTGTCTGATCCCCAGATGATGGAGGAGATTATCTCAAGGGGAGATGCTGATCTGGTGGTTATGGGTCGTGCGCTTCTTGCAGACCCGGAGCTTCCCAACAAGGTTATGGCTAATCGGGGTGATGAAGTGCTGCGTTGCCTGCGCTGCTTTGTTTGCATGGCGGAGCGACCGGCGACCCAAACGCGGCGGTGCGCAATCAATCCGCGCATCGGTCGCGAAATCGAAGGGCTTGCTATTACGCCCGTGCCACAAAGCGAGCGGAAGAAAGTCCTGGTGGTGGGCGGTGGCATTGCTGGTATGGTGGCCGCCCGCACGGCGGCGCAACGGGGGCATGCGGTCACTTTGTGCGAGGCATCCTCGGCATGGGGCGGCATTCTTCGCTGTGAACAGGCTGTTCCCTTCAAACACGATATGTATCACCTATCTCAAACATACGCTGCCCTTTGCGAAAAAGAGGGCGTGGATATGCGATTGAACACCCCGGTGGATGCGGCTTTTGCGGACGATTTTGGCGCCGATGCAGTGATTGTGGCGGTGGGATCTTATCCTCGCAAGCTGAATGTTCCTATCGAGGGTGATATTCCTGTTTATACGGTGGACGAACTGTATCTTGAAAACGCTCCCCTGGGTCAGGAGATTGTCATTGTGGGTGGCGGTCTGACGGGCTGCGAGTGCGCGCTTCACTGTCATCTTCAGGGCAAGCGCGTGCATCTTATAAGCAACGAGAACGGAATTGCCTGCAATGCCAATGTGCGTCAGCAGCCCATTATTCGAAAGGAAATCGAAGACAGCAGTGTTGACGTGGTGATTAACGCAGCGGCTGTTTCGGTGGGGAAAGATGGTGTTGTTGTGCGCGGTCGTGATGGCGCGGAGGCGATTGTTCCCTGCGATACGGTGATTTCCGCAATTGGCCAGGTGAGCAGGGTGGATGTGGTGGATGACTTGCGCGATGCTGCTTTTTTTGTGCGGGTGGTGGGCGATGCGGTGCGATCGCGCACTATCACCGATGCCGTGTATGAAGGCTATCATGCCGCCTTGGATGTTTAATGCAAGAAACCATGGGTTGGACGGATGAGTCTTTTGGTGGATAGACCTTGAGGATTGCTCAGCATTTCCAAGGCCGTTCAATTTATGTTGCTTTAAGAAAAGTGGGCTTGCCCACGCGGGGCAGGCGCACTTTCCGTATGGTCTCTTGCGAGGGTGTTGTTACGCTTGAAATTCTGCGGGATTGTTCTGCTTGCGGCGCTTCTGTTGCTCGCGCGCTTTCCTGACCATTCGTGCGTTGTGTTCGGCTGTTCGCAAGCGCGCCTTGTTTCGCGAGATTCGGCGTGTGGGGCGTGTGAAATGCGCGAAAAAGGGACTTTGAGGTCATGTTGTTGAAAAATCGCTTCCAAATTCGAAGTTGATGCAGGTTGGAAGTAGGTGCTCGCCGCAATTCGGGGTCTTTTTCGGGTCGAGTTCGGTCGCGGTAAAAAGTGCTTCTGCAAAAGCCCATTTCAACATTATGTTCTGTTGAGGTATTTCGTGAGGTTCGCTCGATTCGGAGCTTCGACCTACTTCCAACCTGCATCAACTTCGAATTTCGACCCCAAAATCCAACAACATGAACCGTGAGGGGGAGCGACTTGAGGGTAAGCGGGAGGTGCTTTAGGGACGTGGTCGGGGCAAATGGCGCGAAACGTAACAAAAAAGGAAGGTTTCACGGGGTGTGCTGGGGGTGCAGCAACTGCCGCGCAGATGAAATCGTGACAGAGACTTTGCCTGCGTCTGCGGAAGCGCGGCGTTTTGCCGTAAAATAGCAGCAAAAGATGAACGCGAATCATCAGCGATAATCCGGTTTTGACCTTGTGGTATTCAGGCGCCGGATGATTTGTTGATGCATTTGCTGGTGCAATGTGTGGAAAACGCAAGGCAATCATTGCCTGGGTAGTAAATAGCTCCTGATAACGGGGCTGTTTTAAGATAAGCAGGGAGCAGTATGTGTCCGAAAAAGAGCAAGAAAACAGCGCCGGTTGCCGCGACCACTCCCGTGGCGCAGGGGCTTGAAAACCAGGTGGGCCTGGGCGTTGATATCGTGGAAATCGCACGCATGGCGACTGTGTTGAAACGCACACCGCGTTTTAAGTCGCGCGTCTTTACCGCCGATGAGCAGGCATATTGCGACAGCATGGCCAGCCCGGAAATCCACTACGCCACGCGTTTTGCCGCAAAAGAAGCGGTCCTTAAGGCGTTGGGCACCGGCTTCGGATGGGGCACGTGCGATCCTCGTAACGTTGAGGTTCGTCGCAACGTAAAGGGGCGCCCCTTCGTGGCGTTGCATGGCGCCGTGAAAGAAATCGCGCAGCAGCAAAAAATCACGGAGATTCCCATCTCGCTTTCCTATACGCACGCCGAGGCGGTTGCATGCGCCATGGCCATCACTGACGATTCCGTGGCGCCCGCCGCGCCCGAAGATCCCATGATTGAGCTATCGCGCCAGTTCAAGGAGCTGCGCAACATGCTCGACGACATCGACGACGCGGCAGGGGAAGCCGGTGCGTCTGGGGAAGACGCGCTCCGAGAGGACGCGTCCGGGGAGGGCGCGCTTCGGGACAGCGCGGCGGAAGGCGCCGCTGTTGCTAGTGAGCTGGTGGGTGCCATGTTGGATGCAGGCGCTGCTGCTAATGCGCCGGTTCGCAAGCAAGAAGGCGGCGAGTAGCCGTGGCTGAACTGCGCTTTTCCGATGCCGACCTGGCTGCGCTGATTCCGCTGCCGAAATCGGACACCAATAAATATACGCGAGGAACGCTGAACGTGGTGGGTGGCGCCGCGCGGTATCCGGGCGCGGCCGTGCTTGCGTCGCGTGCGGGTCAGCGCGCCGGAGCCGGCTACACACAAGTGTGGTGTGCGCCGGAATCGGTTGCCACGGTGCGCGCGGGCGGGCCGTCGCTTGTTGTGCGCGCTTGGGATGAACAAGCGCTTGAACAGGCGTTACGGAAGGCGGAAGATTCCGCTAAGCATCCGGCGGCGGTGTTGATTGGGTGCGGCTTTAGTGGGGAAGACCCGCAGGAATTACAGCTTCTGCGCACTGTTTTGACGCGAGAGATTCCTGTAGTCGTGGATGCCGGCGCCCTTTCGGGTTTGGCGCGCCTGGTGGCAAGCGAGGGTTCCGATTTTCTGCATGCGCGCGCTGCATCGGGGGCGGGAACGCCTTTGCTCCTAACGCCGCATGCGGGCGAGGCAAGCCGATTGATGGGCGCGTTGAGCAGGGATCGCATTGATTCCTGGCAAAACGCGAACC
>CAKTVK010000005.1 GCA_934623455.1 uncultured Eggerthellaceae bacterium | reverse complement strand
CCCAAGTTGCCCTGCTGATTGCCGGCGTTGCGCTGTTGTGTTTCGGCGTCATGCGCGGCGAAGCAGACCTGGTGCTGGGCAAAGCGATACGACTGTGTTTGGAGTGCATCGGAATTGGATAAGAAGAATCCGCGCGCATCGTTGTTCCTAAGCCGTTTTCGCGGCTGGATTCAAGCAGGAGCAACGCTGCTCACCAATATACACTTGCCGAACTTCGTCAAAGGCGGAATCTACCAGGGCGAAGGAAAAGCAGTCTGCGTCCCCGGCCTAAACTGCTACTCCTGCCCCGCCGCCACGGGTGCGTGTCCCATTGGCGCGTTTCAGTCAGTGGTGGGGTCATCGAAATTCAGCTTCTCCTATTATGTAACGGGATTCCTCATTCTACTAGGAGTGCTGCTCGGGCGTTTCATCTGCGGTTTCTTGTGTCCCTTTGGCTGGTTGCAAGATTTGCTGCACAAAATTCCCAGCAAGAAACTGTCCACGAAAAAGCTCAAGCCGCTCACGTATCTGAAATACGTTGTGCTTCTGCTTACCGTGATTTTACTCCCCGCGCTGGTGGTAAACGACGTGGGAATGGGCGATCCCTTCTTCTGCAAGTATATTTGCCCGCAAGGCGTTCTTGAAGGGGCAATTCCCTTGGCCGCCGTTGACCAGGGCATACGTTCTGCACTCGGGACGCTGTTCAGCTGGAAGCTTGCAGTTTTGATTGCAATTGTTGTGCTGGCCGTGCTGTTTTACCGTCCGTTTTGCAAATGGATTTGTCCCTTGGGCGCGTTTTACGGGCTCATGAACAAGGTTTCACTGCTAGGAATCAAGGTTGACCAGCACAAATGCGTTTCATGCGGAACATGCGCGGCAGCGTGCAAAATGGATGTGGCCATTACGGAATCGCCGAACAGCACCGAATGCATCCGCTGCGGCAAGTGTATAAGCGCCTGCCCCACCTGCGCCGTGAGCTTCCGTTACGGCCTGGACCTTCCCGAGAAAAACTCTTGCAGCACCGCAACGAAAAACAAAGAAGAAGCAATAGTCGAATAAAAAAGAAAGGAAACGAACCATGAAACTATCGAAGATTATAGCGATGCTCGTAGCGGCCGCCCTGGCAATCTGCCTTGCGGCCTGCCAGGCAGACAAAGGTGCCCAAAGCAGCGCATCGGGCAGCAATTCCGATATTGCGGCGCTCATGGCAACGGAGCCCAGCAGCGCCGATGAAGCAGCAACGCTGTTTGCCCAGCTCATGCAAAAGGAAAACGACATTCTGACCAGCAATTCCAGCCTGTGGGAGAAAGTGTTTCTGTCGGCTAACAAAAATACGCCAATGATAGAAGACGGCTCGAATTACGGCGATTTCCTGCTTGCCACCATTGAAGGCGCCAAGGATAAATTCACCGCCGCCGAGCTGAAAACGCTCAAGGAAGGCGCGCAGCAAATCAAGGAGATCGAAAACAAACTCACCGTTCTTGAGCAGAAATACCCGGGGTGCGGCAGCAAGCCAAGCGAAGGCGAAAGCGTTGATGCATCAAGCGCCGGCATGACGGGCGGCACGGGCAACTCCAGTAGCACGAACGCCAGCGACCTGATGAAATTCCCCAGCTTCCAGGGCAAAGACCTTGATGGCAAGGAAGTGAACAGCAGCGATCTTTTTGCCAACAACACGGTGACCGTTGTGAATTTCTGGTTCACCACCTGCAAGCCGTGCGTGGGTGAGCTGGGAGACTTGGAAGCGCTGAACAAGACGCTCGCCGAGAAAGGCGGCTCTGTGGTGGGCATCAATTCCTTCACCCTGGATGGCGACAAGACCGCAATCTCCGAGGCAAAAGACATCCTAGCCAAGAAGGGCGTTACATACCAAAACGTTTGGTTCGCGTCGAACAGCGAAGCTGGCAAATTCACGTCGGGACTGTATTCGTACCCCACCACCTACGTTGTTGACAAAAACGGCCAGATTGTGGGCCAAGTCGTAGGAGCAATCACCTCTGACGAGCAGGCGAAAGCGCTCAACGCGCTCATCGACAAAGCAATTGCAAACAGCGCCGAGTAGACGAGGAGGTCCCAGCCGGGACCTCTTTTTCTGAGTGAATCTGAATTATCGCTTCATGCACCCGAGCAATCTAAACTTAGCGATTCCCGACCAGCCACTCAGCGTGCAACAAACAAGATGTTCTGCAAACAAATTACCTCAACCACCGCTCGAGCTTCGTTGACGTACGTTATTACGTACGGTAAAATGATTGCAGACGAAAGGAGGCCCACTATGACAAGCATCACCGCGACAGCCGCGCGCAACGACATCTACAACCTCATCGCCCGGGTGAACGAGGATTGCCGGCCCATCACCATAACCAGCACCAAGGGCAAGGGCGCCGTGCTCGTGGGCGAGGACGACTGGGCATCTATCGAGGAGACCCTCTACCTCATGGGCGTGCCGGGCATGGCCGAAAAGCTCATCTCCGCGCACGAGGAAAGCCTGGCGGATTGCGTTTCCGCCAGCGATCTAGGCTGGTAGAGATGTACCTGGTCAAATTCACCAAGCAGGCCGCAAAAGATGCAAAGAGACTCAAGTCCGCCGGACTTGATGGGAAGGCGAGGGAGCTCGTCGCCGTCGTGGCGCAAGATCCCTTCGGCTTCCCGCCCGCCTTCGAACCGCTCGTCGGAAGCCTGCAGGGGATGTGCTTGCGACGCATTAACAGGCAGCACCGCTTCGTCTACGAGGTGGTCGAGAGCGGGATCGTCGAAGGAGGCACGTCCTACGAAGGCATCGTCAAGGTGCTCAGCATGTGGATTCATTACGAAACCATGAAATAAGTCAGCCGGCGGACATGGACGGGTTCTCCGAGAGCGGATCGAGCCGAAAAACGGCCGGCAGGATCGATTCATCATACCGGCGACGGGGTGGAAAGCCAGGTCCGGCCGCGATAGATCGATTCTGCCGGACCATTCTATATTGCAGAGAAACACTGCCTCACAAGAGGATTCTGGAAAGCGACATAGTTAGTCATCGCGTCCAAAATCTTCGACCCTCATACTGTATTCCCCCTCGTCGTTTAACGCCTCCACAATATCCGATGCCAAAGATACTTCATTGGCATTGAATCTGAATCTGCCCCATTCCCGTTGACAAGTGGGGGTGGTACGGTTTTTCCGTACCTGACAATTATGCGACAAAGCCCAGGCTGCGTCCGTATTGCAGCGGGCTCATCCCCCAGAGCGACCGCTTCGCCCTCTTCTCGTCGTGCCAGCGGATGCAGCGGTCGATCTCGTTCGCAGGCAAATCTATCACGCCCGTGCAACCCACAGTGGCACAAGGGGTGCCGATTGCACCCCTCTTTCGTCATATTTTCCGGCTGCCCCTTTTGTCGTACACCCTCGCGTACGCGCGTATCGTAGAATGGCCGTACAAGGGGGGTTTATCCCCATTCTTGCAATAAGGGTAGGTAACGGACGAGTTTGGCGAGACGGCAATGGCTTATACGATAATCAAGCAAATATCGAGCGGCATCCTCAGATACCGCGCCTTAATCGACCTGGAAGAGGGAACAATCTCGTACTGCTATGGCGATTTCGACGAGGAATTCCGGTCTCGGATGCGAAAGTTCGAGCCGCTGGCACGCTCCCCCTCGCTTTTGGAGCGCCAGACGTATTCTCGAATATGCGAGCAAGTGGCTACAAGGCTGGATGAACGTTGGATGGGCGCGGTCAGTAAAAAACTTTCAACGGGCACACTGTCAAAATTGAAGGAGATGGCGAGCAGCCCCCTAATAAAGCACCGGCATTTGCTCCTGGAGCGAAAATTGTGGGGATACAGAGACGGTTGGTGCATAGACCTAGTGATTTCCGGCGAAGGCGAGGAGCCCATTGTGCACGAGAGCATCTCGACCGTATGGCCCGAAGACCAGGAGCCGATTTACGAGAAGATGATTGCAGCTGTAGAGCAGGCCATGGGAGTCCACAAGAGGTATCCGTGAGCTTTGGTTGCGACAGTCGAGGAGACGAAGATTAGCCCATTGGCATTGGCGAGTAGAGACTTTTACCAGCACGTTCAGATCCAGCTAGCCCGACGGGCGCCCAATAAAAAGCGTAACGACTTCCGTTGGAGCGTTGCACCAATCATCCCCGGAAACATGCGCCATCTATGCTGCGATACGCATTCTACAAACAAATTACCTCAAGTACAAACTAGATATGTCAAAACACGTACAAAAGTGTTGGCAATTTGGCATGGCGCATTTTGACGAAATATACAAGATAGCGGCCGATGGCTACAGCATTGCAACCGAGGCGCAGACACTGCGTGGCTGGTGTGACCACTGGGGAAATGAGCCGATGGTACGCCGATAAAAAGCTGGTGACACCTACCATCTTTCCGCTGTTACCGCATGCTAATCCCCGCAGCGCGCACTACCGAAAGAGTGATATAGGTTATCTCGCGTATTTTGCTTGAAGCACGTTTTACCATCACCCGGCAAGGCATATAATCGATTCATTTGGAATCATAGCATGAGGGGGGTTTGTAAGTTTTCAGACATGCGCAGTCGCCAAACCTCTTGGAACACCCCCCCCCGAATGATCCTAAGTGTTCGTCGGCGCAAGAGCTCACTTTGAATCGATTCGCGAAATCTGCAAGCCACTTTAGGAAGACATCCTGCAACGAAAGGTAGCACGAAGTGATGGAAAACATTCAAATCAATTATGATGCGCTCATGGACCTTCTTCCCGCCTGCATCGATTTTTACGACAAATGCAAGCAGGGCAACGACCTTGACCCTCATGTCATCGCCGACGAAATAGCCGAAAAATTTGGAATCGAAGACATTGATGCCTTCGCGGCAAGAAAGCTCGAAGAAAAGCTAGGCGAGGGCCTTGGACTTGCCATGGACCCCGATGACGCAGCAGAGCTCGCAACTTTGTTTGCAAGCCAGGGCAAGGTGATTGCGGAGCTCATGATGGCTTATTTGAAGGACGGTAAAAATGCAACCGAGCTTGCTCGCGGCCTTAATCAGCTTAACCTGAACAACAGCCAAAACATGCAGGTGATCCTTCAGCACTCGTTGGGTCTTTCCGATGAGAGTATACGGTTCCTAGGCGACAAACTGGGCGGATACACCATAGCTGTGCTTTGCTTTACACAGGCATACAAGATCTATCAGCGCGCCGCAAACGACGCTCGAATCGCGAAGAAAAAGCGCATCGAAATCGAAACACGATGCAACGAGGCAATTGGCGTCCTCAAAGAATCCCGCACCGAAATGGAAAACTCTGTCAATGCGTATCTGCTAGCACGCCTCCCCCAATTCAATGAAGGGATGAATGCCTTGGACAAGGCCATCCTAAACGGCGATGACGATGGCTACATAGCCGCCAACAAGGAACTCTGGGAGATTTTCGGCCGCAAATCTCAATACAGCAATACTCAGGAATTCGACGAATTGATGCTCTCTGATGAGGTGTTCAAGCTTTAGGAGGAATAGATGGGACTATTGGGAAAAATCGATTTAGGAAAGATCAAAGAAGCAGCTGAGATTGGAGCCAGGGCCGCTCAAGACAGCATATCGAACATCGATATCGAAAAGGTCACAAAGACAGTCGGCGACACCGTTGAATCAGGAGTCAAGGCAGCACAGGACGGCATCGCGAAGATAGATGCGCGAGAGGTCGCGAAAATCGTGGAAGGCGGTATCAAAGCCTCGAAAGAGGCACTTGGTTCCTTTGATGTCGCCGAAGCAGCGCAAGATGCCAAAAGCCTTGTCTCCTCAGGTGCTGAAAATGCATCGAAATTCATCGGCGGACTCTTCAAAAAAGACGAAGAACAGCAGGAGACAAATCCCCGCACCGACTTCATCGCCCTTTTATGGCTTTTGGCCTTAACCAATGATAGCCTCTCGACAGAAGAGGAGAAAAGGATTGACGAAATAGCCTTGTCCCTCGATGAGAGCTATAAATCATACGCCTCGGAAATGAAGACCGCTTGCACTGAACTCGTAGCTGAAAACGCTCGCGAATTCGGCGCTGCATCTGCCGCGAAGATGCAAGCCAAAACCCTAATCGACGGCATGGAGCCATCCGCGCGAGATGGCAAGCTTCTATGCTGGAATCTTTTTGCGGTTGCAAACGCTGACGGTCTCGATGAAGCCGAAATCGACTTCATCAGGTATGCAAGCGAAGCCGCAGGCGTTGACGCAGGCGTCTTCGAGGAGCTGCGCAATTACAGCTGCACCATCAACGAGATCGAACAAGAAAGACAAGCCCTTCGTACCGTGGATCGCAGCTACGGCATTATCAATCCGATTATGGACGAGCTTTCATCGCGTCAGCAAGTAATCATCGAAGCCGCACAAGCTCTGGTCATGGATAAGTAAGGAGACAGATATGCTACCACTCGTATTTATCGTACCCGCCGCGGCAACGGGAATCGCCGGTGCGGGAAAGACCGTCAAAAGCTTCCTGGACAACAGCGAGGCAGACAGGTTGACGCAGGAGGCAAACGACCAGGTATCCCAGTCGCAAGCCGATCTCGAAACGGCGCGCCAACTGTGCTCAAGCGCCTTGTCCAACCTCGGTGAAGTGAAACTCAACGTACTAAACAACAGCATCGCGGGTTTCATCACGGCCTTCGAGCAGATTAAAAACCTCGAGCTGGAAGATTCAGTCGGCTTGGAGGAGCTGCGAAAGCTCCACGTGGATAAGGAATCCATAGAAGAACTCAAGGAAATGCAGCAGTTCGCTGCCCAAGTCGCAGGCGGCTTGACGGCAGGAGTTGCCGCTGGCGGCTTGGTGGCATTCGGGGCGTATAGCGCGGCGATGACGTTTGGTGCCGCCTCTACTGGCACCGCCATTTCGGCTCTAAGCGGCGCCGCAGCGACCAATGCGACCCTTGCCTTTTTCGGCGGTGGCTCCCTTGCGGCGGGCGGGCTTGGCATGGCAGGCGGAATGATGGTCCTTGGCGGCTTAGTCGCAGGTCCCGCCCTGCTGGCCATGGGTTTAATCACCGGCAAGAAAGCTGACGAGAAGATGGAAGTAGCCAAAGCGAATCAGGCTCAGGCGGCAGAAATCTGTCAGGAGCTTTCCAATGCAGCATTCCGGTGCAACGCGATTCGTCGTCGGACCAACATGTACTATGCATTCCTCTCTCGCCTCGATACTCGTTTTGCACCTCTGGTGTTTCACCTCGAGGATGTTCTTAAAGACGAGGGCGACGATTACTCAAAGTACACTCCCGAAGCAAAGCAAGTCGTTTTGCGTGCTGCAACTATGGCAGGAACCGTTAAATCTCTTCTTGACACGCCCATCCTCACCGAAGATGGAGCATTGACCGATGAGTCCATGGCTCTTATGGAATCTCTTGGGGTGAAACTGCTGGAGGCATAAATCCATAAACCCACAGGTTCAGCGCATGCAACCGGCGAAGAATCCATGCTTCACCGATAAGTGTTTCATGTTCCGAAGAAAGCGCTTATCGGTAGAGGCGTGGTGTTCGCCTTATGTCACCCATCCCTTCATGCCAATATCCCAACTCGCCCTCATTGTCTGCTCAGGCAAGTCCATACGTGCCCGTCGATATGCTCTTCCCAGCCCCCTTGATGGGCGCTGCGGAGGAGACGAACTGCCACGCGGAGTCGGCAGGGTGAAAAAACAACGCGACATCGTGGTCGAAACGCGGAACCAAGGCGATATGTCTTATCCGCGCAGCGCATCAAACGGATTGCCCGCCTGATTTCTTGAGGTGTTTTAGGCGTTGCCTTGCGTAACTTAACTCGCACTAGCGTTTCATCGATTGTGCCCAGCGAGAAACGTTCGGTAAAATTCACGTTGAAAGGACTCGAGAACAATGAATATTAGTGAGTTTCAATATTTATGGACAACGGAAAAGAACGATTACGTCCTTGCCAATAGCGAGTTCGGTTACGGAATCATCAATCAAAAGATACATATGATACCTTGCATCTCAGACGAAGAAGAGGAAGAAATTGTAATCGGAAAATGATGGAAGCCGGAAACCGAGTTTACGAGGATATCAACGAAGCGCTATCCAACGACTAGAGCATTAGACGAGACTTCTGGTTGGTATAAGTCAATCGAACGCAAGCTCCTGCTGAGCTGATACGTCTCGGCGGGAGCTTTTCAGCGGCCAATCCGACCAATTCGCAGCACGTATTCTGAGCGACGGACAAAAAGCATGTTTTGCCAATCTTCAAAAAACGCTCTAAGTATGTCAAAACACACAAAAGTGTTAGTCATTCGGCAGAAGGACCTTGGTTGCGAGCGATCCAATTCCGCTTTTTGCAGCCCCCAGTGCAAGAATCAGTATAATGCCTATAAGAGCCGGGGGAAGAAAAACTGCGAGGAGAATTGAGGTGAAGCGACGTGGCAGACACCAAAAAAGATAAACTGCAAATCCGCAACAGCACAGTAGATTTCCTTGTGTTCACGAAAGATGCCCATGAGGATAGCATTGAAGTACGGGTACAGGATCACGACGTCTGGCTGACCCAAAAGGCCATTGCGCAGCTTTTTGATGTAGACCGGAGCGTTGTGACAAAGCATCTGAAAAATATATATGAAAGCGGCGAATTGTCTGAAGATGCAACTTGTGCAAATTTTGCACAAGTTGCGGATAACGGAAAAACCTATCACTATAAGTTCTACTCCCTATCCGCCACCATAGCCGTAGGCTATCGGATCAATTCCGGCAGAGCCACGCATTTCCGCCAGTGGGCAACCAAGGTGCTGGACACCTTCACCAAGCAAGGGTATGTGCTGGACAAGAGCAGGCTTATCAACGGACAAATTTTTGATGAGGACTACTTCGATCACCTGATTTCCGAGATTCAGGAGATTAGGGCCAGCGAACGGCGCTTTTACCAGAAGATTACAGATATTTACGCCACCGCCGTGGACTACTCTCTCGATAGCCAGACTACAAAGGGTTTCTTTGCCACAGTTCAGAACAAGATGCACTATGCCGTCCATGGCGGCACAGCGGCAGAGGTCATTATGGCACGAGCCGATCACACCAAGGAACACATGGGGCTGACCTCATGGAAAAATGCTCCTGACGGCAAGATTGTCAAGGCAGATGTGTCCGTTGCAAAAAATTACTTAACCATGGATGAAATGCAGGAGCTGAACGAAATCGTCACCATGTATCTTGACTACGCTACACGGCAGGCCAGACGGCATATTCCTATGACCATGGCAGATTGGGCCTCCAAGCTTGATGCTTTTCTGCAATTCAACGATGCAGAGATTCTGCGAGATAAGGGAAAGATCACCGCTGCCATTGCAAAAGCCTTTGCGGAAAGCGAGTTTGAGCAATACCGTGTCATTCAAGATCAGCTGTATCAGAGCGACTTTGACCGTCTGGTAGCCAGCACGGAACAAAAGAACTAAAGCGCAGAAAGCTCGTTATCGGCCATGAGATCAATAACGAGCTTTCATCATTCATACACAAGTTCGGTCAGGACAATTTCCTCCGCACGGCTGTGGATGCTGTTCATCCGACGCATTCATTCCATCTAGTCGGCGGCTTTTAGGGTTTCTGTCGCACCTTCTTGCTTCGCCATTGCAGATACGATGATTGCCATGCCCTCGTTGCAAGCTTAGTCAACCTCGGCAAGGCGCCAATGCAGTGTTCCACTTGTAAGAAAATTTGCATAGAGGACAGAGCGATGCTCTTTCGGATAGCTGCGGCGCATGCGCCCGCACTTGCCGATTTGGTAGTCCGTCTCTCCCGGCAAGGAGAGGCTTGGAATGAGATAATCGCCCTTTTGCCGGTATGTACCGCCCATTTGCTCAAATAGAGATTTCACAAGAATCAGCTCCCTTTTGTATTGATTTCCAGCGGTTATACAGACTTTTCTTCTCTTTTCCTACAACTGTTGTTCCATTCACCACAAATGAGTCGCAGTCATATGTATTAAGTGGGAGAAACCCCCCTTGCATATTAACTCTTGAGTTTCAACATTTATGGACAACGGAAAAAAGACGATTATGTCCTTGCCAATAGCGAGTTCGGTTGCGGAATCATCAATTAAAAGACACATATGGTGCTCTGCATCTCCGACGGGCAAAAAGCATGTTTTGCCAATTTTTCAAATACCACCATCCCACGAAAATCGTCCGCAAGAAAAAGCTTCATACAGCTCCCCATCCTCACCCCGCATCAGCGTACATTTTTTCCTGACCAGTGCTGCAATTTGACACTTCAAGAGCGAAGTGTCAAACCAACAAAAAATCCCCTTGCTATACTCTCGCACATAACAGCGAGTCGTATCGGAAGAAGCATCGCAAGCGCACCGCGGGCATTGCAAATCTTCCTCCGACACCTTCGCATTCGAGTATAGGAAGGGAGTTGTCATGTTCTTCTACGAGCCGCTTTCGGCAACAGCAATCGCGAGCGTCCTGGTATACCTGGCGTTCCTTATTGGCATGAACGAACTATCGCGTTTGAATAAATGGTTCGGCGCCGCCATCTTTATCGCACTGCCCCTTGTTTTGACCATCTTCGTTTGGCCCCACACCGCCGTGGAGGGCACCGGCGCGGGCACCTGGTTCCAGTGGGTAAAAACCTACTCCTGCCTGGCGGGCGCCATTCTGGGCTGGCTGATTGTGTACTTCCCCGCTTTCCAAAAGAAGTACATCGTGTGCATTCCGCCCATCATCTTTGCCATCAACATTCTTGAGGCGTGCATCCGCGACTTCCAGCTTACCGGCGTCAACGGCATGGTAGACGGCTACATGGTTGTCGGCGGCCCCTGGAACGTTATGAACGGTATTGCGGGCATCTTAAACGCCATCTGCATCTGCGGTTTCTTTGGCATTATCGTAGGCCGCGGCAAGAAAAAGGACTTCGTGTGGCCCGACCAGCTGTGGTTCTGGATCATCGGCTACGACCTGTGGAACTTCGCCTACACGTACAACAGCGTGTCCGACCGCTCCATGTACTGCGGCCTGGTGCTGCTGGCTGCATGCACCATTCCGGCATTTTTCATCAAGCACGGCGCCTATGCGCAGCACCGCGTGCGTACCCTTGCCGTGAACATGATTGTTACCATGACGGTTCCGTGGTTCTTCCTGCACCCTGCTTTCGTGGTGCATTCCACGAACAATCCCGCAGCTCACATGACCATTTCCGCCATTGCACTGGTGTTTAACATTGGCGTGTTCGTCTACCAGATGCGCACCATCATCGTGAAGAAGCGCAATCCGTTCAAGCAGGAGCTCTACATTGACAACCCCGGCTTCCGCAGGGTCTATCTTGAGAGCATCGACGTTCCCGAAGATCAGCGCGAAGCCGCTTTGGCGAACCTGGAAGAATTCGGCTATGCCGCCGCTTGGGATGAAAAAGGCCGCGTAAAAACCATGGTAGAGCGCTCGTAGCTGGGCGCGAGCCCTTGCGCTTGCCAGCATGCAGCCCTTGGACTTTCCCGTTCGCAACTTTCGGCTGCAACGACCCTGCAAGCTGGACGTTTCCGTAAAACCCGTGCTGCTGCGAGCCCGCCGTGCGCGTCGCAGCTCGCAGTAGCGCGGCACTCCACCCAAACCAACCAATAACTCTAGGAGGAATCCTATGGGCATTCTCTATCAAGCAAGCGACCCCATGGTGTGGGCCATTTGGCTGTTTGTTGTGTTCGCCCTTATGGCGTTCAACGAATTCGGCCGCACGAGCGTGTGGGGCGGCGTGGCGCTGTTTATTGTGGCGCCCATTGTGCTAACGATTTTCGTTTGGCCCCACACGGCAGCCCCTGGCAACGATTACGGCACCGGCAACTGGTTCAACTGGGCAAAAACGTATTCTGCACTCGCAGGCTGCGTTGGCTTCATGGCGCTGCGCTTCGTGAAATGGCACGACGCCGACGGACGCGTGCATCACTTGTACGAAAAGCGCTGGGCGCTGTGCTTCCCGCCCCTTATCCTGGCCATTAACATTGTCGAGGCCGTGGTGCGCGACTTTCAGATGTTCAGCTATGGCCTGTGGGACGGCGCCATTGTTGACCACGTATGGATGATTTCCGGCCCCTGGAACATCATGAACGCGATTGCCGGCATTCTGAACATTGTCACCATCTGCGGTTGGTTCGGCATCATCATCTCGAAGGACAAGTCCCGCGACATGATTTGGCCTGACATGCTGTGGATGTGGATCATTGCCTACGACCTGTGGAACTTCGCTTACACGTACAACTGCATGTCCGACCATTCCACGTACACGGGTCTGGCGCTGCTGATTGCCTGCACCGTTCCCACGTTCTTCACGAAGCGCGGCGCGTGGCTGCAGCATCGCGCGCAAACGTTAGCGCTGTATGCCATGTTCGCCATGGCTTTCCCGCAGTTCTACACGTTCGCCGAAATTCCCACTACGCATAATCCCACGGCGTTTTTCGTGGTGAGCCTGATCGCGCTGGCGGCAAACGTGGCGCTGGCCGCGTACCAGTTCCACCGAATTCGCGCGCGCCATCTTAACCCGCTTAAAGACGAGCTCTATAATGACACCAAGAACTACCGAGAGGTCGTCGAGGAAAATCGCTAAATCACGCGGCATGGCGCCGTTCGAACTTCACACCCAACACGGCGGCCTCCTGGCAAACGAAGGAGCCGCCGTGCCCATTGAAAGAAGCAACTCCATACCTGAATTCAATCCTGGCTTGCCGCATCCTGTTACGCGACAGGTCAGGAGTAGCGCGCGTTTGAACGGGGTTTCCGGCGATATCATGCTAGCAGCGCGCGAGCTATACGAGACCGAAGGTGTTGCGGCCACCAGCATGGCGGCTATTGCCCGCAAGGCAGGAATCACGCGTACCCTGCTGTACTATTATTTTCCCAACAAGCAAGCCGTAACCGATGCCGTTCTTGATGATTACATCGAAGACCTGGTGGAAAGCGTGTCAACCTGGAACGAATTGCGCGCATTCGGAAACACCCCCGCCGAGCTGAAAAACTGCGTGTCGGCGTTTCGACGCGCGCTTTATACCGCATCGGGGCAACCGCGCCCCATGTTCGCCGTACTCGAGGAGCTGGGCCTGCGCGATTGGTTTGCCACACAGGCCGTGCGCGAAAGCGTGGCATGCATCCAAAACTACATTGTGTCCGAGTACCTGGCGTACCGCACGATTGAAATACAGCTTATTCCTGAAACGTTTGGACTGCTTTTATTCGGTCTAGCTGGCCTGATGAAGGCGAAGCCCGACATCACCGATGAAGAGCTAGCGATACTTGTTGAGCAGACGCTTCGCCTTGACATGACGGTGATGGACCCGCCGCCCTGGCCCGAGCATCCCGACGCCGCCGAGGCGTAGCGGCCAGTAAGAGGCGCTCCAAGGGTAATCCTTCTTTAGCCGTTGATTTCGCTTTATTTCGTAATATTTTGCGAATTGCTTGACTCGCAGAATATTGCGACTTATTATCTTCGCAGAATGTTGCGACTTTTATCGCAAAGCGTACGAAAAAGCGAAGGATGTTCCCTGATGATTGATTCACTTGACATCGGATACGCAATAAAAGATCGGCGGGCGCAGCTCGGATTAACGCAAGCGCAGGTAGCCGATGCGGCGGGCATCTCGAAACGCTGCCTTTGGTCCTTGGAGCTGGGACAAAACCCCGGCGTCCAGCTGGACAAGCTCACCGCAGTACTCAAAGTGCTGGGGCTTGATTTGACCATAACGCCTTGCGACATATCGAAAGACAGCGTAGAGCGCTACAAGAGCAATCCACCAAAAACCACTCAGCAAACAAGCACTGCTCAAAATAGCAGTAACAATGATTTCGATGCCTTAGCAATTTTGACAGGAAAAGCCAAATGACACGCATTCACATGGAAGGTCCTATTGTGCGCTTGTGCACGAAAACGATAGAGCGCTTATAGCATTTGGCAAACACCAAACAAAAAGGAAATCATGCAACACATTGACCATATCGAAGTACGCGGCGCGCGCGTGCACAACCTGAAAAACGTTGACGTAGATATCCCCTTGGGCCAGCTTGTAGGCATTGCAGGCGTATCGGGTTCAGGCAAAAGCTCGCTTGCGCTGGGCGTTCTCTATGCCGAAGGCTCGCGCCGCTACCTGGAAGCGCTTTCGACGTACACACGCCGACGCATTTCGCAGGCAGGCAAGGCTTCGGTCGATGACGTTCGTTGCATTCCCGCCGCGCTTGCACTGCATCAGCGCCCGGCGGTTCCCGGCGTGCGCTCCACGTTCGGCACCTCAAGCGAGCTTCTGAATAGCTTGCGCCTTTTATTCTCGCGCGTGGGCAGCCACGTATGCCCCCATTGCGGCCAGCACGTGCCGCCAAGCCTGAATGTTGCTGCTGAACTGGCCATTTCCTGCCCCCATTGCGAGCAGGAGTTCTTTGGTCCGGGCGCCGAGCAGCTTGCTTTCAACAGCGAAGGCGCCTGCCCCACGTGCAGCGGTACCGGCGTCGCACGCACGGTGAATCGCGCGGCACTGGTGCCCGACGAAAGCAAAACCATCGATGAAGGCGCCGTGGTGGTGTGGGGATCGCTTATGTGGGACCTTATGAAGCAGGTATGCGGCGCCATGGGCGTGCGCACGAACGTGCCGTTTTGCCAGCTCACGCCTGAAGAGCGCGACATCGTGTTCAACGGCCCCGCCGAGAAACAGCACATCCTGTATAAGTCAAAGAAGGGCGATGACTTCGCTGAACTCGACTTCACATATTACAACGCGGTGTATACCGTGGAAAACGCGCTCGCAAAAGCGAAGGACGAAAAAGGCCTGCGCCGGGTAGCAAAATTTCTCACAGAAGGACCCTGTCCCGATTGCGGCGGAACGCGTCTTTCTACGGCTGCACGCGGGCCGCTTGTGCGCGGAATCAACTTGGCGCAAGCTACGGAAATGACGCTTGAACAGGCGGTTTCATGGGTTGCCAGCGTGCCCGAAAGCCTTCCCGAAGAAATGCGCCCCCTGGCGAAATCCATTTGCGATTCGTTTCAGGGCACCGCCAAACGCCTTCTGGAGCTGGGCTTGGGCTACCTGTCGCTTGATCGCGCAGGTGCCACGCTTTCCACAGGAGAGCGCCAGCGCGTGCAACTTGCGCGCTCGGTACGAAACCGCACGACGGGCGTGCTGTACGTGATGGACGAACCTTCTATCGGCCTGCATCCCGCCAACATCGACGGCCTTTTGGGCGTGATGCGCGACCTGATTGCCGATGGCAACTCCGTGGTGATGGTCGATCATGACACGCGCATCCTGCGTACAGCCGATTATCTGGTGGAAATGGGACCCGCCGCAGGTGCAAACGGCGGCACCGTGGTTGCGCAAGGCACGGTAGGGGAAATTTCTGCAGATGACGCATCGATTATTGGCCCATATCTTTCGGGAAATTCCCAGGTACCAGCCCGTCCGCAAACACAAACGGAAGAAATGTTCGACCTTGGGCGCATTCGCCTGGAATCGAGCGGCTTGCATACGGTAAAGCCTTTCGCCATCGATATTCCCAAAGGACGCCTTATCGCGGTAACGGGTGTTTCTGGCTCGGGTAAAACGACCCTGGTGCTGGAAACGCTTATTCCCGCGCTTACTGCAATGGCCAGCGGCGAAGCGCTGCCCAAGCATGTGACGGCGCTCGATGCAGAAGACATCCGACGCACGAACCTTATTGACGCAACGCCCATTGGCATCAACGTTCGCTCAACCGTGGCAACGTATTGCGGCGTGCTCGATGATCTGCGCCGCGCATATGCGCATACCGATGCCGCAAAGGCAGCAGGGCTTAAGGTGGGCGATTTTTCGTACAACACGGGAAGTTTGCGCTGCCCCACGTGCGACGGAACAGGGCAAATATCGCTTGACGTGCAATTCCTTCCCGATGTTGACATTGCTTGCCCCGATTGCCGCGGTTCGCGCTACAGTGCTGCGGCTGATAGCGTTCGACGCATTGAAAAGGCCTCAACAAAGGCAACGGTCGCAAGGACGAAGGTGGCAGCTCACGGGGCAAGCGAAGGGTCCAAGGAATCCGCAGCGCCTGAAGCGTCCAGCGCAGCCGAGAACCACGTACTCAGCCTGCCGCAGCTGCTTGCGCTCTCGGTCGATGAGGCCCTTCCCCACGTTGCCGACATCAAGAAAGCGCACGAAAAGCTGCAAACGCTGCATGACCTGGGATTAGGCTACCTTACGCTGAGCGAGGCAACCCCTGCCCTTTCCGGCGGCGAAGCGCAGCGCTTGAAGCTTGCAAGCGAAATGGGACGCGGACAAGAAGATGCCGTGTTCGTGTTCGATGAGCCGACTATCGGCCTGCATCCACACGATGTGGAAACGCTGCTTAACGTGTTCCAGCGCCTTGTTGAGCAGGGTGCAACGGTAATTGTGATCGAACATGACCTTAATTTCATCGCAAACGCCGATTATGTGATTGACATGGGACCTCAAGGCGGCGAAGCAGGCGGGCGCATTGTGGCGTGTGGCACTCCTGCGGAAATAGCCGCGAACCCTGATAGCATTACTGGCCACTACCTGGAGCTTTAGCGAAAAGCGGTTTGTTTGCTTCCCGCTGCGAACCGCTTCGATGCATTCTTCGCCCTATACGCGGCTCGATTTGCAGCAACATTATTCGTTCACGCATTCAAAATACTTAATATTTCGTATCTTGCAAAAATATTAAGTATTTTGTATATTAGTCGTAATTACTAAAATATTAAGTATTTTGAATATCGAAGAGGCAGGACCGCCATGTGGACAAATGCTTTCTCGTTCGAAGGAGTCGGCGCTTTTCTCCAGGAAGCGCGGCGTGAAAAAGGAATCACTCAGGCTGAAATGGCAAAGCAACTTGGTTTTTCTCCCGTCACGCTTTCTGCGCTAGAAACTGGCAAGAACGTATCGACGCAAAAAGTCGAGCGCTATCTTCAAATTCTTGGTTACCGCATGGTAATTGTGCCAAAAACCGCTCATGTGGAGGTTGAAGAATGAGAGCGCTTAGCGTGTACCCAAAATAAAGCAGACGCACATTGGGCTGGGGTGTTTCCCCAGCCCAATGCATAAAAAGCGTCCTTCGGCTTACGCCGCACCAGCGCTGCGTCACGCACTAATCGCCCTTCTTAGCCAACGCCACGCCATTCGGCATAGGAACGTAAGTCTTGATTTACTTAGCGTTGCGAACGCGATATGCTGCAGCCGAAATGAGCGCAAGCAACATCATCCCCATGGCAACTGCTGCACCTTTGCCCGCAATGTCGCCTGTGGCCGGTACGGAGCCCGCACCAGCGCCGCTGCCGTCCGCCGAGTCGCCGCCACTCGTGCTATCCGATGCATCGGTGCCTCCGGAAGGCGCCGACCCGGGATCGGGTGTCGAGCCCGGGTCGGGATCGGGACCAGGATCGGGCGTAGGTGCCGGCGCTGGCTCGGGATCTTCCCATTGCGCGTAAAGCGTTATCGAATCCCCCGCTTCGCTGCAAAGGTTTATCACGCTCGCTTCATCGGCAAAGCCTTCGCCCGAACCGTCGCGCGCGGTGTTCCAGCCCAAGAACTTCGAGTTTTCCAGGCCCTCGTTTTCGAAAACATACTGGCAAGGCGGCAGAATAAACGCCTGGTCATAGGCTATTTCAAGCGATTGCATGGCAGGACCGCCCGCCAAGTTGCCGTCAAAGTGCACGAAATACTTGATAGGCTCCCACTGGGCGTACAGAGCAAGCGTCCCCGGCGCATCAAGCAGACTCGCCACTTCTTGCTGGTCAGCATAGGCCGCGCCCGAACCATCGGCAGCGGTGTTCCAGCCTGTAAAAACGTAACCAGTTCGCGTAAAAGCGTTGGCGGACAAACTGCCTTCAAAGCCGTAGAAAAACTTCTGATCCGCCATTTCGCCCAAGGCATCGGGCGCATTCGGGTTAAACGAAACGAAATAATCAATGGGTTTCGAATCGGCGTGCATGGCTACCGCACCGCGCATGATAATGGTAGTGGGATTCGAGGCCTCCGCCATTCCGTTGGCATACTGCACCACAGTATCAACGCCCGTCCAGCTATCGAAAACGTAAGCCGACAGACGCTCACGCACCTGAAGCGATACTTCGGTTCCTTCCAGGTAAGCCTCTTTTGCATCGATTGACGCAGGCCAAGCAGGCACTACGTCAACGCCGCCAAGATTGCCGTCGAAAGCGGTCTCCAGCGTATAGAAGTTGAGCAGGACAACTTCCGCTCCGTCACCCAAAGAAACATCCTTGCCCGTGTCTTTCCCATCAAAGAACAAATCGTACGTTCCCGCAGGCATAAGCCCCGTGACTTTCAGCGCGTAATAAGGTTTTCTTTCCGTGGTTGCCCTCTGCTCAAACGGCGCAAAAGAAGTACCTTCGGAGACCAGCGTCAATCGGTCGACCATGCCACTCATTGCTTGCCCGTCAAGCGTGACCGCAATTGTTGCATCGTGCTCTGCATCTGCGGCTTTAACCCATAATGCACGCAGCGTCAAACCAATCGGCGAGCCTTCCGAATCCAAGGCAATGCTGCCATCGTCGTTCTTAGCGCAAAGGTTCGTTACCCACGCCTGATCAGCAATAACGCCGCCAACCGATGCTTGCGGCGCCCATCCCACGAACGCGTAGCCATCCTTCGCAAACATATTGGCAGGCAGCTGCACGGTGGCGCCAATTTCCAGTTGAAGGTCATCCATAGACCCGCTTTCGGCGCCTGCGCCGTCGAAGCGAACTACATACGGCCGGGGCTCCCATTGGGCATAAAGCGTTACCGTGGCACCATCGGTGTCGGCGGAAATCGGCGCCCAATCCAGGTGCTCGTAGCTCGTGCCCGAGCCGTCTGCTTCGGTGTTCCAGCCAGCTATCTGGAATCCGGGAAGGGAAAGCGTGCATCCCGCACCAACTTCGGTGAGATTCCCTGCTTCAGCAGCCACATCGGCGGGCACACTACCAGCAGGAGTGGCGCTTGTGCTCGCGGGAATGTTCGCATCGTAGTGGATGGTGAACGAAATGGGTCGCGTTTGCGCGTACAGCGTATAGAAGCTTCCCGCGCCTGTTCTGTCGGCGCCGCCCGCGTACACCCAGTTGCCGTTTTCGTCGGTGAGCTGAACGCCCTGGACAACCACATTGGAAGCAAGTTTGCCATTCGGCTGCAGCACAACAGCACTGGTTCGTCTTGCCTCAGCGGTGTAAAACTCCAGCACACGACCGGGGGTCACTGCGTTTTCGAAACCCTCAAGGCCCCGTCCGTACAGGGCGACTGCCTGGCCGTTCGTCCCTTCGCCATTTGCATCAAGCGTCAGCTTCGTAGAGGGGAAGAACGTTTTTCTTTCGCCAGGCGCAACGGAACCCGTATAAGGAACGTCAACGCCGTTCACGCGCGCCGTAACGCGATGAAGCGTTGTGCCGCTAGGCAGCCAAGGGCAGAACAGCACTTCCTGATTGCCCGTGCTGAACTCACCGTCAAGGCTCACCGCTACAACGCCATTCATTCCATACCCGCTGGTCAGACCATCAACAACAGCCGATGCGCCACTCAAATCAAGACGTACGTTCATCAGTTCGCCCATAACAGCCGTAGCAGGCGAAAGCTTGTTGCCAGCCGCATTAGTGGGAGTCACCTGAAACGTGCCCAAGTTGCCTACGGAGCCGTCGGGTGCAACAAGAATCGAGCCGCCGGTGATGGTCGCCTTGAAGTATTTGTCTTTTTTAGTGCCATAGCCGTTGCCGTTGCAGCCGAATGCGCTTGCCTTGCTGCCGCCCTTGGCAATGACGGTCCCGCCGCTGATGTCAACCGTTACGTAAGCTTGCGAGCCAGGACCGTTCGTACCACCGCCGCCAATGGCATGGGAGTGATCGGCCTGCGCATATGCGCGGACGATGCCGCCCGAGATGGTGATGTTTTGGCGGCCCGGCGAATTGCCGGAATTGCCGATAGCCGCAGGTTTATTCGTGTCTCCGCCAAAGGCGGTGATATCCCCGCCCGAGATTTTGATGGACTTGCAATAGTGCTTGTTGGCCGAGCCGCCTCCGCTACCAATGCCGCATCCGTATTTGCCTCCGACGGCCTTAATCGTTCCGCCCGAAATCACAACACCATCCACAATTGCGCGATACGACCCGCCAATGCCCGCGCCCGCACGCCCGCCTTCGGCATAAACGTCTCCGCCGGTAATGGTGATGGTGCCGTGGGTCAGGGAACGCTCATCGTATCCGGAGCCAATGCCGGCACCGCTGTAATTGCCGGTGCCGCCATACGCGCGCACGATTCCGCCCTGTATGCGGATGCTGTTGAACGCCCCGTGGAGGCCCGACCCAATACCCGCGCCGCCGCCCCCGCCATGCGCTTCAACTTCGGCGGCTCCTTTGATGGTGATGCCGGTTGTATGGTCCTTGCCAGATCCGCCGCCAATGCCTGCAGCGTTCGTGCCGCCGTAGGCGATTACTTTCCCGCTTTCGAACACCATGTTGCCCGTGGAGGCTTTTGACGTGTCGATAACGTAAAGGCAGCTGCCAATACCAGCTGAACAGCTTGGGTCGGGGGCCTTTGCGGTAATGGTGCCAGGGTTAGCAGGGTCAGCAGTCTTGAAGACGAGTTTTGTCTTGTTGCCTTCCTTTTGGATGGCGGGGGCGCTTAAGTAGCTGCTAAGGTACGCATTGGCGCCGGCCTCGCTGATAATGTTGACCGTGCCGTCTGCCTCTTCGATTTTTATGGACGGGCAGCTGGCGCCCGTGTTGGCGGAAATCCCCGGAGTTATGTTCAGACCATCGGCAAGGTACAGATCAACGTTGCCGACCTTCACGTCAACCCAAACTTTCGAGCTGCTGCCCGTTAGGCGATAAGCGCCCGGTTCGGTGATTTTGATGGTGGTGTTTGCGCCCTTACCGCTGATATCAATCGTGGTGACGTCCAGCGCATAAGCCCGCGAAGGGGCTGCAAAGCAGGCGAACAGGCAAACCAGAAAGAGCGCAAGAAGCACTGCGCCGCGCGCGAACAATACGGCAGGAGCATGGTCTCTCAAGGACGGGCGATGCTGAGCAGATGCAGTAATGGTTGCCATAGGAGTCCCTTCGTGCGCTCTGTATTCACTCTGTATTCAGTTAAGAACTGCGTTCATTTTAGCACACAGCGCCGCTTGATCCTCTCTTGCATTTCCGTTAATTAGCAGACGGATTAAAAGAGGCTCTATCAGGTGAAGGGAATCACCGTGCAGCACCCCTACCTGGGAATTTACTGTCGTTCTTTGTCCTTATCGCCTTCGCAACCTCGTGAGGCAGCATCTTCGGCGCCGCTGCCAGCACCGCTCACTTCACCGCAGCTGCCTTCGCAACGCCTTCGCCAGCAACCCCGCCTCGCCCGCCTGAGCAAAAATCCTATCGAGAACGTCCTCCAAAAAGGCGGCTGATTTTATCGGCTGCCTCTTTTCGTGCAGCAAGCCAAAATGATACGTTGACCTCGGGATCCGTTATGGGAATGCTAACGCGATTGTCACCCAAATCGCGATAACGCCGATTAATGCTTACATCGGTTGCAAAGCACGGCAGCGTGGATGTGCGTATAAGCTCGGAAAGCGCGAATTCATCGTCTTGCACTAAAAACCGTGATGCAGGAAGTCCCTTGCGCACAATGTCATTCCAAAATCCCAGGTCAGAACCAAGCAAGAAATTGAATCCATTCATATCATCAAGCGTTACTTGCGCGCGTTCGGCCAAGGCATGATCGCGCGGAACGCACAAAAATAGATGCTCATCCATAAGATGTGCGCAAATCACCTCTTCCCCATTCGAACGATACGGCAAAACCGCCACGTCGCATCCGCCCTCCATCAACGCCTGGCGCGTTCTATCAAGATTTTCAACGCGCATAGCAAGCGCCATACCAGGATATTGCTGGGAAACACGCGGTCCCAACACCCAAAGCGGCGCCGGCGCGCAAGAAACAACGTCAATCGTTCGCAAGCTGCGATCATAGGCGCGCACCTCGGCCACCGACGCCTCAAATTCGCGCAGAACGCGCTGTGCGCCCGCAACCGCCAAGCGCCCCGCTTCGGTGAGCTCCACCTTGTTCTTGCCGTGCATGAATAGCTCAACGCCGTAACATTTCTCGGCACGCTTCATGGCGCGCGTGATGGTGGGCGTAGAAACGTAGAACTTGCGGGCGGCTTCCGAAAACGAGCCCAACTCGCCCACAGCGACCAGCTGTTTGAATTCCGTTATGTTCAATGCAATCACATGCCTTTCAATTTTTGTAAAGCAAATTACAAGTTATCTACGCTAAATACCAGCTTATCAGACTTATATTTTGACTTGTTTGAATCATATACTTTACATGAACAGAAAGGATATTTTATGCAATACATCACATTCAGCAACGGTGTGAAAATCCCGCAAGCTGGTCTGGGAACTTATCTACTCGCACCCGATGACGCCCAAGCTGCCGTTGCTTACGCTCTGGAAAACGGCTACGAACTCATCGACACCGCAAACGCATATGTCAACGAGCGCGCCGTGGGGCATGGCATGCGCGATTCAGGTCGTGCACGTGAAGAAATCTTCCTAGAAACGAAACTTTGGCCTTGTTTCTACGAGTCGGATACCGCTGTGGACGAAACGCTTGAGCGCCTAAACACCAACTACATTGACCTTATGATCCTGCATCAACCTGCAGGCGATTACCTTGCTGGCTATCAAAAGCTCGAAACCGCTTACAAAGCCGGCAAGCTGCGCTCCATTGGCATTTCGAACTTCAACCAATCCGAAATCGAAAACCTCCTTGCGAACTGCGAGGTCACGCCGGCTTTGATTCAAGTTGAATGCCATCCGTATTTCCCGCAAACGCAGCTCAAAGAGCTTCTGGCAAAGCACGGCATTGCCCTGCAGGCATGGTATCCGTTGGGTGGGCGCGATAACAAGGCGATTCTTGATGAGCCTGTTATTGCTTCGCTTGCCGAAAAATATGGCAAAACCGCAGCTCAAATCATTATGCGTTGGCACGTCCAGCAAGGAAACATTGTGATTCCCGGATCGAAGACACCAGCGCACATTGCAGACAACATCAACATCTTCGATTTCGCGTTAAACGATAATGACATGGAAGCAATAGCAACGCTCGACCGTAACAAGCCCTTCTACGAGCGCACACCCGAAAACATTGCTTTCTATGCCACCTGGCATCCCGATGTCGAAGGTCAAAAATAAGAACGACTGTGCAAAAACAGTTTGGAAGAAGTTGCACACCTCAATGACAAAGAACCAAAATCAACTTGATATCCTACAAGGATCGCTGTGGAAAAGCGTGCCGCTGTTTGCGCTGCCCGTTGCCGCCACAAGCATCCTTGAACAGCTCTCGAACCTTATTGGCACCTTGATGATTGGCCATTTTTCCCCTGAGGGAGGCACCATTGGCATGGCGGCGGTTGGCGCAAACCTTCCGCTGACAAACCTGATTATCCAGCTGTTCATCGGTCTTTCGCTTGGCGCGAACGTCGCTATTGCATACGCCGTTGGGTCGGGCGACGAAAAGCAAGCCAGCCACTGCACGCACACCGCAGTGGCGCTTTCGCTTATCGGCGTAGCAGTGGTGTTGGGAATGGAGCTTGCTTCCCGCCCCTTGCTGCAATGCTTGGACGTGCCAGCGGAAGCATTTGACGAAGCGCTGCTGTTTCTGCGTGTGTACCTGCTGGGCGCACCCGCCATCCTGCTGTACGATTTCGAGGCGGCAATATTTCGCAGCATAGGAATCACGCGCATGCCGCTTATCGCGTTGGCACTGTCGGCGATCCTGAACGTGCTGCTCAACGCAATATTCGTAGTAGGCCTTGGCTGGGGTGCCGGCGGCGTAGCTCTGTCCATGGCGCTGTGCTACATAGCAAGCGCAGCGTTTCTCTTTGTTCGCCTGCTCTCGACCGAAGGACCTATTCGCATCACCCCTGCACACTTGCGTATCGATCGCGCAGCAGCAGGAACCATTGTGCGAATCGGACTTCCTGCGGCAATCCAGGGCGGAGTATTTGCTGTGGCAAACATCCTTATCCAGGCTTGTATTGACAGCCTTGGTGCGGAAGTCGTGGCGGCTTCTTCCGCTGCGCTCACCTTGGAATTCGTGTGCTACAGCCTGCTTAATTCGTTCAGCCAGGCATGCACTACATTCGTGGGCCAAAATCGCGGCGCAGGGAATCTGAAACGCTGCAAAGACACGCTTAGGGTATGCCTTATTGAAGACGGCGTGGTTGCTTTGGCGATGATTGCGCTCATGGTTTGGCAGGGGCAAACGATGCTCGCATTTTTCAGCGACGACCCGAACGTTGTGAGCATTGCCTACGTGCGCATATGCATGATTTTCCCCGCATACGTGTTTAGCATGGCGTACGAAAACATGTCTGGCTACTTGCGTGGGTTCGGAATTTCGCTGCCGCCTTCGATGCTCACGGTGATAGGCGTATGCGGCATCAGGGCTTTTTGGGTCGCATTCATTTTCCCTGCAAGCCCCACCTTTGTCACCATTATGACCACCTACCCTGTAAGCCTGGGCGCAACTGCGCTGCTTATCGCCTGCGCGCTGATTTATTTCCGCCCTGCGCGGGCAGCCCAGGCGGCTCTGCAGATGAGCCCTGGCCCTGTTGCTCGACCTGCAGCAAGCTGATTTTCGGGCAGCGCCGCCATTTTGCAAAACCTACACTTCCGCTGCCTGCAGGGCGAGTTCCGCCACCTGAGCGTCGTGCGCGACCATCGCAGCTTTCGACAGGACCGGGGCATGCAGCGCCTCGGCGTCCATCATCGGGGAACCCTGCACCAGCGTCTTCTTGTCGCGCTCGCGAGTGGAAATTTCCGCTTCTTTTACTTCCGCACTCTTGGAAGAGCGCACGGTGAACACGGCATAGACCAGGGACACCAGGCCAATTGCCACGCACACCTTGTAAGCAACACCTGCGCCCACTGCGGTGGCAACCTGGATGCTCGCGTCAACGCCAGCAGATGCTGTAACGCTTGTCATGACCGTGATGATCAGCGCCGTGCATAAGCCGCCCGCCACTTGACGACCCGTGTTCGCAATAGCATTGCCGTGGGCAATCATGTCATTCTTCAACGCGTTGACGCCCCACGTGTTCACCGGCATGTTCGCCAGCGACTGGCCGGCAGCCTGCAGCATGCAAAACAGCGACACCACGAAGATAGGCGTGGCAACTGTAGAAAGTGAGAGCAGGAACAACGCGGCCGTCATCAGCGCTAACCCGAAAAGCGAGATAGCACGCGGGCCGAACCTATCGAACACAACGCCGGAGATAGGACTGATGATAATACCAACCGTAGCCGCAGGAAGCATGGCCATGCCGGTTTGAAACGCGGAGGCGCCCAGCGCCGTTTGCAGCAAAAGCGGCAGCAATGTGTTGGTGACCAGGCACGCAGCGTTGATGAGCGTGACGATGATGGCAGCAGCGCGGAATTCGCGCATTTTGAGCGTTCCCAGCTGGAGCAACGGCTCGTCAATGCGACGTTGGCGCAGCACAAACAGCACCAGGCACACCACGCCAGCAGCAATAGAGCCCAGCACCACAGCGCTTCCCCAGCCCAGCGATGACGCGCTGGAGAAACCGTACAGCAATCCGCCGAACGCAACCGTGGAAAGAACCACCGACAGCAAGTCGAGCTTAGGATTCTTCAGCTCGCCCACGTTCTTGAGCATGAACACACCCAAAAGCAGCACGATAAGCGCAAGAGGAACAATGGAGCCGATCATCACGCGCCAGCCATACGTGTCGATTACGGCTCCGCCCACCGCGGGACCAACCGCAGGACCAGCCGACATGACGATGCCCGCCAGGCCCATAGCCGTTCCGCGCTTCTCCACAGGAAACACCAGCATGGGAACAACGGCCACCAGCGGCATGAGCACGCCTGAGCCCGCCGCTTGCAGCACGCGGCCGACAATCAGGAACGTAAAGCCGGGCGCTACCGCACACAGCAGCGTGCCCAGCGCGAACACCAGCGTTGCGCCAAAGAACAACGTACGGGTGCTGAACTTGTCAATAAGGTAGGCAGAAACGGGTACCATAATGCCACTGACCAGGGGATATATAGACATAATCCATTGCGCGGTCGAGGCATCGATGCTGAAATCAGCCATAATAACCGGCAGCGCAGGAGACATTACCGTCTGGTTCAGCAGCGCAAGAAACGCGCCTAGAACAACAATGGCAACAATGCGGATTTGAACGCCGGTAACGCGCCCGTTTGCGGGCGCAGCAAGAGATTGGTCTGACATACTTTTCCTTCGTATCTGTTTTAGTTTTATCTGTTTGATTGTTTGCTCGTTTTCGCCGAAAGATGGCTTGCGGATCGGGCGCACGCCAATTACGGGCGAGCGGAAAAGCAGCCGCACGCCAATTGCGGACAAGCAGCGCACCTGCGGCAGACCTGGTCTATGCAACGGCGGCGCAGCCAGTGAAAATCAGCAGCAAGCGGCGGCGAGTCGAGGAAACCCAGGCACGGGTTTCGCGTAGGTCTTCGCACGTCACGCGAACAAAAGCATCGAACGGAATCAGATACGACAGGAGGAAAGAGGCTGTTCAGAGCTTATTTGGGGAACAACGGGCAAAGCCCCATAGACCAGGGACCAACAAGAAACGATATGTGTTTTGCTCAAGTTGTTCATAGCGGGAAGGCATCCTACCAGTCGCACCAACGCATTGCAAGGGATGTTGCCCAGCCGTAAAAAATACTTCAGAACCGCAGCATCCGCATCTCTGCTGATGTCAGACTGCCCGATGTAGCCCACCTTGATGTCAAATTACCCCACCTTTTGTCAACAAAATCGCGCAAGCAAGCAAGGGGTGGCGCAACGCGGGGCATCTTGTCAGAAATTGGAGCCAGATGTGCAAAATATTCCTGTTCGGGGTACTTCACCGAGCGATCATGACTCAGACAGCACCGTTTAAATTAGGGCATATCGGCAAAAGCCCAGGTCGCAAATCGCCGATGGCAGACGAATAAGAACCGACGCTCTCTCCACCTACCCCGAACAGGAATATTTTGCACATTCGGTCGGAAAAAACGACAACATGCCACCGCGAGGCCCAATCAAAAGCACTCAAAAGCCCCGCCACGCCGCAAGACTGCAACGCCCACTCAAAGCTCCGGCACGCCGCATCAGCGCGCAAAAAATCCGAGGCGCTGGCTGCACCTCGGATCCGAAAGCCCAGTCGCCGATTCAACTGCAGCCACTTCCTGATTGGAAACAATTTTCTTGCAAAAGAGATGAGAAATCGAGGTCCCTTACATCTGCTGCAACTTCTGATACACGCTAACGTTGACCTCGGCATCGCACCAAGCACGATGAGCATCCTTGTGCTCAAGTCCGAACTTCCGCGAAAGATATTCGAGCTTCACGTTGTCCCAGCCCTGCTTGTCCTTGAAACGTTTAGCGTACTTGTAAGTGTCGAAGTACTCGTTTTCCATCACCACGCCGGCACGCTTAGCCGCGCGGCAGATATGCGGGATATCGCAGCTTTTCACGTTGTGACCCACAAGAACATATCCACGGCAGAAATCAGCAAAAGCGGCTATAACCTCGTTGATGCTGGGTTCATTTTCCACCATCTCATCGGTGATATGCGTCAGGCGGGCAATTCGCGGAACAATCTTCCTGCCAGGGTTGGCAAGCATGCTGAAGCGTTCTACAGGCACGCCATCAACAACCTTCACCGCGCCGATCTCGGTAATCTCCGCCTCGGCATCACCTCGACTTATGCCAAAGGTTCCCGTTGTTTCAATGTCGAAGCACACGAAGCTGTCGAAATCAGGCATCTCATGCTCCACCATGGGTTTTGGCATGCCATCTTCAAGCTCTTCGAACTCATACCCTGCAAGTTCCATTTCGCCCAAAAGCTTGAGCATCTGACGCTCGCTAGCATAAACCTTCAGCACCTTGTAGCCTACGGGGCCATCGTCCTGACAGGAAGCGTCCCCCATATCACCGTTCCCAACGCCCCCGTTGAGCGAGTTGATGAAGTCCTGCGCGCCCTCCATTGTAAGCGTCTCGTAATAGCGAGCCAAAAGCGCCTGCTTTGCCTCTCCGCCTGCGGCCAGAATTCCCGATATATCGTCTGCAGCCCGAGCAATAATCCCGTCGATGTCCGCCCTCCACTGCTTGGCCGCATATGTCGTATTGAGCCAGCGGCTGTTGAAAAACGCTGGGCTGTTAATAATCTTATCTGCATAATCGCCAAGCACCGCAGCCTGCACAGCTGCATACTCTGCGATATCGGCTTGCTTTGCTGCCTTCTCGCTGGTCTTGATATAACCGTTGATGAGGTCTTCTGGCTCCTTGATCAGCCCAATAAGCTCATCAAGTTGCGCTTCGACCTCGGAAAACGGCTTGGCATAGCCCTCTTTGAGCGATTTTTTCGCATCGGTCAAAACTTTTTTCGCCTTACGCAGGACTTTAAGATCATCTTTGGCGCGCTTTAAATCCCCGTCATCGTAGGTAACCGCGATGTAGTAATCATGCACGCCCTGGAGAAGAGCCCTGACTTCCTCGAAGTTGCTAAACGAAACAATACCTGGCTGTTGGCTTGCCACAATCGACAGGCTATCTATATCCATACCCTATTTCCCCTTATTGCTTTTCTCGTATGTTGTTTTCATTTTACCGACCCAGGATGTCCTCAAGCCGTTTGAGAAGATCTTCTCCATCTTTCCCTTCGCCAATGCCACCAGACAGCAAGGCAAATAAATCCTCAGAACCATCCACCTCGTAAATAAAGTCCTTCTTGCTTTAACACCCAAGATGCTTGGCAATCTCCTCCAAAAGACTGGGATCCTTGGCATCAATATCGTCGAATTCACCGACATTCCTTTAATGCAGTATCGAGTCGCTTCCTTAAGCTCTCATCAGCAACTTTCCAACGAACCATGTCTTCTAGATCATCAACGTCACAAACCGAATAACGTAGGTCTTCAGCATCTTCGCAGTCGAGCGCTTCGGCGATTTCATCGAGCAGACCAGGATCAATCCGTTCGATCTCTTTGAATGTCCCCACTTTTGAAGACCCCCAAAAGAAATCGCACGTCTTCGTCGTGTCAAACAACACGCGAAGGGCGATATCACTCAAGCTCTCAGGGCTGGATCCCTTCACCTTTTTAGACCATTCCTGAAACTCGTCATACCACAAGCCGCCATCGGACGAGTCACCGAAATCTTTGCCCCACTGTATGTATGCAACCTCTTCATCGGCCTCGCAAAGAGCGCATATGTACTCGCCGCCGTTGATGGATGCGCAACCGTATCTTTCGGGATCAAGCTGGTCGCAGAAATACTCCAGTGGGTAAGGCCCCCACTTCAGCCCAAGATCAATGCGCACGCACGGTTTGCCGTATTGCGTCTCCGCAGAAAACGAACAGCCTTCGGACCCCACGTCAGGATCGGTATCCAGCAAGCACAGCAGATTGTAGTCGTAGGTGCCACGCCTTATCGCCTCGGCTTGTTTTTTCCAATTGGCTTCGGAGCCAATACCTTTGAGCAAATCAACATTCGTAGCTGCTTTGAAATTCTCGCTCATGCTGCTGAGCAGCTCTTTTGCCGCATAATCGTCTACCGCAACAATGAACAACCTCTGATCGCAAATGTTTGCCATATCCATTCCTTCCCTAAAAGCCCCTTGCATCAATAACGGATCCATTGACGTACGCACCAGTTTGTTGCCGCCTCAAATAAGAACATGCCTTTCCCCGTCACTGCATAAAACTATTTCCGGCATAAGCGGGCATCCGCCCATGCAATATTCTCTTTTCTTGCATGCGGGACAAGCCCCACGCATCTTGTCGCGGAAACCCTCGAAGGGCCCAGAGTTCCAAGCATCCTCGATAGTCATATCGTCAACGCCACGCAAAGGCACCCGGTACTTTCTTTCCTGGTCAAAGCTGCAGGGGACCATGACCATGTCTGCGCCGATATAGCAACTGAAACGTCCACCCTCACAAGTGTCCAGGCTTTCAAGGGCTACATTTTTGCAATGGTTGATGGCACCTGGTACCGTGCAGCTGTCCATGCCCACCTTGAATGGATGCGTTGCGTCTATCTGCTCGAAAAATTCATTCAGGCGTGGATCATCCGAATTCAGCACATTTTCCTGCTGTCCCAATCCAGCGGGCTTGTGCAACAGAAAAATCACAGCGTTAATACCCTCGGGAAAATCGTTTCGGGACAATCGGTCGATCGCCTCGTCGATGGAGTTCTTTCCCAGCACGTAATGGATGTTAGTCTTAACTCCAGCATCTAGCAACATTTGCATGGCTGCATAGGTATAGTCGCCGCGATACCAGCTCACCGCCACCGCACCGCAGTATTGCTTGCACAAAGCGGCGAGCTCCGGTGTCATTCCATAGCCGCTGGTAGTGAAATTAGGAACCAGGTCGTTTTCACGACAAATCTGCAGCAGCTCCTTGAAGTGCTCATGCTGGTCGGGATCGCCCCGGCCGCCGAGCGCCAACTGGTTCGTGCGATGTCGGCACTGCTGGGCAATCCAGCGAAAATCCTCCACCGACATGTTGGGCTGCTCAACGATGGCGCCTGACTGGTAGCAGCCGATACCTGCTTTCAGACAAAGACCGGTCTTGCCATGGACGCAATGCCCCATTACACCCACATCAATCAAATGTGGAAACGATGCCATAAATGGATCAACACCCGTATCGCGGCCTTCTCCATCCAGGATGCCCGTGCGCACATAGGCGCCCGTCTCGGTATCGAAAGCGCTTACGAAACGATATTTGCTATCGACGATGCGATATCGCATAAATTCATCCCTCTCAAAGAAAACTTATGGTTTCATCACGATTCAGAAGAAGCATCGAAACGAGCCATGGCATCTTCAAACATAGCTGCACGCTCTTTATTCCTCGCGAAATAACTTTTCATGGTCGAATATCTCTCAGAGCTAGTGAATGGGTTTTTCTTCTTAAAGGCAAAGGCGATATCGCCAATATCTGCGTAGCACCCCCCAGGTATGGCATCCACAGCGACCACAAGGGGTGATACTTTTGCCACAAAAGCCTCAAACCGTCCGATGTTAATCGCAATTGACTTAGCAGTCATGGTATCGACAGCCAAAGACCCAAGACTCTTGTTGGCGGAGGATTTCACTTTAATATCGAACACAACAGAATTGTCTTCTGCCTCGGTATCGCGTCCGTCTATATTGACCGTAAGGATAAGTTTGTCGCCCTCCTCCAGAACAACAGTTTTAGGGGTTTTCCCCTTGATTTTACAGACAACTGGACCTGTCTCTATGATTGCATCGAACAGCTCATCTCCTTGCTTCCTGCACTCACTTGACACGTTAACTTTATTTCTTGTAACGGGATGAGACGATCCAGGACTTACCCGGGTGACTTTGCTTCCAAGACCCTTTAGCCCAGCAATGCTCCAAAAGTCACATTTAACCTCATTGCCCGTGACGCCCGGCACTACGCCATCATCGCAATATTCAGTCCATCCAGAAATCTCAATCTCAGGATTATCGGTTGCAAATTTGTTAAAGAATTCAAGAAGCGAATCGATTCCGCAGGAATCGGAAAAGCCGACGAAAATACGTCGTGCACTCGATACCGTACAGTATTCAATTCCAGAAAGGCCAGAAATATCGTTCTCCAAGCTCCCCAAATCAGAAATGACTTTTTGAGCAAGCCCCTCCGACAGACTTGCACAGTTTGTCAAACTTACAATTGCCCCACGCGTCAGAGCCTCTCTCTCATCCTTTCCAATCGAGGCACTAGCCTCCACAACCTCATCATCCGGACCAAGCAAATCATCCTCGGGCAAAAGCTCTGTTGCCTTATCCCTCTCCAAAAGCCAGGCGACATTTTCTGTCTTGCCTGCCTGTTGCGCCGCAGAAACGGCAGCTGAAAAGCCGATTTCCTCAACTCCCTTTACCTCGGCAAAGAATCGCTCGAGTTCCTGAACACATGAGCATGACGCAATCGCCACCAGCGCGTTGCTAAGTTGGGCCTTCTTCAATTTATTGTATTGGACATGCTTAAGGGCAAGCGCCTTCGCATCATCATCAGAGCATTTTAGGGCGTTAGTTAGAGTCACGTGCTCATCGGGATATTTCTCAAAAATGGCATTAAGGCAACGCGTTGCATCCTTGAAGTTCCAAAATCCTTCAATGGGGGCCTTGTCGATGACGTCAGCGCTCATGAGTCTTTCAAAAAGATCATTGTTGCCCGCAAGAGCGCAGTTGCTCGCCAAAACGTTAAACGGATTACCGCTTCTGCAACGAAGCTTGATACCACTTTCCGCAACCTCAAGAGCGGCCTCAATTGCATCGGAATCAAAATCCTGCGGATGATCTATCATTTGATCTCGTTCGAGAATCATCTTGGCGCAATCAACTTTTCCCAATTTCAATGCTTTGGAAGCAATCTTTCCACCGTATGACCCAACGTTTCCAAAAATGCGATATATCTCAGCTACTATTTCAGCTGCATTTTCCGAACTCAATGCATACCAAAGCAATGATTCAACTTCGCAGGAATCAATTGCCTCAGCATCTTTTTCCAAATCCCTGATTACATCGATGTTTTTCAAGCCGAGAGCGGCCTTTCTACAGCGAAGACGAAGTTCATCGCTCGTCCGATTCAATTCAGGCTCAAGATTAATAGACATCGAAACCGTTGGTTTCTTTTCTGTTCCTCCCACTTCGGCAACAATTTTTTCAACAAAGCCATCAGGAATGCACTTCAGCTCATTTGAAAGTGTTTTTGTTTTGTTGACAGCGCATATTTTCTTGCCCGAACTATCACAAAGCACAACCTGTCCTTTGTCGATATTCACTCCAAAAAAATCACCTTTTTTGGCCTTGCCCACAGGAATGCCTCTTTCTTTACCAAGCATGTCCCTTAACAAATCGATATCGTTACTTTGTCGGCTTGCGTACGAAGGAGAATACCGACTGCCATCTCCCTCAATAAGGTCGTAATACTCTTTTTCCTCCCGTATATGCACGTCCCCCGAAAGAGCAAAGGAAGTAACCAGCGTAACCAAATCTTCTTTCTTTGCGGCTCGCAAGGATCGACCGAAATTAGACTCTTTGACACAGTCTGGTATGCCCAATGAATCAAATAAATGCGCACCATCATCAGGACAGCCAAGTCCACGAGGGTTTCCAGCCCAACAGAATTCTTCGAAAGTATCAAACAACTTCTTATACCGCTTATCACCATAGGGAATGCGCTCGCCGCAATCATAGAGATCCCCATCTTCACCCTCTACCCAGCTCAGAGAAATAGTACTTCCGTCAAGCATCCCCACCGCAATAGAAATATAAGCTGTACTGCTCGAATTTGTGACAAAATCAGCCCTGATCTTCATGTTTTCCCTTCTCCGCTACGCATCCCGCAGACCTTGGACTACGCCCTTGGGTTCCCCATATTTGCAAACATCTCCAGAAGCTCATCAGACGCAACCGCATCTTCATCGACCATTTCTTCTTCGTAGCGAGCCACAACTGCTGCCGCTTTCTTGGTCAAAAGGGTCGCATCCCAATCCCCGCTCAATATCAAACAAGCAAATATATCCAGCCCGTCACGAAGCTCATCGTTGTTCATTGGTCACCATCCTTATTCGAGTTTTAAACCCACTCATACTTCATTCTTTGTTCGTCCACTGCGAGAAAAGCTATTGTTTGCCACTTCGGTTAATTGCCCTGTTGAATAAAGTAACTTTACTCCCAAACTCAGCGACAAGCCTTTTCCCACGAAGGGCAAGTCCTCGTAATTTCCTGGTATCAAGCTCAGCTTCCATAAGATTGTGGACGAGCTTATTTCTGTCATTTTTCCAGCACTTCATATCCCCAAGCAATTTGGAAGAGAAATACTTTTCAGCAAGTTCATCGCTCTTTTTCAGTTCCTTGAGGGCATCGATCTTCCTGTCAATCCCATCATTCTTTTCGCGGTTCTCAAATGCCGCATGTTTCAAAGCCGACCATGTCTTATCTTCAAGTATCGCGTACTCAATAAAGATCGCCTCAAGATAGAACTTCTCACCAAGGGCTCGATCGAGTCGTTCAAATTGGCTTCGGTAGCGGTTGTATTTCTCCAAATTCTTATCGGTCATTCATCAATCCTCCAGGGCCTCAATCTCTTCCAACAAGCCCAAGCCGCGCTCGGTGAACAGTAAACTCTTGTTGTGCTTCATGTACTGTTCGGAGCCATGGGTGGAAACGAGCTTGATAAGCACCGCATCGGCAAGACATGTCCTCGCTATTTTTCCACCTCTGGATCAACCTGTTTTGCTCTAGCCGTTATAGGCGCGAGAATCATGAGCAGTTTTATCTAGATTCGCCAGCAGCCACGCAACGGTCTCCGTCTCACCAGAGTCCTGTGCAGCTTCGATGCACGGTTTAATGCATCCGCTCCCAAGCCCACCTTGAGCTTTCAGCTTTTCAAGGCAAGCGATATTTCCGCTACGAGCCAAATACTTGCAAGTGGCCAGAATGCTGTGAGTTTCTGCGGTCATAAATGGCACTAAGGCTTCGACGACGCCATTGTCATGCTCGAAGAAACGACTTGACCAATTATCCACGAGCCAATCTGTTAGCTTCGCGGCGTCAACAGTCGAAACTACGAACTTGGCGACATCCAGGGAGCATCTGGGCACCAGAAGATCGAGAGGCTCGCTAATAAGCACCCTTCTCCCAAAACGCCTTACTGCGAGCGAGACTGGTTGAATATCCTCAGACAGCAGCGAAGCGATTCTACCAGCCTCTGCCGTATGCCCAAAGTAAGCCGAAGCAAGCGCAAGCGCTGAGAGCTGCTTGTCGCTCAGTAGCGATTGCTCAGCGAGCTTCTCGATAATCGAGACGACGTTTTCAACACTTCTTCCGTTGTAGGCCGAAATATACCTTCCCGTACGGGGTACCCTTGCCGAACTCCATTTCGAGAACTCATCCGAGCGCAGACACCACGCTGGATCCTGAATCGAGACCTCGTCTATCGGCGCAAACAATGCGGCATAATGCGCGCCCTCGACGCCTTCGCTCAGGATTGAGCTCAATGTGGCTTTGTCTTTTCTATAGTAGCCACTCAAAGCGAAGCCAAAATATTTAATTTCCCTTTTATCCCGCTTCTTTGGCGTATCGCCCTTGAAGCCGATATCTTCCTTCCGGTATTCCCCATCAAGGTTGGCGCGCCTCTTGATGAGAAAGGCGGCGTTATCTGTCTTTCCTAGCAGGAAGCATATGGCAAGAGCATTGCTCGTGAATTCAAATGACTTGAAAACTTTGAAGAGGCTTTTAAGCGCATCGACACCGCAACAGGCCGATGCAGTCTCCAACATGATAGCCCTTGAGACTGGATTGATTTTATCCGCGATAGGCCCTAATTCGCCAACCCTGGAAGAATCGCCGTTTTCCAAGCAGGTAAGTACAGCTTCGCAAATTTGAGCGGGCGTTTCCTTTTTCTTCTTAGGCGCCACGCGCGATGAAGCCTTTCTCTCTGCTGGGCTGTAAGACATAAGCAGGTCCGCTATTTCGGGGTGTCCTTTTTGCTCGGCTTCCCCTTGCAGGATCGAAATATCCTCGGCGAGAATCGCACTGGACTCAACCATATATTTAGCGAGCAGGGGGCGACAAACGAACAAGGAATAGAACTTCTTGCTCTGTGTTTTCAAGTACCGCATAAAAGGCTTTGCAGACTCCGTGTCGTATTCGCCACCTTCAGCGGACAACTCGGCAAACCCCACGCATGCAGGCACTCGCAAAGATTTATCGAGAGACTCATAGTTCAATTTTGGGGCGCGCAGGCATTCGAGTCGTCCGCAGTCGTAAAAAGCGTTGCTTATCTTGGTAGCAGCGGACTCTATGATCACCTCTTTGAGGTTAGCGCAAGATGAGAAGGCCTGGTAGGACAACCACTTGATGCCAGCGGGGACAAACACGCTCAGCACGCGATTTGCCTCATGAAACGCTTCGGGGCCCACTTCTACAATCTTATGTTTCTCAAACTCCGTAGGGATGCGAACATCGGTGTCGTTTCCCTTATAACGTCTTATGTATAGAGCCTCTTCGCCATCGGGGGATTTGCCGCCAGCATAATGGAGTTCAAAATCCCAATCGCTATTCGAAAAAGATGCAGTATTAGCCATGCCTAATCCTCCAGGGCCTCAATCTCTTCCAACAAGCCCAAGCCGCGCTCGGTGAACAGTAAGCTCTTGTTGTGCTTCATGTACTGTTCGGAGCCATGGGTGGAAACGAGCCTGATAAGCACCGCATCGGCTGCCAACTTGGTGGTCAGAATAAGGGATTCCTGGGAATCCTCGCCATAGGTGCCATCCAGGAACAGAAACGCGTTATCAAGCGATGACTTCGCCACCTCAAGTGCCTTCGCATGCTTCTTGCATTCGGCGTTGAATGCCTTTCTTGCCGAAGCATATCCGCCTTCGCCTTCAGCGGCACCGCGAATGATGGCACCCTCTATTGCCTCAAGAACACGCAAGCGCTCCGCTTTGACAACAGCGGCGTTTCCCACCTGGTTGCGCACGCGTTTTCCCACGTCGCTCGCACTGCGCAGCGCATCGGCATAACGGGCAACAACCTGCGAAGTGTCACCCGCACTTCCCAGCCTGGTCTTCAAGTCAGTCAGATCCCTGCGAACAAGCTTCAAAGCCTCTTCGAGCTCGATTGCTGCGCGAACACGCGTAAGGACAGCATCAATCAGCAGGCCAACCAGCGCGATTCGCTCATCGAAGGGTGCCTCCTGGGCGCGCGCCGCAATTTGACCGTCAACCTTCCCAGACAAGATATCGGTCACCTTGTAATCATCTTGGTACTTGCGGAAAATCTCGTAATACACGCCAAAATCTTCGGCGATCTCTTCATCCTGCAAGTATCTACCGTAAAGGTTGCCACTGGGCATCTTCCCCAAGCGCTCATAGGTCTGGAGCATGCGGGATAGGTCTTCCCAACCGCGGCTCGTAACGATTTTCGAGCCACGAGCCGCAGCACGCACCTTGTAAAAGTTGCCCGGCTTCGCATCAAGATAGGTGGTAACGGCCGGGTGCACGCCATGCGCCGCGGCATATTCCTGCCAAACGTTCACATCCGCCTCTACGTCAATGCGCATGAGGCGGTCCAGCATTGCGGGGTCGAATTCGCGCGCCGCACGGTTGAATTCAGGCGGATTACCCGCGGTGACAATCACCCAGCCTTCGGGCAACCTGTGCATGCCGAAAGTCTTGTACTGCAGGAACTGCAGCATGGCGGGCGCCAGTGTCTCGGAAACGCAGTTGACCTCGTCCAAGAAAAGAATACCCTCGTCAACGCCCGATTTCTCGCGGGCGCGATAAACCGCCGCGATGATCTCTGACATGGTATATTCAGACACGCTGTATTCGTGCCCGTCAAAGGTTTCCTGGGCTATAAAAGGCAGGCCCAGCGCGCTTTGCCGCGTATGATGAGTGATGGAATAGCTCACGAAATTCACGTCCATCTCCTCGGCAATCTGCTCCACCACGGCGGTCTTTCCCACACCGGGAGGGCCCAACATGATGATAGGACGCTGCATCTTGAAAGGAATGCAGTAAAGCCCATAGTCGTCTTTGGCCAGGTACGCCTGGATAGCGCCCTCGATTTCTATTTTCGCTTCCTTTATGTTCATGCAATCGATCCCTTCTTCGTTACCATGCTTCGCTCATCCAAAACAATCTGCGCTGCCCAGGTGGGTACTACCTCGGGCCGATAGCTCTCGTCGTAGAACACAAATGCCACTTTGTAGTCGGGCATCCATTCGGGGTAGTCCCCCCAGCCGTCCGTGAAATAAACCAACCCGCCCAAGTTTTCGAAGGCGCCGTCTTCCACCAATTTATCAACGTACGCAAAAGCCGGTCTGAAATCAGTGCCTCCCCCGCCATAAATTTTCATGGTACGGCCCCATTCTTTGAGCTCGTTCAGATTCGTAATCACATCGTCGCTTTGCACCTTCGCGTCACATTGAATGATTCGCACATGCACGCACTCGAAAAAGGCCTCGGTAGATTTCAGAATATCGAAAGTGGCGTCAATGAAGCGCCTTACGATATCCCCTTGCACCGACCCGCTGGTGTCGATGACAATAACAAACTCGCGAATGCGCTTTTCCTCACGGTATTCCAAAGGCTCTATCAGGGGAAGATTGTCGTACAGCTTCAAACCATAGGTGTAAAAGATGTAGTCGAACTCTTCGTCGGATACCCTAAGCACCTCGCCCGGTATGGCAAACTGACGCAAGAAGTCGGCATAATCAACACGCTCGCGAGTAGATTCCTCAAGTTCCTCCACAAGACCGGAGAGGCTTTCGCCGCGCGCTTTGGAGTAGGTCTGAAGATTTACCGCCAGTGCCTTGGCAACGCGAGACCAGCCCGCTTTTTCCTCGTCGAGCGACGGCCTTGCAACTTCTCGCAAGCCCCATCCCGCCCTTGATGACGTATGGGAATCAGAGGCGGCGCCCGCCCCTTCGCCCTGACCTTGGCCCCACGTCAATGTCGGCAAGCAGGAATCCCCGGTAGCGTTACCTGCCGCTTGACCCCGGCCTTCGCCCTGGCCGGATTGATCATCGGTGCCTTCAGCATTTGATTCGGCGCATTCAAGCCGCAAGACGCCTTTTGCAGCCTTGGACGAAGCGGACAAACTCGCACTTTCACTTTCGCCCGCAGGAACCTGCTGACAGACCTGCTGCGCGTTTTCCCATTCGTACCAGAGGCTATGGTCGTCGGCTGCAAAGACGGCTTCCCACTTTGCAATGCTGTCGGCCCATTTCCCTTCCTTGAGCAGGTGATATATCTTTTCAGCGGTAATGGTGCCTTTTGCTTTCCCGCTAATCAGCTTTGTTGCGTCGTTGATGGCACGACCCCGAGACCCTTCGCGAGGTCCGCACAATTCGCAAACATTGCGCTCAACTGCTATGTCGCAGGCAAGATTCCAAAGCCGTTCATTGATTTCCGGACCAACGTAGGGATGAAGGAAAACGCAGTGCAAAACCGTATGTAAAAGATCGTGCCTAGGTGCCTTTTTGACTTGCTTGAACTGGTCGCAGAGCAAGCCGGCGTTGAAGATAAGAGAATGTCCATCGGTGGAGAACGGGCGCGCTGCATCGCCGGGCGTCGTCTTCAGGCGACCTATCGCCGCAGACAGAAAGTGATTATCCGCAAGCACAAGCGCTTTGGCTAGATCAATAACCTTAAGCGCGGCGGCATCCAGCTTTGTCATCCCGGCATCAAGCATTATTCGCTTTACCCTAAATAACCTTCGTAGAGACCGCAGAGACTTGCCGCAAAATCCTTTCAGCAAAGCTGATGTGATTGAGGCTTAAGGAGCAAGCGCCGCACCGAACGATAGTGTTATCAGGCGCGGTCGGCAGCATAACTGTGCCGGAGGCGTTGACATCAACGCTTCTCAAGTTTGCAAGACGCATCTTCGCCACTTTCCACCTCCAGATCAACCTGCTTTACCCTAGCCGTCATAGGCGCGAAATCCATGATAGCTGTTCTCTTGTTGTTTTTCAAAAAAGTGCACTTATCAGCTTCTTAAATACGTGCTTGGATTTCGGGCAGCTGTTAGATCGAGCTAAAAACTTGCCAACTTATCAAACAACTTGCTAAACTTATCAAACAACTTGCTAAACTTATCAAACATAGTTAGCAAGTTTCGAGAAAAGAGCACTGACATGGATGCAGAAGAACTCGAAACAGTAATTCGTCAGTTGAAGTCATCGCGCAGCGACAACCAATCGGTAGAGGCAAAGGAATCCGTAGGTAAAATGCCATCGACCATTGCCGAAACGATTTCCGCATTCGCAAACGGATCGGGCGGCATAATAGTGCTGGGGCTATCGGAGAAAAACGATTTCGAACCCGCAAAGGGATTCGATGCCCGACGCATCGCCGACGCCCTTTCGCAAACATGCTCCGACAAACTCTCCCCACCGGTTCGCGCCGACATTGCTATCCTGGAATATAAAGACGACAACGTTGTCGTCGCTTCCATCGACGAGATTCCGCCCCACGACAAGCCCTGCTATGTCACCAGCAAGGGAATGTACAGGGGGTCCTTTATCCGCTCGTTCGACGGCGACAGGAAACTAAGCCCCTACGAAATCGACAGGCTCCTTGAAGACAAGACGCAACCGTCGCATGATATAGAAATTGTGGCGGACGCAACAATGGATGACCTGGACAGAAACCTACTCGATGGCGTAATCCAACGGCAAAAGTCACTTCACCCAAGACCGTTCGCAAGTTTTAGCGATGAAGAGATTGCCGTCAACCTAAGGATAGCGACAAGGGATGCCAACGGCGACCTTCGACCTACGTTGGCGGGTCTTCTCGCCTTGGGTACGTATCCTCAGAAGTATTTCCCGCGCCTCACTGTCACGTTTGCGGCGTACCCAGAGGAAGACAAGGCCTCTGCAGACGGCGTGAAGTACCTCGACTCCGAGAAAATGGCGGGTCCCATACCAGCCATCATCGCTGACACCGTTGCCGCTTTTCAGAGAAACACCAGGCTAGGTGGCGTTATGATTGGCGAAAAGTGAGTCGATGCTCCCGATTACCCGCCTGCCGCCGTGCGCGAAGCGGTCTGCAATGCGCTTATGCACAGGGATTACTCCGAGCTTGCGCGCGGCACACAGGTCCAGGTGAATCTTTACAGCGACCGCCTGGAATTCCTGAGCCCAGGCGGCCTTTACGGCACTGTTACCGCCGCAACGGTTGCAACTGCCGGCTACTCCTCAACCAGAAACCAGTACCTCGCCGACATCCTGGAATGCACTCCCTACGAAGGGGGTTTCATCGCGGAAAACAGGGGGACGGGATTTAAACTCATGCAGCTTGAGCTGGAGCGCAATCGAATGGAGGCACCCATCATCAGAGACTCCATTGCAATGTTTACGCTCGAGTTCCGCAGGCGCAAGTCGCAACCACTGACTGGCGATCCGTATGGCGACATAGTCTCCTTCGTCGCCGAAAACGAGTCGTGCAGCGCAAGCGAGATTTCCGATGCTTTAGGTATTCCCAGAAGCACTATCACGTACCGCCTAAAGAAGCTTGTGGACGAAAAGAGGCTGGAAAGAATCGGTGCGGAAAGAAGTCGAAACCAGAAATATCGTTTGCCGTAGCCACATGTCAATCGGGGTTTGATTCATCACGCGATATGATAGCTATTCTCTTGCTGTTTTCAAAAAAGACCGCACAGAGCTTCGGCCCGTTGGCTTACTTCCTCGCAAAACCGCCCTGCTTGATAAGCATCCATCAGCATTCCCGCTGTCTGGGCTTTAGCCATTGCGGCTTCGCGCACACTGCCGCAATACAGGTAAAACGCACGGGAATCTATTTCAAACAGGCCGTTAACATTGACCATGAGTTTCTTAAATCCGTACCAGAATGCCTCGACATGCTCCTGGAAGTCGTCGTCCAGCATCCCCCAATACTTCTTTTTATTAAAGAGACGCATGCGTTCGATAGATTTCTCCACCGTGTCGCCGCCCTTATCTTCTTCGATAGCAGTGGGAATATCGTCATACATCTGGCGACCGGGAATCTCGCCCTCGAATTCGTCGCAAAACGAATCATCCCACCACCAATCAGAATGGAATCCCTTACAGGCGCCATATGCGTTCTCACCAGCAAAGGCAGCAAACAAGCCATTGTCTTGGACAACCTGTGTGAATGTCTCGAAAGACCTGCGAACTTCGGTTGAAAGTTCCCTGATTTGCTTAACGTCTTTAGCAGCTTTCACGATGACGGGCCCCTCAAAAAGACTGGGCTGATCTATTGCAAACACCGTTCCCGCCATCGACATTGCATTCTGTCGGCAGACACACATTGCTGCTGCCTTTGCTTTCGCTTTGGCCTCATCAATCTGCTTTTCAATTGCCTTTTCGCAACCTTTATCTGCCTCGATTGTCTCAATTTGCTGCGTTTCAGGCTTTGTCACATCACCGAATACGGAAGCAAACGCCTCTTCGATGACCAGCGAGACATCGGGAGCGCCGGGTGCTTCGCTGAAGCCTACCAAGCCATTGGCTTCCATGTTGAAATTCGTAAGAACAGGGTCCGCTTCACAAACTTGAATGCCGTTCAGTCTTAGCACACCCTCAACATAGCTTGTTGCCACCTTGCGCATAGCCGATTCAACATCAATATCATTTACGCTCTCAAGTATCTCATCAGCTAAATCGATGGTATCAAGCAGTCTCTTCAGAACCGTCTGCCTGTCCTGAATGCCTACAAGCACGCTGTAGCGTTCCAGGTAATTAATGATTCGAGGCATTCGAGAATCCCTTACAAGCGACTCAAGAGCTCTGTTACGCGCTTCATCGCAATACCTGGACACAGAATCCACGACATGCTCCGCTACGCACTTTCGATCGCATCCAATCTCGTTAATGACCGAGCGAAGAGCTTGCGACCTCTTCGCTGCTGCACGCTCAGCTTCGACCCTCTTCCTCTTCGTCTCCTCATTAGCAGAAAGACCATCGGACATCGCTTTGCCTAGCCCAGCCGCCAGAACCGCAACCTCTCCATCATTCATGCTGATTCCCTCTCAACTTAAGCGACACCCCCCAAAGAAGGCATCCATATTTCATGCAATCTAGAGAGCAAGCGCCTTTCTGACGGCCGCGACAGCATCTCCATCGGAGTAGAAATCGGGGCTAACGCTATCAATGAGCTCGATAGGCACGGCCTGAAGGTCCTTGATGCAGCTCAATGGAAGAAGAACCTTCTTTGCACCCGCATTCTTGGCCACTCGCAGAATGTCTTCAAGGTCATGCACCTCGTCCATGGTTCCGGACATATGCAATATACCAGGGATAACAGTACCAGAGGTCACAGGACGGTTGCATGCGGCAGAGCACAAGCCCACAAATTCAGCCAGGCTCACCTCGGAAGAAAGACCCTTCTTCTGAAGATCGTTGAAGAACAGAAGGTAATCGCGCTCCGTAGCATGCATTCCAGCAGCCACGCGGGACGCATTGTTCTCGAAGAACTTGAAAGCGGCCTCAATGCTGTCTCGCACGGTCCTGTTATTTCCGATTCCCTCGGTGGTCAGCTTGAAATCGCCCGCAACAGCCTTGTTCTCCAGGCGATAGACGGCCATCTCGCCATCGGCGGCACGGCCAACGCCAAAAACGTGTCCAGGCATAAGCTCTCCATCGGGAACCAAAGTATCCTTGGATTGCTCGGGCACGTAGACGATATGGTTCTCCATAGGATTATGGGCGTCCATGTAACCAAGGTTGACGTCAATAAATTCAACGCCAGCCATAGTTTTAAGCTGCTCCTTTACGCGGCGACGACCTTCAATGGCGTAATCGAGCAGCCATTGCACGTCTTCCTTGCTCATACGCTCATCCGGGAAAAGAAGCTTCGCCATCCCGCTAAAGGTCTTACGAACACCGATCTCATCGCGCTTGTTGAAATCATTGTTTAGCCGGAAGTAACCGTCGAAGAGATGGGTGTAATCACGCTTACGCATCTCGCGACAGAATTCAGACAGGCAATCCGTGATCAAGCCATAATGGTCGGTCAACAAGTCGCTACGCATTTTGGGCACTTCCCAGCCAGGGAGATACAAATGGATGCGATCGAAGAACGCGGAGTCATTGTTGAACTCGGGAGGGAACGGATCAAACAGATGCGTGGTCTTAAGGACGTTGGCCACGGTATCGTTGATGTTGCCTTCGTAGACAATGGATGCATCGGCGTTTAGTTGGTCTTTGCCACGGGCGAAAGAGCCAGAAGCCATGTAGTCCTTAAGGATCTGAATGGCGTTCATATCCTTGAATCGCATGCCCGCAACCTCATCGAACGTAATGCAATCCCAGTTACCAACCAGACCAGCACGTTCCATAGAGCTAACACGATGTCCCGCATTCATGCGGCCGAACAGGTTTGCCGTAGTAGTTTGACCACCGGAGAGCAAAATCGAATAAGGGCTGATTTCCTTATAAACATGACTTTTGCCTGTGCCGCGCGGTCCAAGCT
>CAKTVK010000004.1 GCA_934623455.1 uncultured Eggerthellaceae bacterium | reverse complement strand
GCCGCACTCGACCATCGGCTACCAGATACCCGCGAAGGCCATGGAAGCCTTCTTCGAGCGGACCAGGCCGACCGCAGAGGAGCTTCCCATGGCCGCGTAAATCCTCGAGCTTCCGTGTCCGAAATCTTGACACAGGTCAAAGAATAGAGGGTTTTCCTTTTATTGAAAGACAGGAGCAGAAAGGAACGGCTGGCTCCAAGCAGAGATAGCACCGCGGCGGGCAGATCGGCGGAGCAAATTGGCATCCACCACAAGACGAACTTTCGGCGGGACAAAAAAACGCCACCCTCGCACCAAAAGTCAGCGAGAGGCGCATCGGCACATGCAGTTGGCCCGTTGCGCGACCGAGCGTACTTCAGTACGCGAAGTCGGAGCGTAAAAGGGCAAAATGCCGAGCCTAGGCACCTCACAGCATCGAACAGGTTGCGGCGTTCGGCAGAACGCCGCAACCTGACAATCAACATAGAGGCAGATCAGCGGAGCGAATTGGCGTGAAAGGTTACGCGACATGAGCTAAGCGGCCTTTGTGCCGTGTGCGAGGAAGCGGGTTCTTGGAGCGCCAATTCGCCCGCCTAGCTGCCTCTATACGTAGAAAAGCATGTTGTTGTACGATGGCACCGGCCACACATCGCGGCTGGTGATAATCTCAAGCGCGTCAATCTCCTTGCGCAGATTCTCCATGGCAGGAACAACGTTCGCGGCGTAGAAGTTTGCCTTGGCCTGGGGAATCCGAATCGCCTCGGCCTGCGCGTGGACGGCAAGCAGCTCTTGCGTTGCAGCCGACGCCTTCTTCAGGCCGCTTCCCAGCTGCGCCGCAAGAATCACGGATGTCTCGTTTTCCACGCCAATAACCTTAAGCGCGCTGGCCGCCTCGGCCGTTTCGCGCGCGAAACGCGTGATAGCCGGCAGGTACGTACGACGCGCCATGCGCTCCATCACGCGAGCTTCAATATTGAGCAGCTTCGTGTATTTCTCCAGCTTAATCTCGTAACGACTGCGTACCTCGGCTTCATCAAGCACATTGAATTCCGCGAACAGGTCAAACGTCTTCTGCTCAATCATGCACGGCAGCGCCTCTGCCGTGTTCTTATGATTCGCCAAGCCGCGACGCGCGGCTTCCTCTTCCCACTCGCGCGCATACCCATTACCGTTGAAGATGATGCGCTCGTGCGCACGCAGCGTATCTTTCACGTACTGCAGCGCCTTTTCGCGCGCCTCTTTCAGGGAGTAATCGTCCAGTGCGTCGGCGAAGCGCTTCAGGCTTTTTGCCACGGCGGTGTTCAGCACGGCGTTCGCATCGGACAGGTTCACGTTCGAGCCGGGCATGCGGAACTCGAACTTGTTGCCCGTAAAGGCAAAGGGGCTCGTGCGGTTGCGATCGGACGTATCCAGCAGGAAGTTCGGGATAACATCCACGCCCAAGTCCATTTCCGTGCGCTCAACGCGGCTGTACTCTGCATCGGACACCAGAGCCTCCACAACTTTGCCCAGCTCATCGCCAAGATAGATGGACACAATCGCGGGAGGAGCCTCGTTGCCACCAAGACGATGGTCGTTGCCCGCCGACGCAATAACAGCGCGCAGCAGCTCCTGATAATCGTCAACGGCTTCTACGATTGCCGCCAAAAGCACCAGGAAACGCAAGTTGCCCATAGGGTTCTCGCCTGGATCGAGCAGGTTCTTTTTGCCCATGGAAAGCGACCAGTTGTTGTGCTTGCCGCTGCCATTGATGCCCTCGAACGGCTTCTCGTGCAGCAAGCACGCCAAGCCGTGATGGCTGGCCAGAAGGCGCATCTTTTCCATGGTGAGCAGGTTCTCGTCAATGCCGCGGTTTGCGTTCGTGAACACAGGGGCCAACTCATGCTGTGCGGGCGCGACCTCGTTGTGCTTCGTGCGCGCGGAAATGCCCAGCGCCCACAGCTCGTTGTCCAGCTCTTTCATGAACTCATTCACGGTGGGGCGAATGGAGCCGAAGTAATGCTCCTCAAGCTCTTGGCCCTTGCACGGCGCACTGCCGAACAGCGTGCGACCGGTCATCACCAGATCTTCGCGCGCGGCGTAATCGCGCTCGGGAATCAGGAAAAACTCCTGCTCAGCGCCAACTGTTACCATAATGCGCTCGCCGCTGTTTTCACCCAGCACGTCCAACACGCGGCGCGTTTGCTCTTCAATGGCGTGCATCGAGCGCAAAAGCGGCGTTTTCTTATCAAGCGCTTCGCCTGTGTAGCTGCAAAACGCCGTGGGGATGCACAGCACTTCGTCCTTGATGAACGCGTACGACGTGGGGTCCCAAGCCGTGTAACCGCGCGCCTCAAACGTGGCGCGCAAACCGCCCGAGGGGAAGCTCGACGCATCAGGCTCGCCCTGGATCAGCTCTTTTCCCGAAAACTTTGCAATGGCAGAGCCATCTTCCTGCGGATCCAGGAACGCATCGTGCTTTTCGGATGTAGTGCCCGAAAGCGGCTGGAACCAGTGCGTGTAGTGAGTAGCGCCGCGCTCCATGGCCCATTCTTTCATAGCCTGTGCCACGGCATTCGCAACGTCAATATTCAACGGCTCGCCATCGTGGATGGTTTTGCGCAGCGCCTCGTACACATCGGGCGAAAGCGTCTTCTCCATGGCGCGCTGGTCGTAAACCATGGTGCCGTAAATTTCAGCAATTTTATTCATGGGGAAACTCCCTTTTCTTGCGCCGATGCGTCACAGCAGGATGCATCAAGCACGCTCGGTGTCGCGCGGCAAATTGCGCGAACGCAGGTAACGTTCCTATTTTACATGATGCAGACCATACCGCACACGCGTTTTATGGGCAAAAGCACGGGCGGCGAAGAGCAGCGAGGCGCCAGCGCCCCACATGCACCACTTCTCCCACGCCGCACGCACCCCGAGAAAGAAAAAGCCCCGCTCGGGTGAGCAGGGCTTTTCTTGGTGCAAATAAATTCCAGCGACAAATTAACGCTTGGAGAACTGAGGACGCTTACGAGCTTTCTTCAGACCGTACTTCTTGCGCTCAACCACACGAGCGTCGCGCGTAAGGAAGCCAGCCTTCTTCAGCTCGGCGCGGTATTCGCCAGCCTCAAGAAGCGCACGGGAGATGCCATGACGCAAAGCACCTGCCTGGCCGGAAATGCCACCGCCGTTGATGCGGGCAATGACATCGAAGTGATCAACGGTGTCGGTAACCTTGAACGGGGTCAGAGCCATGTTCAGAAGAGCTTCACGACCGAAGTACTCCTTGCCATCGCGACCGTTAACGGTAACCTTACCAGTGCCCGGAACAAGGCGAACACGAGCGACAGCGTTCTTACGACGACCGGTGCCGTAATACAATGCTTCACCTGCCATGATTAACCCTCCAACTCAATCTTACGGGGCTTCTGGGCTGCATGCGGATGCTCAGAACCAGTGTAAACCTTCAACTTCTTGCCCATTGCACGGCCAAGCGTGTTCTTGGGGAGCATGCCCTTAACAGCGTGCTCAATAACGCGCTCGGGATGCTTCTGCATGGCCTCGGCGAACGTCTCGCACTTCAGACCACCGGGATAACCGCTGTGGCGGTAGTATTCCTTGGAAGAAGCCTTGGTGCCCGTAACCCTGATCTTGTCGGCGTTGATGATGATGACGAAGTCACCCGTGTCAACATGCGGGGTGTACTGCGGCTTGTGCTTACCCTTGAGAAGCTGTGCAGCCTTGGTAGCAACGCGGCCAAGGACCTGATCCTCGGCATCGATAACCAGCCATTCGCGCTCAACTTCAAGCGGCTTTGCCTGATACGTTTTCACTTTAAATCCTCCACTAACTGTGATTCGTCTGTTGAAGCTACAGACGAAAAGGTGTTTGTCTTCAAAAGTGCAAGTCTTACGGACGATGGTTTCCTACGCCATCTTACGCCGCCTCCGGCCTGGACTCCCTTGGCAAAACGCTCCGAGTTACCCTGCAATACGGGGCTTTTGAAAGCGAACTTTTGTATTTTATAAAGGTCCGTGCGGAAAGTCAACGACAAAACAGAAAACTCAACTTCGCACGTTTATGACGGCGCACAACGAGTTTCTCTTTTCTGCCATTTATGACACTGCGGAAACATCCCACGCAAACAGAACGCATTGTCAGCAGACGATATAAACAGGGCACAATAAATTGGAGACCCCCTGTTGCATAACTTTCTATGGATTAAATCGACAATGGAAGATGTCTATTCAGCCACAGCCGCAACATCACACCCATGGTAAGGGCTCTTGTAATCAATGCTACCGCTCTCGTAAGTCTGGAGGTATACACAAGCTCGCCGACAACCACGCTTAACATCATGACCAGAAAAACGTGGTGCCGCAGCGCTAAGCCGCGGCCCTAAGCCGCAGCGCTAAGCCGCGATGCCACGCCCACACAGCGTCACACCTATACGGCATTGCGCCTGCACAGCACAATCGCTTTTTCCAGGGCATCAATGCAAAGATCAATCTCCTCAAATGAATTGTAAAATGCAGGTGAAATACGCGTAACACGCTCTATATCGTACGCCTCGCTTAGAAGCGGCTGCGCACATTGCGTGCCCGACCTAACAGCTACACCCATCGCATCCATAAGAGTAGACAAATCAAACGAATGCACCCCTTCAACGGAAAATGAAATGCAACCGGCTCGCTGGCGTGGCAAGCCGAGAATCTGAACAAGGGGAACGCTGGATAGGGCCTGTTGGGCGTAATCAATTAGTGCATGCTCGTACTGGCAGATATCGTCTCTTCCAATACGCTCAATGAATTCAAGCGCAGTATTCAGCCCAATGGCCCCTACGTAATTAGGAGTGCCCGCTTCGAACTTAATCGGCGCACGTTCAAAGCTTGTCGCTGCTGCACGCACGGTGTCAACCATTTCTCCACCAAAAGCGGTAGGAGGAAGCTCATCAAGCAGCTCCTTTTTCCCGTAAAGAACGCCAATGCCCGTTGGTCCTAAAGTTTTGTGACCAGAAAAAGCCAAAAAGTCGCAATCAAGATCTTGCACGTCTATCCGTTCATGGCGGATGCTCTGTGCTGCATCAACAAGCACTTTCGCGCCATGGCGGTGCGCGCAGGCAACAATACTTTTAATCGGGCTAACGGTGCCCAGCACATTAGAGACATGCGCTACGGCAATTAAATTGATAGGGTAACTGCTAAGCAACGCTTCAAGAGAATCAAGTTCAATATCGCCATTGTCGTCAAGCGGTATAACGTAAAAATTGCCATCTAGGCGTTTGGCATGCTGCTGCCAGGGAACAAAATTCGAATGGTGCTCTAAGGCACTTGCTGCTACGCAATAATTCTCGGGGTGGGCATAGGCCCAGGCCTGCGCGACAACATTAATAGAGTCCGTTGTTCCTCTAGTGAAAACGATACAATCTGCAGACGGCGCATTAAGATAGCGAGCCACGCCTTCACGGGCGTTCTCGTAGGCGATGGTCGATCTATTGCTAAGCGTATGCGTGGCACGATGCACATTCGCGTTGTCGTGCAGATAATGCTGCAAAATCCTTTCGACTACGCATGAAGGCGTTTGCGTGGTGGCCGCGTTATCAAGATATATAAGCCGCTTCCCATTAACTGTCTCATTAAGTATGGGAAACTCTTCAAAAAAATTGGAGGGGAATTGAATTGAGCTCTGTCCGCTGGCCATATCTTCGTCTCGTTTCTTAAGAATTACTGCCTCGCTTGCGTTTTTGCACGCCCGCCCGTTTGCCGGTCAAACGAGCGGGCTTCGTGCTAGGCTTTGAGCTAGGTTTTGCGCTAGCCAAGCGCATTCGATATTCGCTTACTTAGACATGCTCTTTTGCAAATTGTCGAATTGCCTTTACGATAGACTCTATTCCGCTCCTTCGCGAAGCAGTGAAAGTAACCATAAGATCCGCTTTCTCAAGAAAGAACAAGTCCGCGTTAGCCACGGCGCAAAGCGCTTGCCCATCTAAAACGTTGATGAGCAGATGGAGAATGCCTCGAACAATAAGCGTATCGGAATCGGCTTTAAGCGAAATATTCCCATTGCATGCTTCCATGACAAGCCAAGCGCGAGATTGACATCCTTTTACTAAATTATCTTCGGTTTTGAGTTCTTCGGAAAGATGAGGGAGGCTTGCTGCGAACTCAATGAGATATTCATACTGGGAAAAAGGGTCGCCTATCGACAGGAAATCCTCAACGATGTCTTCCTGTAGCTTGTCAATAGAAGGTATGGGTTTCGAACCAACAATTTCTTCGGTTGTGCCGTTCATAGCCGTTTCTCCTCGTAGTTCAGGCATGCTTTCACAAGATGCCGCCCTTCTCCGCAAACCGCAGAAGGGCAAGACCCTGTGCTACACGGTTTCTATCACTTGGAATCAAGATGGGGCCAGAGGACTTTTGCTGCATCCTCAATGGTTTCTATTGCCATAAGTTCTTGCAGCGAAAGGCGGACATCAAATGATTTCTGTATTTTTACGAGCAGAAGCGTTCTTTTCACGTCGGAGGATGTTGCCCCCTCACAATTTTCCCCTGCTTCATAATCGGCAACCAGGTCCTTAGAAACCTTTAGTGCCTTGCTCACGCTTATCTGAGCTAAATCATCTAAATTGTCCGTCTCTTCCAAGTCAGAAACCGACAAAGCAAATTTCTTCATCACGAAGGCGCGCAAATGCTCAAGAAAAAAGGGGTAAGTAAGCGCCGCTTCACCAAGGATAAGTGCAATTTCCGTCTCTGCTTCGGCTTCTTTTCTTAAGATGCTTTCTCGCGACATAGCACGCCTTTCGCTTCTGATTCTATTTGAAGGATGTCTTATTCAACAACAAGGGGTTCAACGCCAATCGCATCGGCAAGCGCGATAAGCTCTTTGGTATAGTCGCCATACACCAAGGCGACATGGATGCCCACTTCGCACTGGGCACGATGTGCCTTGAGTGAATCGTTCAGGCGATAGAACACCAACTGCGTGCAGTTTTCCCTGTTCTGGCCGCTGCTTTCAACAATTTCGCCCTTACCGATAAGCATCTTGCCCACATCGGGAGAGAACTTGCAAAGTGTGATGGTTTTGCCTGCATCGCGCGAGAAGTCGTAGCGCATTGTGGCGCCGAACTTCTGGTCGTATGCGAACGGCGCAATGCCGTAAGGCGCGTTCTTGTCCGGATCAGGCAGATGACGATGAGCAACAGAATGCTGAGTCATCCACAGATGGTCGGCGTTCGCTGGATCTTTCGCCAGTTCAGCAAGTTGCTCTTTGGTGGCTCCAAAGACCTGCTTGAATTCGCCGTTGATCAGCGGAATGGGGCACGTGTTACCCATGTAGGGAGAATGACCCGAAACCGCAATCAAAGCCTGCTGAGAAAGCGCTGCGGGCAAATCGTATTCGCAAGCGGAAGGAATACCAGACTCCATGTTGAGCGCATGGGTAAGGCACATGGTGAATTTCTCCTGGTTGATACGGCGCGTTGAGCACATATCAGGGCAAGGAATAGAGAACGCGTTGCAGTCGAAACGGTCCATGAACTTGCGCGTGGCAACAAAAGCAATAACAGAAGGAAGCATGAGTTCGCGAGACATGCTGCAGCTCTCGGCGCCATTGATAAGCTCGTCGCACAGTTCATTCGCGCGCTTAAGATCCTCTTCGTCGATGTTGGGGGTTTTGCGACCGGGGGTGGTATAGTTGCCCTCGGGGGTTGCCGGCTTCATGCAGTCCATGAACTCATGCAGGTTGACCACATGGAAACGGGTGCCCAAACGACGGGTAACGTTATCCAGGCTGGTGAACGAGTCAGGGCGGCTAACAGATGTTGTCGCATCGAAGCGAGTAACCAAAAGATACTTAGTATTGGCCAAAATCTTCTTACCACGCAGGGCAATCATGCGCAGTTTGAAATCTTCCCATCGGTATTCTGAGTAGCACTCAACGTCCAGGTCGCGAGCAGCAATGCCTGCGGGAACGTCAGGCACATTGAACTGACCAGAAGCAGGGCAGTAGCACATGGTCTTCTTGAAACGCATTGCAAACTTCAGACCAAGATCTTGCACGCCAGCGCCAGCCATAGGCACTACAACGTCGGCCGCATTCACGGCATCTTCCATAGCGCGCCACTGCTCTTCTGGCTCATCCCAGTCATCAGTGCGATGGAAGAGCACCGGATCCATTACGTTAACGCCTTCGGGGACATTTTCTTTGATGCTCTCAACGAACTCTTTTGCACGCTTTGCGAACGCAACTTTATCGTAGCCCGGCTTCAGAGCGTCTCCGCTGCCAAAGCGGCAGGGTCCCTCGTAGTAATACAGATGCTCGCAGAACAATTCCAGGGGAAGAACATTGAGCTTTATGTCTTTCGCGGCCTCAATCATGGTGTATCCTTTCTTGTCTACTTCTTTTTCTCGGAAAAAGGGAGTTGTATGGGTTCTGGCGCGCGAAATAAGGGATTGCGCGCCAGGACTTCCTTTAGTAAGCTGCGCTTATGCGCACTCGATGACTTCAAAGCCCATCAGTTTGGCAAAATCAATCACCAAGTCGTACACGTCGCCATACACAAGCGGAATATGGTTGCCAACTTGCAGCGAGCCGTCAAAGAACTTCTTGCCATCAGATACCTTGAAGAAGACACCTTCCGTGCAGTTCTCGGTTTCGTATCCTGCACCTGCTACAATTTCGCCGCGTGCAACGAACAATTTGGAGCAAGTCGGGTCAAAACGGCACATGGTAACGGTTTGGCCGATATCCTGGTTGAAGTCGTAACGAATGGTGGCACCCCAGCGTCCCCCCATGGCGAACGGACGAAGGGAGTAAACGGAATCCTCGCTGTCGTAACCCTTGAATTTACGGTTGGGAACAGCATGGAAGGTGTATCCGATACCACCCTGTCCTTCAAGCTCTTCGGAAACGTGCTCAAAGCCTTCCTTGTCCTTCTTCAGCAACGGCGAGGTGGCCAACGTGTCGCTGGCGTTCATTTTTCCGAGCGACGTGTTGCCCATATACGGTGCACTGAAAGAAAGGCTCGAAAGAAGAATCATCGATACCAAAGCGGAAACATCGTATTCGCAGGCAGAGCAGATGCCGCATTCGTTGTTTAGCGAGTGGTTAAGGCAAAGAGTGAATTGCTCCTGATTCAAACGACGAGTAGCGCACATATCGGGGCACGGTGCCGTGAATGCGTTGCAATCAAGCTTAGCCATGAGCTTTTGGGCAAGATAGTTGGCTTTGACGGAATTGAACACGAACTTCTCATCGATATCAACTACCTCAGCGTTGGCGATAAGTTTATCGGCAATAGCTTTGATTTCCTTCGCGTCCTCTTCGTTGATATTGTCGCACTTGCGGCCAGGCAACGTCGGGTTGCTGCTAGGATCAACCATCTGGGTCTGATCAAGGAATTCGTGCATGTTATAGTAACGGAACTCAACGCCTAAGCGGTTTGTTACCTCCCTGTGGTCAAGGAACGAATCGCATGCACTAATGGAAATCGTTGAGTTTGCGCGGGGAAGGCACAGAATGCGCGTATGGTCAAGCACCTTGCGAGCGCGCATAACCTTCAGAGTACGGGGCGCATCTTCCCAGGTGTACCAACAATAGGCCTCGTAGCCGCGCGCTGTAAGCGCCGAAACGAAGATAGCGTCGTTGCTTCCGAAGTGCATAAGCGCCATAGGCTTGTTGTAGCGCTTCTCGAACTCAAGAAGCCAGTCAACACCGAAGGGGAAGATGTTCATGATGTACAAATCGACATCATTCATGTCCTTGGCAACCTCTTCCAGCGCCTCATCGGTAACAGGGAACGTCTCGTCTCGCTGAATCATGATAGGATCCATGATGTTCACGTAGTCAAGACCGCCAAGCTGCTCCTGCACGGAGTTGACGAATTTGCGATTCAACTCAGCGGCATTCATCAAATCGAACTCTTTAGTTAATTGATCGCCTGTACCGAAACGGCAGGGTCCCTCGAATACATATTCGTGGTACACACAAACGGTGACAGGACGAACATTAAGCTTTATGTCCTTTCCTTTCTTAATGTTGAACTCCACTAGTCTCTCCTTTCTCGCTTCTCTACTATGCACACACCGGACGACCAAAGTCGTTACCGTGCTATAGCCTTAATTGATGTTCTTCAGAACCGTTTGGGCAATGCGCTCTTCCAAAAGCGAAAGCGTGGTAATGTCAGCCGATTCTTCTGGGGAAACACCAAGCCCAAGTTCCCTGTTCAAGCTAATCATCAGAAGGATTTTCTTTGTGAGCGCAGGCGATGCCGCATCACAACGCGCGTGAAGATCGCCGCTCATTACTTCCGCTATATCCATCCCCGTAGCGCGAGCTATGCTCATTTGACCGAGCGCATTAAACGAATCAAGCGCAAGATCTTCTTCCTCTAGAAAGTAGCGCGCCTTAACATATGCGCGGACAAGCTTCTTGATTTCATCTTTCGTTGTTGCATTGCTAATCTGCGCGAGAATCTTTGCAGCTTCGTTTTCCGCGTGAGAGATCTTCTGCTCCATGCTTTGCCCCCGCCTGTTTCGCTGGTTCTCGTCTTCCCGTATCGAGGTCTCTTCATCCTCGAATTTTCTCTGCGACGTCCAGCTATCCCTTTGGCTTTGGTTCGGCGAACCTATCATCCTCCAGCCACCATTCTATTTTGCGGAACGGCCATCTATAATGGGCTAAGTGCACAAAAACTGATATATTATTGTGCAAATAGCTTATTTATCAGGAGAAACTCTATGATTTCACTAGGAATTATATTGGACTGGATTCGTCCTCTTTCCAGCAAAGTTGTAAGCCATAGATTCTATCCCGAAGCTATAGAGTGGATCGATGCTTCGCCTTCCTGCGCAGATGAATGGCCTATCGTGCTAACCCCAGGAGTTATCGTTGTGTGCAACGGCGCTGATGAAGCCACGGCATTAAACGAAAGCATTCCTGTCATCATCCTTGGTCATCTTGATTCCGACGACCCCGGAACAGAGCTAAGAAACAATACCTTATTTGTAGATTCCCCCTATTCGAAGCAAGCATTCGCATCTCTACTACAAAGGCGCATTCTTGACATTCGCGAATGGGAGCATGTGCTTGATCGCATTTCCGCCGAAAGAGGAAGCTATCAGGAGATGCTGGATGCTTCACGCGATATTCTTGGCAATCTGATTACAATGACCGATTCCGCCTACCGCCTAATCGCTTATACGTCTGACATGCCAACAGACGATCCCGTAACCAATGAGCTTATAGAGCAGGGCTTTCATGGCGAGCGCGCCCTTGCGCGATTCCGAGAAACAAGAGCATTTGCAAAGTGGGCAAAGCAGCGGAAAACCCATTATTCGGAGCACGGCATAACGCCATATCCATCGATGAACTATGTATTCGCGCTGAACAACACCTACTTCATCCAGATGGTCATGACTTGCACTAATGTGCCCTATTCTCAGGGATTGCTTAACACGTTTGACATTTTAGTGTCACATATCAAGGCTCACATTCGCCGATGCCAAACGTCGGAATCGAAAACATATGCCAAGGGCACAGAACTTTTGCTTGATTTGATTGAAGGCAAGCAGGTTTCCCGAAAAATCATTGCTCAGCAGATGAAAGGCTTGGGCCTAACGGGAAAAGAGACGGGACGTCTTTACGCCATACGGGAAAAATTCAAAGATTCAGAAAACCTGGAATATCTTGCTGGGGTAATCAGATCAACCCTGTCCGGTTGTTACGTTCTTTCTAAAAAGGACATTATCTACATTGTTGCTTGCTCGGAGAAATGCGATAACGTTTTGCAAAACAAGGTGGAGTCAGCTTTATCGTCTCTTGTCAACTTCTCCTACGTTGATGTTGCGGTTTCTGGTGCATTTCCAGCCCTTTCCAACTTGAATATGGCATCGCGGCAAATTGACATAGCTTACAAGTACGGAAAAGGAAGGCCCTACCTTGCTCGGGACAAAATGGACAGACCCGATTCGTTCTTTCGGTTTGAGAACAGCCTGTTCGACTACCTTCTGTTCGAGGAGCATCGCGATATTGACCTTTTGAAATTCTGTCTTAGAACCAGCGTTCTTGCACACATAGAAACCAGCGACCAGAAAAGCCCTTCCGATGCCACTGTCGTCCGCTGCTACCTTAAACATGAGTGCAGTCTCTCCTTGACGGCAGAGGCTCTTGGCGTTCATCGAAACACAATTTTAAACAGGATTGGAAGCATCGCAAAGCGAGTACCCATCGATTTCGCCGATCCAAAAGAACGGCTTAACCTTATTACGTTGTTTCATCTTTCCGACTTTTTGGAAGCAAACGGAAATACGGCACGCTAATAACAGGCGAATTACCCATAGTGCCATAGCGCGCATCACAAGCCACGAACGCCAGCGCACTGGTGCCTATTGCTACACCCTTGCCTAAACTGCTAAGCGCACTGCTCCGAGACCCGTCGATGTATTCTGTATGCGCTACACTCTTTTGTCGTAGCAATGAGCGACATGCTCTACATTGCGATGGAGGGTTTGAAGGGGCTCATTCTTACAAGAAGAGCAAGGAAAGATCGAGAATGTTGAAAGGTTTGGTATCACTACGACCGAAACCATTCGAATTGTGCTTCGCGCGACCGTCGCGAAGAGGATCTTCACCGTCGCATCGGGCGTGGGAGCGGCGCGTAAGTAACCGCTATTATAAAAATACCCAATTCCGTTACCCGTCCAACCATCTGGAGGTGGTATCGGAAATCCGTACCGAATTCGCCCCTGCGGTTCGCGCTCCGTTCCTCTATAATGGCGTCAGATCTCATCGCCGACCTGCACAAGGCGGTCTAGATGGCGTACAAGCTGCAATTGGAGCGGAACTTCGCCAGGCATTACAAGAAGCTTGCCCCAAACGAGAGCGATATGGTCAACGCCAAGCTGCACACCTTGGTGCGCACGGACGTGAGCGCCTCGAAGGCCCCGAGGTCCTCCGTTTTGACGAGTTCCGCGTAGAAACACTCGGCTGCGGCGTCCGCAACCCTCTCCATGATGATAGAATCTGTCATTGCGAGAACCTTTCTTATTTTTGGCTTCGACACCCATAGGATATCGAAGGGTTCTCTTCCCGTATCGAGCGCAGGTTCTTGAATGTCTCCCCGATTAAATTAACTCGCGCACCGCAGAAGCACACTTCTCATCAGGAGAAAAATCAAAATGCCGCGTTTTCTGGGCTCGCTTATGCGGCGCCACCCCCTCGAGCGCGGACAATTGTGGAGAAGCGAGCAGCGAATCAACACAATTGGGTCTTTCTTCATTTTCTTATTGATATTTAATATCAAATAGATATACTTATCGTTAATCAGAAAGGAGGGCGAAATGGCAACACGCAACACCGTACAGAAAAGCATTGTTTTGCAAGCGCTCAATGAACTGGCAAACCATCCCACGGCGGATGCGGTCTACGATCACGTACATGCATCTCACCCGAGTATTAGCAAGGCAACCGTTTATCGCGTTTTGAACAAAATGTCCGACGAAGATCAGGTTTTGCGCGTGCGCATTAACAACGGCGCAGACCATTTCGACCATCAGGTTTTCCCGCATTATCACGTGCGCTGCATTGAGTGCGGACGCGTGGACGACGTGATTATCCCCCTTCTTTCCGAAGTCGAAGAGCAAGCGGCAGAAGCGTCTTCTTATCTGATTACCGGGTGCTCACTGCAGTTCGATGGCATTTGCCCTGCTTGCCAAGCGGCAGGTTTCGGCAAAGAAATCGCAGGTCACGGTGCAGAAAGAGAAGGTGCCGATGCGACAGCTGCTGGCGAAGGGCCCGCAAACGCAAAGGAATCCGAAGCCGAAGCAATCGGCGAAGACTCCCCCGCCGCAGTAGCCGCGCCCTCCACAGCGGCAGCCCCAGAAGCCGCCGCATCCACTGGAAAGGAAGGTCGCTCATGAGCGCAGAAACCATCGCGCAGGCAAGCGCCGCAATTGACAAGTCGGCCTTCTACGCCATGAGTTACGGGCTGTACCTACTTACCGCAAGCGATGGCACGCGCGACAACGGCTGCATTGTGGACGCCACCATGCAATCCGCCGCAAGCCCCGCGCACATCACGCTGAGTTGCATGAAGCAAAACTTCACGCCCGAGCTCATTCAGGAAACGGGCACATTCAACTTGTCCATCCTGCCCGACGACACGCCACTTGAGTATTTCCGCCACTTCGGTATGCAATCGGGCCGCAGTGTGGATAAGTTCGCAAGCGAACCAGCGAGCGAAACAAACGACCTGCTCAGCGGCATGAAACGCAGCGAGAACGGCCTGCTGTACGATGCGAATTCCTGCGGCTTCATCTCGTGCAAGGTTATCGCCACGCAGGATCTGGGCAGTCACGTCCAGTTCACGACGCTGGTCACACAGGCGGAAACGCTTTCCAGCAAGACGCCCATCACGTACGCAGGCTACCGAGCGCGCATGAAGCAACAGGCGGCAACTTCGGCGGCGCAGACACAAGCGGCACAAACGTCGCAAGCGAAAAGCTACAACGCCCCCAGCAATACGGGCGAAGCAATAAAAAATGAGAATCCAAAAGCAGAAGAGACAAAAGGAGAAACGATCATGACGAAATGGGTTTGCAAAGTTTGCGGTTACATCTACGAGGGCGAAGAGCTTCCTGCCGATTTCAAGTGCCCCACCTGCGGTGCTGGTGCTGAAATGTTCGAGAAGATCGAAGGCGAAATGAAGCTTGCTGCCGAGCATCAGTTCGGCATTTACGCTGAAACCGTCAAGGACAACCCCAACGTGTCCGACGAGGACAAAGACTACATCCTAAAGCAGCTGAAGGCGAACTTCGCCGGCGAGTGCTCCGAAGTGGGTATGTACCTGTGCATGGCGCGCATTGCTCATCGCGAAGGCTACCCCGAAATTGGCCTGTACTGGGAAAAGGCTGCATACGAAGAGGCCGAGCATGCCGCCAAATTCGCTGAACTTCTGGGCAGCGAATGCGAGGCGAACATGACCGATTCCACCAAGAAGAACCTGGCTTGGCGCGTTGAGTGCGAGTTCGGTGCCACCGCTGGCAAGACCGAGCTGGCCACCTGCGCAAAGAAGAACGGCCTGGATGCCATCCACGATACCGTTCACGAAATGGCCCGCGACGAAGCTCGTCACGGCAAGGCGCTTAAGGGTATGCTGGAACGCTACTTCTAAAAAGCTCTTGTTCAGGATTCTTTCGAATTCTTCGGAATTTCGAATCCTTCGGGGAACTCTAAAGAATTCCCCGAACAAACAGGTGGAGAACCTGCATTCTTAACCCTCGTACATCTCACATTGAGAGACGTGCGAGGGTTTTCGTTTTGGCGCATTCGATATATCTTGTCCCAAGTCCTTGCTTCAGCGCATGTTTCATCTTCCGTGGCGGATGCGATAGCAGACAAGAAAGGCGTGCAGTTCCGTTTTGATGTAGACCGCTTCAGGACGCTTTGCTTCGCACCTTGCCTCAACTCGCTCTACTTCGCACTCTTCGCATCGTCGAAAGCAAAAATCAAATCGAGAAACTCCTGTTTCGAGTGAACGCCCGCTTTGGTATAGATATTGTGCATGTGCCCCTTTATGGTATTTTGAGATAAGGTAAGCTGTTCGCTTATTACCGCACGGCTGCGTCCCATAGCCATAAGGCGCGCAACCTCAACCTCGCGTTCAGTTAAACCGTAGAACTGGGAGAACGCATCAAATGTCCGCCCCTGCGCATCGTGCGCAATGTCATCTTGCGGGTCAATCACAGCACTGTCTTGCACAGCGTGCACAACAGCACTTTGCGCGCTAACGCCCTGCAACTCACGCGCTTTGTTTCGGGCAGCGAGCGTGTCACATGAACTGCCGGACGTACCGCATATATCATCCCACATGCCGCTTGAACCGTCGGGCGCGCCGCACGCATCGCTCCACGTGTTGCCTTGCGCATTCGCCTGAGACGCGCTTATCTGCAGCTCCCGGAACATAAAACACATACCACCTGTACGACGATTCGACAAGATAAATGCCATGCCAAGAATTAGCACAACCATAATAAGCGCACCTGCAACCAGCAGCACGCTTTCCGCTTCAAGCAGAAAGCCAAGGCGCAGAACAAGTAATCGTCCCAATTCACGTGGAAGAAGGAAGCAAATCCACGCAATACCGAACACCACATAGGGGTGCTGTGAGCTGTGCCGCGCGAAGTCGTAAGCGCAATACCACATACCTGCCACGCCCAACGAATTAGCAATGGTAACAAGCACCGCTCCCGCAGAACCGAACGCATGAGGACTCGCCGCGATAAGAGCCACACCAACCGATGCAAAAGCGCAGATAATGCCGCCGATTAAAAACAAAGTGAAGCGATGCCCCTTCACTAAAACCCACCAAACCAAGCATGCAGACAGCACCATGACGGTAGCGTTATGAAACGCCTGGCAAGTCAAATCAAGAGGAATGGAAAGCCCGCTGGGATACCCGCGCGCAACGCCAATAGAAAAATTCACCAAACATACGCCAAGCAACTTCGACAGCACCGCATTGCGCGGCAAATCATCATTCAAGGCATCGCGCGTATCGCAGCGTTGATTTAAAGGCCGCTCATCAAGGAGGGTAGTTGCGTTGTGGGCCGAAGCAATGGCAGCATACGGCATCGCTATGCACATAGCATACGCGACTGACGTGCCTAAAACGCCTAGCGCAAACACGACAACAGCGGAAAGTCCCATAGCAAGAATAGCATATAGAAACGCCTCACCCGGTTGAAGCCGCATGAACACGCGAATCCAGGTGGTGGCAATCCATGCCATACCCACACTGCCAACCAAAGAGGCAACAAGGGAAAGAGGAACGTCGCTAAAAGCAGGCTGAACGAAATACAGACCCGCAGCAATCGTCATGAAAATACAAGATACCTGGTCAAGCCTTTGCTCGACACTTTCTGAAAACCCTTGTGCCAGGCAAATAGCAACAAGAATTGCAATCACGGTTGCCCGTACAAGCGTTCCGGCAACCGTAAGAAACCCATAATCGGTATACACGAAGCAATCGTACTGGCAGCACTGCAACCAGATTCTCAACGTTGCAAGTCCCAAAAACATAAACGAAAAGCGTGATCCGTATACAGAGCAAAACTGCTTCCACGTGCTCACGCGGGGCTCCGCGCAGCAGCAATTATCATGCGCCATCTTTTCCAAAATCGTTCGTTTCCCTCTTTGTTTTTCTTTCTTGCGCTGCCGCTTCGCTCGGACCAAACACTTTGCTTGCTGAAGTCGGCTTCCCCTTCGTCGCAAGAAAACGTTTAATTTTGATTCTAACATCAAGGGCGCTCCGGAAAAAACAGTTGCGCTGCTGATTTATCCAAAGTTTTGCATTGCAACCATGCGGAAGCGATTGAACGAGCAGACATTCAAAAGGGAAAGGCTGTGGCTTTTCGCGCAAGCACCAAAGCTACAGCTTGATAGCTTGCGCGCCCGCCTTGGAACGAAATCGTGATTCTTCGCAAGAGCACCGGATCTATCGTTGAAAGTACAGGCGCGAAAACGCAAAACGACCCCGCAAGAAGGCGGGGTCGCAAAAGAGAGGCACCTGTTGTCAAACACGCGGCGGATGCATGCGCAAACATCGCGCGCAGCGTATATCATCCGCAGGGCGCGCCTGAATGCTTATTTATTCACCGTGGGAACAACACCTTTCTCCTGAGCAGATGCCATATCAAGCCAGCCATCGGGCACCGGTGCAGACGCATGGCATTCCGTGCACACGTTCACCGATTGAGAATGACCCTTGTGGCACATTCCGCAATCAACTTCGCCGTGGCGCATCAAATGCGGGTTGTACGTGCCCAAATACTCCGTTTTCGCAATCAGACTCTCTCGATCGGGCGTATCGGCATGGCACGTATCGTTTTGACAGAACTCGGTCTTCGCAACGCCACGCGCCTCGGTCAAATCAGACAAAGAGCGTGCCTCGATAAGGGCATCGCCGTTGGCATTCGTGCCCGTGATGTAGTAATCCCCGGAAAGCCACGCCATGCCTTCGCCCACCTGTTCGCTTAACGTGGGCACATGGCAGCCCATGCAGGTCGTTCCCGCCAGATTTGCATGTTGATATGCAAGCATAGAGCTTGCCTCGGTTGCATCAAGCTTGTTGCCTTGAAAATCCTGACTGCCATCGTATGTTTTGCCGTAAGCATCCATAGGAGTGTGGCAGATGGCACTACAGAAGCTAGGCTGCTCATGCCATACCCAAAAACCGGCGCCGGCAACCACAAGAACCGCCGCAACAATGCCAATAACTATAGGAGCTTTGCGCTTGTTCTTTGTTTTAGGAGAAGCGTTTTGAATCTCTTCGCTCATGCTGTTTCCTCCTTAAGCTTTCGCCGCCGCTGCCGCCGCGTTGGCGCCAGCAAACCGTCCCGACGTGTAAGCAAAATTCAAACCACAGCCGCCTGCTGGATAATCGTCGTAGATGAAAGACCCGCAAGCAACTTCGCCTGCTGCATAGTAATTGGGAATGGGATTACCCTTCGTGTCAAGCACGCGGAAGTCGGTATCAACTTTGTAACCACCGAAGCTTCCGTGCGTGCAAACTCCCATGGTAAGCACGTAGAAGGGACCTTCCGTTAGCGGAACCAGCAGAGATTCCTTCTTGTTGAACTGGGTGTCTTTACCTGCAGCAGCCATTTCGTTGTATTGGTCAAGCTGTTCTTGCGCGGCCGTGCCGTTGATGCCCAGCGCATCGGCGGCTTCCTTAACGGTTTCGCCTTTCTTGAAGATACCTTGCTTCATGCCCAGATCAAACTGCGCTTTCAGCGTATCGTTTAATGCATCCACCATTTTTTGATCATACACGGCATAGAAATGCTGATCTTTGAAGTTCGCAACTTGATAGTAGATGTCGTGGGTTTGGCCGCCTTCGTTGTTGAAGCGCACGCCATCAGAATTAATCCACATTGCCTTATTGCTAATAAGCTTGCTTTGACCTGCAGCAACAGAGCAATATAGAATGCCGTTCGTGCCACCGTGGCCAATGTAGTCGGCCCCAATGTCCAAGCCCATCTGAAGCCCTTCGCCGGTGCAACCAAGACCAACTTCGGTATAAACACCGGAATAGTTTGGCATGTACTGATCGATCATGGTCGAATTGCGGCAGAAACCGCCCGACGCCATAACGGTCTTCTTCGCTTTGTATGCAACATACGTTTCGGCATCGTGGCGTGCTAATACGCCTTTAACCGCTCCGTCCTCTACGATAAGACTTTGCGCGGCCATTTCGAAGTCGTAGCGTGCACCTGCTTTTTGCGCCTGCTCGTACATTGCGGTAAGAGCGACATTGGCATTCGGGTTGATGTTATGCCCGCGCGCCACCGTATCGGTACCTTTCACAGAGACTGCGTCTTTGAACGGGATGCCCAGCTCAACGTTCATCCAATCAATGGTTTTGCCGTATTCCTCGGCGCAAAAACGCTGCATGGCATCATCCATTTTGTCGCCACCGCGCGTCAGGAAGTACTCATACAAACCTTGCGGATCATCCTCGATACCCGCTTTTTTCTGCAGCTGCGTTCCCGCTCCGTACAACGTGCCAATAGCAAGCGAGCTTGAACCGCCCGAAAGCCATGCCATTTTCTCTATCACAATAGTGTTTGCACCCGCCTGCGCCGCCTTCGTGGCTGCCGTGGTACCCGCCGCGCCGCTACCTACGATAAGCACATCGCATTCAACGGTCTTGCTGGCTTTTGCAATCGCCTCGCTGCCGCTGATGGTCTTTGGCGCGCAACCAGCGACGCCCGCAAGCGAGGCAGCAGCAAATGTCCCTGCCGCCAGCTTCACAAAGTCGCGCCGCGAAAGTGCAGATTTCCGAGCTGTGCCTTGCACTGCGGCTACATGCGCATCGTGCATTGTGCCTTGAGTTGTGTTCTCGCCCATCAACCTTCCCCTTTCTCTTTTCTCTCTTCGCTCTCTTGCTTCTCGCGTCGATCTGCCTTTTACCGCCGCAAGCCACAAAGCCGCAGCGTTATCGTCATGTGGTCGCAAGCCCGTTCGCAAGCAACATTAGGCGGCAACGCATCTACATACGTAGCATAACCACACTACGCTGCGTAACCACACGATGGCAGACGAATCACTATCACGAAGATTTTGGGTTTTCGCATAATGCATCGCAAGACCCATAGTGGGTAAAACAATTTTAAAAAAGGGACCCAAAATGGGTGGGTTGCATCTAAATTACCAGTTCAACAGCTCAGCAATTTTTTGTAGGTCGTTTTATACGGCTTACCCGTATGGCTTGCCCGCGCCCTGCTAACAGCATACCAGCATCAAGCTTACAGAAGGGCAACAGCGTGAAAACGAAACATGACAGCTGGAAAACTGTTTATTGCAAAAAACGATTCTGCCCTTCCTTCGCCTTCCGCATACAGTATAAAAGGAACAGCATATAAGCACGAGGCATGCGAAAACAATTGCGCGAAGGCATAAAAACGTAGCAACATGCGCTGATGCAAATACGCGAAGGCAGTCGCAACGACACGTGAAGACGCAAGAACGCGCAAACGCGCAAATAAGCAAACACGCGGCATCAAGCATATATGGGTGCAAACGAATGCGCAGCAAATACATGAACGCCATATTGAAAAGAGGAATCGATTATGACGTGCTACGGCATGAACACGAACTCCGGCAAGCACCGTTGGCAAAAACCATCCAGCCCCGTCAACAGCAAAACGCCTTTCGATTGCAACGGCACAAACAAGGCGCGCAACAACGCGCATTCACGCGCAAGCACCCGCACCTACGAAAAGGCGACGTTTACAAACGCCAGCGCAAGCAAAGCAACGGGCTCGAATACCAGCACCAGCGCACACACAACCTACACAACATACCCGTTCAACAGCGCATACGGCCAGAAAAGCAAGGTTTTTTCGCCCCTCACATCAATCGCCAAGATTGCGGGCGGCGCATTATTGGCGCTCATCGGCGTGCCCATGCTGATTCTTCCGGGACCGGGCCTTCTTTTCATTGGCGGCGGCGCGGCACTGGCATTTTCTGGATTTGCGGACTTGAAAAGGGCTTTTGTGTAAACGTAGCCATTTCTCCACCACAAATAAACGCACCGGATTTCCACCTTTGCAAGCCAAAAAATGCGCGTGAAAAAACGATTCTTTACCGCATGTCACTAATTTATTATCTTATACGAGAATAAATAGGCGAACAAGACGTATATAGTATATAATGGCTTAAATCGGTCTGTATAAAATCGGCTGGCGAGAAAACGCTGGCTCATACAGAATCGCAAACGATCAAAAGGAGGAATCTGTGCGAAAGAATAGTTTCCGCAGCGCCCGGAAAAAGATCATCGGCGCTCTCTGCTCGGTTGCCTTGGTAGCCGGTCTTTGCCCCGCAGTTGCACTGGCCGACGAAGGCAGCAAGTATACCGCATCCATCCAGACGGAGAAGACCTGGGCAGTAGATGGCACCACGTTCGACGTTGTTCTGGCATCGGGAGCCAAGGATGCTTCCACCACGCTTTCTTGTGGCCAGTACACCATTAGCTACAACTCTGACATCGTGAGCATCGACGAGGACAGCATTACCGCCGATGCCGCTGTTACCAACCTGGAAAAAGCCGTTGTTACCCCTGGTAAAGCAATGGTTTCTTTCTTTGGTAACACTCTCACCCAGTCCAACATTGCTACCTTGAAGTTCAAGGCAAAAGCAACAGGCAACCCCGAAATCAAGATTACCGACGCTGTTGCCGGCGCTTCCGAGAACGTTGATGACCAGAGCGTTGAGTTCAGCACCGACAACCTGAATGTTACCGTTGTCAAGCGATTCTCCGACGTGTTCAAGTCTTCCAGCTACTATGACATCATCTACCAGGCAGTCGCCATGGGTCTCATCGGTGGCTACAGCGATGGCACTTTCCGACCCAGCATTCCCCTGAATCGTCAGCAGGCAGCTATCATGTTCTACCGCGCTTACGGCAGCGAGACCAACGTTGACCAGACTCTGCTGAACTCCATGACCGACCAGGCCACCATCACCAACGCTGAGGCACGTAACGCCATTGCTTGGTGCGCCAACAACGGTGTTGTAGGCGGCAAGACCAACAAGGCCGACGGCACGAAATACTATGACCCCAAGGGCGAACTGACCCGCCAGCAGCTATGCACCATGGTTGCTCGTGCAGCAGCAAACCTGAACAGCATTGAAGTCGCTAACGCCGACCAGACTCTGCTGAACTCCATGACCGACCAGGCCACCATTACCAACGCTGAGGCACGTAACGCCATCGCTTGGTGCGCCAACAACAACATTGTTGGTGGTAAGACCAACAAGGCCGACGGCACGAAGTACTTCGACCCCAAGGCAAGCGCAACGCGTGCACAGTTCACCAAGATTCTGGTGGGCGCAGTTACTCAGAACTTCCTGGGCAAGTAAGCACGAAACAACAATCGGATTCCCATCCATCGAAAGGCCGGGCATTGTGCTCGGCCTTTTCTTTTCGCATGTGCGTTAAAAAGTGACGGGGTCTTTTTCACGTTTTCGAATGATCTTTGGTGAATCGAGCAACAGGAGGGCGTCTTCGCGCTTCACCCCTTGCTCTTCGCTCTGCATTTTCCTGCCCGACCATCGGCGGGAGAAACGGATTGTTATGCGAAACGTTAAAAAGACTCCGTCACTTTTTAACATACCCGTCACTTTTTAACATACCCCAGGAAGAAACGCGCTAGAAGGACGAACGCTACCAGGGCAATTACTCCATTGGCAATGTCGCAGCAAAGCAGCTGAGGCAAAGAAAGCGCCACCTGCACGCAAAGAAAAGCCGATGCCGCAACCACTTGCCACGGCACAACATCAATCCAGCCACGGCGAACAAGCTGCACCACGCGCAGCACAACCAGCAAAACGAAACTCGCCAGCATGGCAAGCGATGCCGCCCATAAACCGATAACGGGAACAAGCGCTACATCGATAGCAAGGTTGAGCACCAGCGCCACAACCGTGGTCAGACCAACACTCTTCGTATCCTTATGCGCCACATAGATTCCGCCCAAATACGCAGCTAAACAGTAGGAAAACAGCGCGAGCACCAAGATTGCAATCTGCTGATACGCTTCATCGTACGAGCCACGCACTAAAATCATAAAAAGCAACGGCACGCCCGCAATAAGCACGCTGGCACACGCCGTGGTCAGGCCAATCACGCCTGAAAACGTGCGCGAATAATACGCCTTGGAGTCCTTGTCATCCACTGCCAACGATGCATTTTCCTGCCACGCCAACGTGAATGCAGATTGCGCCAAGTTGAGCATCTGCGGAATTTTATACGCCACAGCGAATGCCGCATTCGCCGCAGCGCCCATGAAAAACGTTATGACTAGCCTGTTTGAGAAGCGCATTGCCCACATGGCTAAACTATTGGGTACCATGGGCCACGAATAGGAAATGAGCTCCTTCAACGTTGCGCGCGAAACGCTTTTAGGCGACACATAACGCGCCAGCGAAAGCGCGCAGAAAAGAAACACACACGCAGCAAGCTCAGTAAGCGCTAAAAGATACACCGATCCCAATAAGCCCAGGTCAAGAATAAGAAGAAACAGCACCGTCAACCCAAGCTGCACAAAGCACCCTAATGCCGCACTTGCGGAATAAAGCTTGTTGCGTCCGAAACCACGTGCACATTGCTTCGCCACATTTGCCAGCAAATCAAACAGAAAGTAAAGGCAAATACCCACCTTAAGCAGCACATCACCCTGAAATAGCACGGCGAAAATTACCAGCGCCACCAAGCTTGCCACCAGCGCAAACGCAAACGTGCAGCTTACAATTTCCTTCGTACGTTCATCGTCTTTATCCTTCCGACAATCAACAAGAAAACGGAAAGCGGCTGTCTGAATCTGAAGCGAGGCAGCGGGTAAGAAGAACGCAACGAGCGTAATCACCAGGTCGTAAACACCAAAGTCGGACTTCGAAAGGCAACCTGTCAAGATTGGCAACGTGATAAGCGTCACCAATTTCGGCAACACGGTACCCAGCGCAATAATCAGGGTATTTTTCCCTAAAGCAACGAAGCGTTTATCGATGTGCGGCTGTTTTTCCTCGGGACTCATGTGCGACGCCTAAACATCCCAAAGATCGTACGGGAACGTGTCCATAAGCGCCCGCCTCATGGAATCAAGCTCGGGCACCGGCAAAGATGCCTGGTCAAGCACCTCTTCCAGAGAACACGCAAACGCGGTTTCGCACCGGCCCGTGGACGCATACCAATCTTCGTACTTAAACGAGCAGGTAGAAACACGATCTCCCACCAAAAAAGCACGCGCCGGCACGCCATATGACTCCGCCAAAATCACGCCATGCAACGATTCCGACACAACACGGCTGCAGCCCATCAGCTCTTCGACAAACTGCCGGTAATCGCTTGTTTCAATTGAAATACGCTTGCAGCCCCGCGGCAGCTCAAGATCCGATAAATCCGTTGTTCTATGGAAAATCACGCCAACGGGGCCTGCAGGAGGAGCGACATAAGCCGCAGGCGAAATCAACGGAAGCAGCACCCCGGGGTCCCCATAAACGGCAGGGCACGGAAAGCCGTAATCAAGCAACACGCCGCGCGTTTTCGGACCGCGAACTGCGCGAATGTCATAAGAACGAATGCCTTTTTGGTGCTTGAGGCGCGGCAGCGTGGACACCTCCAAAACACCCGAGCCCCAAACGGTGGCATCAAAAATACCACGGCCCAAAAGCGAGCCAAGCGCCAACAGATGCTTCGTTTGGCCCACAGGCACAGAAAGCGACATTCCGCGGCGATCAAGCATCCAATTTACAATAACGGGAGAAAGCGTGTCGCCCAAATTAAACTTATGGGAGTATTCCAAGTTGACAACGCCAGGCACCGCGCGGTCTTTCACGTAAAGACCGCCCTTATTGCCCAGCACCGCGCGCTTGGCGTGCTGAACGAAGGCCGACTGCTTAAACGCCTCATATGCCCTGCTCACGCAGCTCACTCCCTGTTTTCAACGCAGTTTCGAAATCTTCTTCCAACGAACCCTCTGCGCTACCATGCGACACGTTCTCGGACGCGCCGCGTTGGCCGCCCCCCAACGCACCCTCCGGCGCACCCTCCAACTCATCCTTCAGGGCCATAAGCTCGGCATACTGGGCATCGGACAGTACAATTTCTTGCTCCGCGTTTTCCGTCACGTCCCCTGAAGCGCCGCACGAAGCCTGCGCTCCCGCCGCAGTCCCCAAAGGCCGCTCGCCCGGAAGGCGCACGGCTTCGCCGCTTGCTTTAAGTGCCCCCACCAGCTCGTTATATCGCTCTTGATATTCGGCCTCGCTATAAAACGCAGCAACGTCAACGGCAATGAAGAAATGCCCGTTGCGCGACGGCGCCTCTGTATTGCCCAGCGGCTTCACCTGGCCCGCAAACGCCGATCCCGTCAAAAGACCCGCAAAATAATCGACCATGAGCGCAAGGCCGTATCCCTTGGCGCCGCCAACAGGAAGAAGCGCACCGGCAAGCGCCTCTTTCGGATTCGACGTGGGATTTCCCGCGGTATCTACCGCCCAATCCTGCGGAATAGCCTCCTGGTTTTTCAGCGCCAAACGAATCTTCGAGCGCGCTGCTACGGTAGATGCCATATCAAAAACTATCGGCGAACAATCAGCACCACCATTCGCACCGTCCGCGGCACCCACGCCCGGAGCAGCGAAGCACAAAGGATTCGTGCCTAAAACCGGAACAGAAGCACCGGGAGCCACTAAAGCAGGCGAAGCATTGGCCATTACCAGACTGGCAACACCTTGCTCAGCCGCCAGCAAGCCATAATACCCCGCTGCGCCAAAATTATTGGAATTGCGCACACCAACTGCGGAAATACCGAATGCCTTTGCTTTTTGAACAGCAAGTTTCACCGCATGCACAGCCGCAATTTGCCCAAAACCATTGCATGCATCCAAAACTGCAAGGGCGCCTTTGTCGGAAACGGTAACGGGCTGGGCTTGCGGATCAATCGTCCCCGCCTGAATGTTCTTCCAGTAAAGCGGCAAGCGCGTTACGCCATGCGTTGTTTTCCCACGCAAGTCGGCATACGCCATGGAATCCCACAGAATTTCAGCATCGGAAGGCCGCACGCCCATAGCGTGCAACAGGTCCTTCGCGAAAATCTCAAGTTGTGTTGCGAGTATCTTTTTCATGCCGTTGCCCTCACGTCGCTAGCGCTAGCGCCACGCAATAGAGCCTTGGGGCGAAGCAACAGCATCGGGATAATATTGATCAATCATACGCTTAACCAGCGCAATCTGCTTCGCACGCTGGGCAGCCTGCGCCTCGGTTGTGTCCCAGCTGTGCGACTGCGCAACGCTTCCGCCCGTTTTCAAGTAAATCGGCGCGCCCACGCGAATCATTTCAGGCGCCTCATAATGACGAATGAAACCACCGGAGCTTGCAGGGTTCTCTGTATGAACGTCCAAAGGAACACTAATCGCCTGGCGCATTGCCGCAAGCATCTGCAACTGAATGTCGCGCACCGGATTGATGCTATCGGCGCCAATGCTTTCCATAAGGCGCGCTGAACAGGGGTTTCCCACACCCGCATGCGCGCTGATCTTGAAGTGGCAATCGGCAGGAACTTCACCTGCTTTGCGCGCTTCGTTGAGCACCCACAAACAACCTTCGTCGTACACCATAAAGCCGCGAACACCAAAATGCGCCGCACGCTTGACTTCTTCGATGGCGCGAATAATCTGCTCCTGCCCGCGTAAACGATACCCAATGCGCTTGCCTTCTTCGGTTTTAGCCGTTGCCGAAGTATCGGTTGTTGCGCGCGGACCAATCGCCAAAATAAGCTGGACCTGGTGTTTTTCCGCCAGCGCAACCATCTGCTCAATCTCGGAATCAAGCAGAAACATAATGCCTTTCGTCTGCGTTACGCGATGAATGGCAACGCCGTAATGCGCTGTGCTCTCAAGCAGCGCGCGCATAGCGGCAGGTCCTTGAATACCCGGAGCCTCGAAACGATACTGTCCGCCGTCGGAGAAACGCTTTTCGCTGGTAGGAAGCTCATAGGCATCGCCACCCGGCAACCCCAAGCACTCCAAAAACGCACGTGTTTCGTCCATGCTGGTCATAAACACACCCCTTATCGTAGCAACGATAGCGCAGCAGCCACGCTACCAGCCTTTATTGCAGCCAAAAAGCCCTGCGCCGCTTCTTTCGACAACGCGGAAGAGGCACACAGCGTTAAGAATTTCTGTTCAAGTTCGCCCGCCGTCAGCGGATTTTCCGGCTCGCCCTTGGCGTATTCAACGGTCTGCTCGAAAACAGCGCCATCGGTCTGTTCCACGCGCATAATGCACCCGCGCCTATCGGGAAGCCACGATGTCACCAGCAAATCGGGCACAACCGCCACCGTCTGCGCCAAGCGAACAAGCTTTTCATCGGCGCAGCGCTCATCGGTGAAGGTAGAGGGAAGCAGCGGATACCCCAAAAGCGCCGCTGCAACACAAAACGGCGTGCTCATTTTCGCCGCGCTGCCATTCGCTGGCCGCTGGCAATCGTGCCCAAATACGCCCAGGTCATACGTGCGAATCGAAATACTTTCCACGGAATCCGCATTGAAACGCGGCTCCTTGGCAATCGCGCGCGCCGCATCGATTGCCGCATGGCAATGACGGCACGCTGCATACGGCTTGCGGAACACACCTTGAATCAGGTACTCCCCTTCGGATGGAAGAAGGAGCTGTGGCTCTTGCGCATCTCCCGAGAACACGCGCAAGAAGCCGCGCTTGCCTCCCAGAATATCCTCGGGCGGAACAGGTGCCGCAGCTCCGAGCTGTGCCGCCGCATAGGCATCCATTGCCGCACGTCCCACGTTATAGGGTTTCATCTGCGAGCCATCATCCAGCACGCCCAAAAGGCCTGCTCCACTTGTTGCCGAAAGCGCAAGCGTGGCCCGCATCTGCTTTTCGGTATAACCGCGCAACACGCCAATCGCAAGCGCGGCACCTATCGTTCCACACGTGCCCGTGCCATGAAATCCCTGCAGCTTATGATGCGGTTGAAGCGTTTGTCCCAAAATGATAGCCGCCTGATACCCGCAAACAGCCGCCGCAATGAACCGCTGCTCGTCAAGAGAGCCGTTCGCCTTCGCTTCATCCCAAACTGCCAAAAGGGCAGAAAAAATAGGTGCGCCTAAGTGCATCATGGCGCGACGATGCCCATCATCAAGCTCTTCCCCGTGGGAAAAAATGCCGTTGACCAGGCACGCTTGTAAAGGGTTCGCCGTTTTGCCAAGGCCAAGCAGCCGCGCGCTGCCCTTTGGCAAGTCTTGCGCCGCTTCGCGATACACCGATCGAGTAGACCCCGCGTACGCGCAGCCCACGTAATCGATCAAGCAATAATGCACCTGATCAACCACTTCTGCGGGATATTTTGTTTTCGCCAGCTTGCTAATATGGTCAAGCAGCGCCTGGGAAGCATTCAAAAGAAAGTGTTCCATTCTTTTTCGTTCGTTTTTCCATATTCTTGGGGCTATTCTACTTTAGATTCCCCCAGCAAATCAACGACCGCATGGCGCGGTTCAAAACAACAGCACGGACGCAGGCACGCAATGCGCACTCCGCTGGCGCGCTGCGGCCCCACCTTGATAAAGCTCGCTAAAACCGACGTATCGCCGCCCAAGCCTAAGGCGCCAATTCCCGCCTGATTCACGCGCTCTGTAATGCGTTGTTCCAGGCTAGATTGCACATCAAAGTTGCCAAAAGCCTGCGCTTGCAGCATTAGGCTTGACGCCTCAAACGCGGAACGCCCAATGCCAACAGCCAACACGCACGGGGAACATCCCAGCTCACGCACTGCCCGCTTCGCCCATTCCACCAGCTCATCTTCAACCACTTGCGCACTATGCTGGTGGAAGATGCGCTGCGTTTTTCCGCGAATCGCAGGTCCGCCGCCAAACATGAGCACGTGCAGGCGCAACACCGAGCCAGGCACGGTCTTTATCACCAAAGGCGCCGGTTCCAGCGCCGCCGGGTCATCGCTTATGTCCGCGCTTTGAGCAAGCCGTTGCTCATCGGTGCCCAAAACAGCCATGGGCCGGCCGGGCAGCATACGAAGCCCCTGGCACACCCCCCGCTGAATCGCATCGAACAGACCCGCGGGAAGCAAAGTGGCGCTTCCCACCTCCAACAGCAAGTGAGGAATACCTGTATCATCGCAAAGAGGCGAACGGTTTTCTTGCGCAACCTGCGCATTTTTCAGCACCTGCTCTAAAACCCACCGCGCTTGAGGATTGCTTTCGTTTTCGATAGCACGCTCATATGCGCGTTTCTTATCGTCGGAGAAGGTCGAACCCGCACGCACCAACGCATCGGCCACCAGCGATTCTATCGTACGCGTGCAGACACCGTCGCCAGCGAGCGACTCGGCTGCGGCGGTCCCGGGCAAGGTCGCAGGCGAAGGCACCTGCGATTCTGCAGACGCGGCATGCTCAGGTAAGGCTGCAACCTTGGCAGCCGATGCGGCCCCCATGCCTGTTGCGACTTCAGCTGCTTCAACGGTTTTCACCTTGCCGCTCACCTTAGTGTTTTTCATACAGCGACTCACCTCCTGCAGCCGCAATAATAACGGGGAAATCGTGCACTTTCAGGCGATTCATAGCTTCCATGCCCAGGTCGGCGCCGAATACCACTTCGCTCTCTTCCATGCACGCGTTGAAAAGCGCCGTAACGGGCGGCGTCACCGCATACACCGCGCCTTCGCGGCAAAGAGCATGCACCGTTTCCTGATCAAGGGCGCCCTTGCCAATATGCATCAAAACTCCCTGCCTGGCCAAGGGAACCATGCTTTGCAAGATTTCCAGCTTATTGCTGCTGGTCGGACCCACGCCCGCCGGACTAACCGCCGTATGAAACACAGCGCTTCCCCGCAGGTCAGGACCACAATACGAAGGCTTTGCGCACGCCGCCACTAAACGAGGCAGCACGGCATCGCGCCCCGTATAAAGAAAGCCATCAAGAAGAAGCATGTCGCCCACCCGCAATGACCGAATTTCCTCTTCGGTAGCGGGAAGACGCAGCCGCTTCGGCTCTCTGAATGATTTCTGCTCCGTGTTCATGGTTCCTTCTTCGCCCAATCTCCAAGCTTGCCTTTGCGGCGCCGGCCTTTGCGGTCCGCGTTCGCAACCCGAACCGTTGCATTCGCGACCAGCCACCGTTGTTCTGCCCGAAAGCTCACCTTGCAGTCGCTTCTTCTGTCGGCACCCGCGCTTACGCGTCCACCGCCATCTTCGCGGCGCCGGCCTTCGCGCGAAACGCCTTTCCATCCTGCGCGTCATATCGCAATAGAGTATAATATTTTAGTTTAGCACTTCGGCGAATAATCTCTTGCTAGCAGGCAATTGTTCACCGATTCGGCTTACGGCAAGTAAGAGCGCACGGAAAGGATTCGCTTGATGGAATCACGCAATGAGCAGCGGCTGAGCGATGCACAGCGCGCCACCATTGCAGAGCATCTTGCGCGCGATAACCGCGCCCATGCAAGCGCTATCGCACCCGTCGTGCGCCCACGCAACACCATCTACACGCGCTACGTGAAGCGACTTTTCGATATTGTTATTTCGGCGTTTGCGCTGGTCATCACATCGCCCATCAATCTCGTTCTTGCTATTGCGACTTTTTTCGATGTGGGGCGCCCGCTCCTTTTCCACCAAACGCGCACGGGAAAAAACGGGAGACCGTTCCGCATCACGAAATTTCGCAACATGACGAACGAGACTGACGCCAACGGCGTGCTGCTGCCACCCAAGGAACGCATTACGCGCTGGGGACGGTTCGTGCGAAAGACATCGCTTGATGAGCTGCTGAATTTTTGGAGCATTTTCAAAGGCGACATGAGCCTTATTGGTCCGCGCCCCCTTATCGAGAAGTACTTGCCCCGTTATTCCGACCGGCACATGATGCGACACGCGGTGCGTCCTGGCCTGGAGTGCCCCATTTTGGACGAATCGATCAAGGAGCTTTCCGGCTGGAATCAGCGCCTTGAAAACGACGTCTGGTATGTTGAGCACGTCAGTTTTGCCGTAGATGTGAAAATGGTTGCCGCCCTGGTGCGCATGGTGTTTGACCGTAAGCAAACGAAATCGCGCAGCCTGGCGCAACGCGGATCGTTCATGGGGTACAACAAAGACGGGCGCGCCATCGACCAAACGGAAATTCCCCTGGAGTACCTAGCGCTCATACAGCAGGAAAGGGAAGATGCCGCGAATGCCGCCGTGAACCCAGTTGCAAGTTCAACTGCATCGGGTGCAGCAACTGCGGCTTCGGATGCTGACGCAGACGCAGGAGCGGTCGCGATACGGCATGCAAACAGCGCTGGCGCAAGCAATGCGCCCCGCACAGCCCACCCCGCGACTAACGCGCAATCGAAAAAGCGCATTGCCCTTTTCATCCGCGGCTTCCATCACGGCGGTATCGAGAAAGTGTTCGAGTCGTATTTCACGCACATGGACCTTTCCCCTTTCGAGATTCATGTGATAACGCATCTCGAAAACGACCCCGCACGCATGGAGATCTTTTGCTCCATGGGTTGCATTATTCACGAACTTTCCCCTGTTCATGGACATAAATTGACCAAGCACAACTTGGAAGAGTGCCGCGCTTTGTTCAAGAACAACACTTTCGACGTGGTTCACAACAACATGCCAGAAAACTTGCTGCCTCTTCATTTTGCGAAAAAAGCCGGCGTTCCCGTGCGCATTCTGCACGCCCACAGCAATTACCGTGCGAACCTGAAAGACAAAAACCCGCTGAAGCAGAAGGTATTTGCGGCAGGCTTTGCCCTTAACGCTGCACAAGCAACACACCTGATTGCAGTAAGTCGCGTTGCCGCAGAATCCGCCTTTGGCGTAAAGCGCGCGCAACAGGCATTCCTGCTTCCGAACGCTATTGACGTTCGCCATTTCGCTTTCAATAAAGAAATGCGCGAGAAAATGCGCTCTGAGCTGGGGATAAACAATAGAGTCTGCCTTGGTCACGTGGGGCGCTATGAAAACGATGCAAAGAACCAGGAATTTGTGCTGCACGTTTTCCGCGATTATCTGGCTGTTAACCCCCAAGCGCACCTCCTTATGATTGGCGATGGCCCCCTGCGCGGCCAATACGAAGAACTCGCGCACGATCTTGATATAAAAGGCCAGGTCACTTTCACGGGTGCACTGAAAAACGTCGCTGATTATCTGCAAGCTATGGATGTCTTTCTTCTTCCTTCGCGCAAAGAAGGGTTTGGCATCGTCGCACTTGAAGCCCAGGCATGCGGACTTCCCTGCCTTGTTTCCACGCAGGTGCCCCAAGAAGTTGCCGTTACATCGCTCGTGCGCTTTCTTGACATCGATCAAGGTACCGAAGAGTGGGTTAACGCACTCACCTCCCTGTTTGATCGCGCCCCCGCGCCAGACCCCAGTTCGGCAGCAGAGCCAAGCTCCAATCCAGCCACAGAACAGACAACTTCGCCAGCCCCTTCGCCTGCCTTCCCTGGGCAAAACAAAGGCAATCGTCTTGAATTCAACCAGCAAGTGCTCCAGGCAGGCTATGATATTACCCAGAACGCTTCCCTTTTATCCAACTTATACAGAAAAGGCCAGTTCACAGCATGAGACATCATCGACACAATCCGGATTATCGCTTCGTGGAAAACCCGGTCAACTTCAATAAGCACACCGACAAGCAGCTGTTGCAGTATTGCCTGGGCGCTACTATGTATATGCCCGCCACGTACGATTTTTTGGACAAAATCATCAATGACAAGCTGCCTGGCTTAACGTCCATCGTGCTTGATTTCGAGGACGCTCTTGATGAAACAAAGTTAGCACCTGCGGAAGAAAACGTCCTTGACCTGCTGAAAGAGGTCAGCGCACGACTAGAGGCCGGCACGCTCTCCGATGATGTTGTGCCCCTTATCTTCTGCCGTGTGCGCAATCCGCGGCAGTTCCAATCGTTCGCGCAGCGCCTTCGTCCCGAGCATCTGCGTGCGCTTACCGGCATCAACTTCCCCAAGTTCAACGCGAAAAACGGCGTGGAGTACCTGGAAACGCTTCGTTGGATCAACGACACGCTTGGCGATATTGTTTACGGCATGCCCATCATCGAGGATCAAAGCATTGCCTTCATTGAGTCGCGCACCGAGCAGCTCTTGGCCATTCGGAAGATTCTCGACGCAAATCGCGACATTATCCTGCATGTTCGCGTGGGCGCGACCGATTTTTCTTCGGTGTTTGGCGTGCGGCGGGGCATTGACTACACCATTTACGACATCAAACCCATTGCGGATATCCTGTCCGACGTGCTCAACGTGTTCGGGCGCCGCAACGATTACGTGATTTCGGGACCTGTGTGGGAGTATTTCCGCGCCGACAAGTCCATGAAGTTCGCGCCGCTCCCTGCGCATGACATTCAGGAATCCCTTATCAGGCACATTCCTATTTACAACAGCGAAGTTGACGGCCTGCTGCGCGAGACCATCATGGATCGCGCGAACGGCTTCATTGGAAAAACGGTCATCCATCCTTCGCACATCAAGTTTGTGAACGCGCTTTATGCGGTCACGAAAGAGGAATACCGCGATGCGCTGCAGATCCTTGACGTTTCAGGCGGCGTTGCGAAAAGCCAAGCCGGCAACAAGATGAACGAAATCAACCCTCATCGTTCCTGGGCCGAACGCATCATTTCCCGCGCTCAAGCCTATGGCGTAATCGAGGACGGTACCGAATACCTGCATCTTTTCGCCATTGAGGAATCGTAGGGCGCAGGTGGGAGCGAACAGCGAAAGAAGTCGAAAGCAATCGGAGCGCCTCGGGAGCTGCAGCAACCAATAGTCGGCAATCAGCCGGAGTCGCAAGTGGAGCAGGTCATGCCCTCAGCAGAATAGAATAATCATCCCAACAAAGGAACAGTGCGCGAAAACTCTGGCGCTGTGCTATCATAGGATGTTGCGTTATCCCCCGGCAATTGCCGATAATCGGGGATAGAGCAGCCATTTTACTTACGCTATTTTATGGGATACAGATTGACAGACGCTCAGCAGACCGCATTTGTTCTTGGCGGAACCGTTCCACATATTGATTTGGTCCAAAAGCTGCAAAAACGCGGTTATTACGTTGTTCTCATCGATTACTTAGCAAACTCTCCCGCGAAACCATATGCCAATGAGCACCTGCAGATAAGCACGCTCGATTACGAGGCAGTGTTGAGCGCGGCAATCGAGCGTAAGCCGTCGCTTATCATTAGCGTTGCGGTTGATAAAGCGAACGTGATGTGCTGTCGCGTATCCGAAGCGTTGTCGCTTCCGCACCCTTACTCTTCCGGAACGGCGCGGCTCATCGCGCGTAAAGACAAAATGAAGCAAGCGCTGGTAGATGCCCAGATTCCCACGGCTCCTTTTACCGTGGCGCCCCTGAGCATTAAGCAAGTTCAGGAAAAAGTGGGCTTCCCCTGCGTGGTAAAGCCGGCAAACGGCGGTGGATCGCGCGGCGTGCATGTTGCCAGCTCGGCTGACCAATTGCAGCAATGTGTCGAGCGCGCCATTGAGTCAAGTCGCACGCACGAGGCAATTGCGGAGTCCTTTATTGATGGCATTGAGATCAGTGCGTATTTCTATTTTCAAAAGGGAACGTCCCATTTGCTTTCCCTTTGTCAGAAGAGCGACTACACCGACCGCAGCAACAATTCCGTTCGCCAATATGAGTCGGTGTTTTACCCCGCGCAGATTCCTGCGCAATCCGTGGAGCAAATGCGCGAGATTGCCCAAAAGATTGGCACAACGTTCGATTTCGTGAACACGCCTCTTATGGTTCAGGCAATCGTACGCGAAAACGGGGACGTTTTAGTGCTCGAATTTGCGCCCCGTTTGGGCGGCGGATTGTGTTTCCGCGCCATTCCGCTTCTCACGGGTTTTGACTATATAGAAGCCGCAATCGCTTCCTATCTGGGAGAATCGGTTGACGTTTCCCATATTAAGAGCAATACGCGCTGCCTTTACATTGGCAACGTTTTTGCCAAGCAAGGCGTTTTCGACCATGTCGAAGGCGTTGATGCAGCGCTGCAACAAGGCATCATCGAAGAATTCTACTGCACCAAAACGAAAGGCGCCTCCATCAGCCCCGACGGCAGTACAGGAAGTCGCTTCGGGCAGTTCATTGCCCTGGGCGAAAACCGACAAGACCTGCTGGACAAGGGAGCACAGGCACACGCCCTTATTCGCGCCATAGACACAGCTGGAGAAGACATCAGCGCCCGCCAGTAGCGCTGGAGATGGACAATCCACAACGAAAAGTAGCGCGAGTTGGAACATAAACGGCAAGCCTGAATTTGCGATACGTTCTACCGCTCGCTAAGGTAAGACTCACACGCTTTCCTCAGGGGCACAATATCCTTGCTCAAGGTATTCCAAGCCCAGTCGCAGTCGATAGTTCCATAGCCATGCACCACCACATGCCGCATGCCCACAATATCCTTCCAGGGAAGTTCATCGTGGCCAGCAAGGAAATCCGAACTCAAATGGTTCGCAAGCTCACCAATCTGAACGAGCGGAAACAAAAATCATTTCCCGATAATCGGCGTTTTCACGAAAAACAGCAGCATCAATCGAATAGCGTGCAATGCGAGACTCATTGATACACAGTTCTGAACGATGCCTTCGAGAATCGATTTGTCGCGCGAACTAAGCGCGCTCATAGATAACCATCCCATCTTCGCTGATGTTTTCCGCAAACAAGCCCGTTGCAGCATTCAGGGAAACAACATCAACATCTACCCCCAGCGCATCGGAAATCTGACGCCGAAACTTTGAGGCATCAAAGAGAGAGAATTCTTCCCCTGTTCGAATAGCAAGATCGACATCCGAGGAAAGCCCCTGCTCGCCGCGCGCATATGACCCGAAAAGGGATACTTCGTTGATGGAGAACTGCGGTGCAGCAGAATTCACAGCGTTTACTATGGCGCTCATTTCTACCATTGGAACCTCCCTTTACGCAATTGGCTTCTTTTATCAGGTTCATTATATAACCTGACCGTTCAAGCTCGCAAATCATACTCCTGCGGCATGGATGAGATAAACCAAAGAAGTGGTTCTGAGTCTTTATATCCCAATGAAACGCAAGGGGGCAGACGCAATCGCATCTGCCCCCTCATTTATCCCCTTTTGGCCCCACCAAAAGGGGCTTTCAATTCTGTGAACTGGGATTACTCAAAAATCCTACACATTGAACTTGAAGTGCATAACATCGCCGTCTTGCACCACGTAATCCTTACCTTCCTGACGCAGCTTGCCTGCTGCACGGCAACCAGCTTCGCCGCCCAAGGCAACATAATCCTCGTACGATGCCGTCTCCGCCTTGATGAATCCGCGCTCAAAGTCGGAGTGGATCACACCTGCAGCCTGGGGCGCCTTCGCACCAATGGGAATCGTCCACGCGCGGCTCTCGGTCTCGCCACTGGTGAAATACGACTGCAAGCCCAAAAGCTTGTATGCCTCGCGCACCAAGCGTGCAAGACCGCTTTCCTTCAGGCCCATATCGGCCAAGAATTCGGCAGCTTCTTCGGGGTCCATCTCGTTGAGCTCCGCCAAGTCGGCCTCAACCTGAGCGCAAATCGGCACGGGCGTGCATCCATCGATTTCCGGAAGCTCCGCGTCCATCTGGTCCTCGTCGATGTTGGCAATGTAGAGCATGGGCTTCATCGTAAGCAGATGCAGCTCATAAATGGCATCAATTTCGTCCTCGGTCAAATCAAGTGTGCGCGCACGATGTCCCTCGTAAAGCCCCGCCAGAACCTTCTTTGCCGCTTCGAGCTTTGCCGCACCCGCTTTATCGCGCTTCGCTTCTTTCTCCAAACGCGGAATCGCCTTTTCGCAGGTCGCAACATCGGCCAAGATAAGCTCCATCTTGATGGTTTCAACGTCGCTTTGCGGATCAACGCGGCCTGCCACATGCACGACGTTCGGATTACCAAAGAAACGAACAACTTCGCAAATAGCATCGGTATCGCGAATGTTCGCCAGGAACTGATTTCCCAAACCTTCACCTTGGCTTGCGCCTGCAACCAGACCAGCAATGTCCACAAACTCGACCGTTGCCGGCACCAAACGCGCCGGGTGATCGATTTTCTCAAGCTCCTTCAAGCGATCATCGGGAACAGGCACAATGCCAACGTTTGGTTCAATAGTGGCGAAGGGGTAATTGGCGGCCAGGCCCTGCTTATTCGTCAAAGCAGTAAACAGCGTTGACTTACCCACGTTTGGCAAGCCGACAATACCAATAGAAAGCGACATAGCAAATCCTTATCTGTGCGAAAGAGCGCCTTGCACTGGTCCAGTATTCAGCAAAGCGCCGCGAAAATGTTAACTTTCATTGTACCCCATTATGCGCCTGCCCACAGAACGCATGCGACGCAATGCAAATCTCATGCGCAAGGAATCACTACCGATCAAGAACGAGAATGTCATCTGGTGTAAATTCGTTGCCAAAGGCAATTAAGCTCGTCGCATCGTGAGCGAAGTCGCAATAGAAAGCAGAGACAGCATCGCCACACACCAGGGTATACGTGAATGATAAAGCAAACAACGAAAAACACCATTCCCCACAGGCACGACATGGATGCTTTTCGCAAAAATGGTTGATTGCAACTCGCGGAAAAAGCAAAAATAGGAGAAAAATAACTTTTTCTAATTTTTCTCCTATTTTTTAAATACCTCGCTAAGCATAAATAGGAGAATTTTGATTTTATTATCATTTTCTCCTATTTTTAAAGGGTTATTCGATGCAAAATGAAGCGCAAAATAGCTTTTTGCCCCTCATGCGCACAAAACAAGTCATCATTTATAGGAGATTTTTAAATTTTTTCACAAAATCTCCTATTTGATACAGTCAGTCTCATAAATTTATAGGAGGAAATTACATTTTTTTAAATTTTCTCCTATTTTCAGATTTGAACGACAAGGCTCTCTGGAATTGCGCGAAGCGCATGCGAACTCGAAAACGGAAAACTCGCCATGCGCCCGCATAGCAGGTAATCCTTTCACTGGCGCGCTTCTCGCGCCGGGCCGGGCTCGGATACTGCGAGTCAGGACGAGAGCGATGGAACCGTCGTGCTCCGCGCGCTAGGGTGAGGGGCGAAGGAATGGGTCCGTTGTGCCCCGCGCGCCGAGCAGGCTCGGACACTGCGAGCCAGGATGAGGGAAATGGGTCCACCGCACTTCGTGCGCCGGACAAACTCGCAAGCCCAAAAAATCGGGGCCACTCGCACAAAGCAAGCAGCCCGAATAAATACGCAACGCTAACACGCAATACCTGATTCGCAGGTTCAGGCAAACCCAAACGCAACTATCCCAAAATGCCGATTATGTTCCAAACCAGAATAGCAATAACCAAAACCGGCGCCAGGAACTTAATCATAACAACCCACGCCTTTTCTGCGCGGAACGGCGAATTGAGCTTGATTTCCTCGATAAGGTCCTTCGGGGTAATAATCCATCCAACAAAAACGCAGATCAGAAGCGCCACAATGGGCATCAGTACCGAGTTGGAAATAAAGTCGAAGAAGTCCAGGATCTCCATGCCAAAGAAACGAATGTCCGAAAGGCCGTTATAACCCGCGTTCACGAAGCAGCCCACCAGAACAACCCACAGAATGCAGGCGATAAGCGACTTACGGCGCGACCACTTCAAGCCGTCGGAAATAATGGAAACGCACGTCTCCGTTAGCGAGATAGCGCTGGTCAAAGCGGCAAACGTAACCAACAGGAAGAAAACGAAGCCCAAAATGACCGCCGCATTGCCCATACCCGCAAAAACCTGCGGCAACGTGACAAACATCAGCGAGGGGCCGGCAGAAGTCGGCGCGCCACCCATAACCACGAAAGCGGCTGGAACAATCATGAAGCCCGCAATCAGGGAAACAAGCAGGTCAAAGCCAGCAATGCGCGTGACCGATGACGTCAAGCACTCATCGCGATGCACGTACGAACCATACGTGATCATAATGCCCATAGCCAGCGACAAGCTATAGAACATCTGGCCCATGGCATTCAGCACCAAGTCAGCAGAGAACTGGCTGAAGTCAGGAATCAGATAGTACGCAATACCCTCCATGGCGCCCGGCTGAATTGCAACATAAACAGCAATGGCAATCGCCATAACCAGAAGTGCCGGCATCATGATCAGGTTCGCTTTCTCGATGCCTTTCTTCACGCCCAAGGCGACAATGATGAACACCAGCGCCATGAATACCAGCATCCACGCGTAACTTTCCGTGGGACCATACAGGAAGCTTGTGAAGAACGTACCGCCATCGGCAAGCGTGCTCGGGTCAACCGACAGGAACGAAACCATGTACTTGACAACCCAGCCGCCAATAATGCAGTAGTACGGCGTGATAATGAACGGCACCAACGACGCCAAAACCCCGATAAACGCAAACTTCTTACCATAAGCGCTGAAGGCGCCAATCGCGGAAAGGCGCGTCTTGCGGCCAAGCGTAATCTCAAGCAGCAGCAAGGAAACACCAAAAGTGAAGGCCAAGATGAAGTACGTGAAAATGAATGTACCGCCGCCAAATTTAGCGGCCAAATACGGGAAGCGCCACAGGTTGCCCAAGCCAACGGCCGAGGCAGCGGCGGCCAAAATAAATGCAGTCTTATTTGACCACGTAGAACGCTTTTCGGTTGAATCAGAACTCACACAGACCTACTTTCTTCCAATCTTTCCAGTTTGAATCCGCCCATTGAAACCCATCGGGGCTTTGCCGATTCCCTTTGGCAAGCCCCGATGTCAGACAAAACGCTATTTCGCAACAACGTTAACCAAACGACCAGGGACAACAATCACTTTCATCACGTTCTTGCCCTCGATGTCCTTAGCAACGGCAGCCAAAGCAGCCTGCTTAAACTCGTCTTCGGTCGCGCTGGCAGAAATAACCAGCTTCGCGCGCACCTTGCCGCAAACCTGAACAGCAATTTCAACCTCGTCGGCCTTAGCCTTCTCGGGATCCCACGTGGGCCATGCGCTCAAATGCACGCTCTCTTCGTTGCCCAGCACGTCGCGGTACAGCTCTTCCGCCCAGTGTGGAACAATCGGCGCCAGCAACTTCACAATAACGCTTGCCACTTCCGCATCAAGCGCGCTCAAGTGCTCGCAACCCTTGCGCGTCTGCGCGTCAACGCCGCGCAGGTAATCGCCCGCCGCGTTGCACAACTCCATAACGGCGCTGATAGCGGTGTTGAAGTTATTGCGACCGAAGTCGTCGGTCACCTTGCCCACCACGCGATGACGCTCGCGCATCAGGGTCTTTGCCAACTCGGCGGCCTTTTCTTCGCCCACGTTCTTCTGGAAAAGCGTTGCGTCATCGGCAACACCCGCCAGGTCGTTCACAATGCGCCAAGCGCGGTTCAGGAACTTGTAAACGCCCGCCAGACCGTCTTCGTTCCATAGCAGCTCTTTATCGGGCGGCGCCATGAACAGGATGTACGCGCGGCACGCATCGGCACCGTACTCCACAATCATGTCCTCGGGCGATACCACGTTGCCCTTCGACTTGGACATAACCTCGCCGTTGCCATCAAGTACCATGCCCTGGCACAGCAAGTTCGTGAAGGGTTCGTCGAAATCGAGCATGCCCAGGTCACGTAGCACTTTCGTAAAGAAGCGGCTGTACAGCAAGTGCAAAATGGCGTGCTCAATGCCGCCAATGTACTGGTCAACGGGCATCCAGCGGTTCACCTTGGCGCTGTCGAACGGCGCCTCGGTGTTGTGGGGATCGGTGTAGCGCATGTAATACCAGCTTGAGCACGTAAACGTGTCCATGGTATCGGTCTCGCGACGCGCCGGCTTGCCGCACTTCGGGCAGGTGCACTTCGCGAATTCCTCGTGCGTTGCCAGCGTTTCACCAGCCGACAAGTTGATATCTTCAGGCAGACGAACCGGCAAATCCTCTACGGGAACCGGCACAACGCCGCAATCCTCGCAATGAATGGCGGGAATCGGGTTGCCCCAATAACGTTGGCGGCTAATAAGCCAGTCGCGCAGACGGAACTCAACTTTGCGTCCGCCGCGACCCATGGCCTCAAGGTCGGCCACTACAGCGGCCTCGCCCTCGGAATGCTTGCCACCGCGCAGGCCGGTGTACTTTCCCGACTGTACCAAAACGCCTTCGGCTGCCATAGCGGCATCCCAATCAACGCTGGTCACCACACGATTCGGCTCATCCTTGAGCTGCTCGTACAGCGGGTCATCCTCGATGCAGATGATGGGGATAATGGGCAGATCGTACTTGCGTGCGAACTCAAAGTCGCGCTGGTCACCGCAAGGAACCGCCATAACGGCGCCCGTGCCGTAATCGGCCACCACGTAATCGGCAACCCAAATGGGCAGCTTTTCGCCGTTAATGGGGTTTTCCACATAACGACCGGTAAACGCGCCGTGCTTCTCATGGTTGCCCTGCGCGCGCTCAACCGCCGTCACTTTCTTGGATGCTTCCACCAAATCCATGACGGGCTTTTCGTATTCCGTACCTGCTACCAGGTCTTTCAGGCCCTTGCACTCGGGCGCCAGCACGAAAAAGCTCGCACCGCACAGCGTATCGGCGCGCGTAGTGAACACGGTAATCAAATCGTTGTCGGTGGGCTGGGCGGGCACGTTGCCGTCTTTGTCGCACAGCGTGAACACAACCTCGGCGCCTTCGGAGCGACCAATCCAGTTTGCTTGCTGCTGCTTTACGCGCTCGGGCCAACCGGGGAGTTTATCCAGGTCATCCAACAGTTCCTGAGCGTAATCGGTAATCTTGAAGTACCATTGCGTAAGGTCTTGCTTTTGCACCTCGGAATCGCAGCGCCAGCACTTGCCTTCGATAACTTGCTCGTTTGCCAAAACGGTCTGGCAGCCCGGGCACCAGTTCACCGGCGAATTGCGACGCTCCACCAGGCCCTTCTCCCAGAACTTCAGGAAAATGTACTGGCCCCAGCGGTAATACTCGGGGTCGCATGCCACAACGGTGCGATCCCAGTCGTAGGAAAAGCCCATGCGCTTGAAGCTGGCCTTCTGCGTGTCAATGTTCGCATATGTCCAGATGGCAGGGTGGCTGTTATGTTTGATGGCGGCGTTTTCCGCAGGTAAGCCGAAGGCGTCCCAACCCATGGGATGTAACACGTCGTATCCTTGCATCTTGGAGTAACGCGCAATAACATCACCAATGGTGTAGTTGCGCACGTGACCCATGTGGATGTCTCCACTCGGATACGGGAACATCTCAAGCACGTACTTCTTAGGCTTGTCGGACTCTTCGCTCACCTTGTCAATCTGAGCGTCCGCCCAAGCCTTTTGCCAGCGCGGCTCAAGCTCGTGAGGATTGTATTCCTTCATGCGTCTTCCTTTTTCTTTGACTTTCGACTTCTTTGGCCCCGTTGCAACATGCCACACAGGCGTTGCGCAGCGCAATCTCGCAGCTCACGCGGGACGCGCGGCAACGCAAACGCAGCACAATAACGCGGCGCAAGTAAACGTGTATTATATGCTTCTTTCAAGGTGTTTTAAGCGAAAACGTGCGTTCCATTCGGCGAAATATGCGATAATTTCCACGTGTGCGCTGCTCAGAGCTTGAAGAAAGCCGCAGGCAGCCGCTCTGGAAGTCGCTTCTTGCAAAGGAAACCCCACCCATGAACTACCATAACGTGAAATTCAAAGCAGCCTACGGCACCTCTTCGCAGCTGCCTGTTTCCACCCTGCCCGAGGTCTCGTTCGCGGGGCGCTCGAACGTGGGCAAATCATCGCTGCTAAACAAACTTATGTACCGCAAAAGCCTGGCGAAAGTTTCATCGACGCCGGGAAAAACCGCCACGATCAACTTCTACGATGTAGACGGATACGATTTTGTTGACCTGCCCGGCTACGGTTTTGCGAAGGTCGCGAAATCGGAAAAGCACCGCTGGAGCGAGCTCATCGAGGGCTACTTCAATCAGGAACGCATCTTTGCGCTGGTCGTGTCGCTAATCGATATCCGCCACGAGGCATCGGCGCTGGACCTGAACATGATTAAGTTCTTGCACGAAAGCGGCCTGCCCTTCATGGTGGTGCTCACGAAAGCGGATAAGCTGTCAAAGCAGCAATGCATGAAGCAAACGGCCATGCTGCGCAAGCAATTGCAGCTGGATAAAGATATCCCCATGCTGGCGGTCTCATCGGAAAGCGGCGCAGGAATCAACGAGTTGCGCGTTATCATCAACCAGTACATCGACGCCTGCTAGCGGCGGCAGACACAACGGATGCACGGGCACGACCCTTGCCGTCATTGCCGTCATTGCCGCCGCTCAATGATCCATCTTGTCGTTTTTTCGCCCCGAAAACGCCCAGATTGACGGTACGGGGCAGGTCATTAACAGGCAAAGTAAAACCCCAAGTCGATTTCGTTTTCGCGACCTGGGGTTTCTTTAATTTGCGAAGCAAAAGGAGCATCGTCTAAGAGAAAATCGCTCGAAATTGGCTCCGCCACCTGCCCCGTATCGACAATCTGGGCGTTTTTGGGCCAATTTTCCGACAACTTAAACAGAAACAGAGCGGTTTAGCTACGCAGCGCAGCTAAACGACCGTTCCGTACACCTGTCCCCAAGCGTGGCCGCTAATGATGGAGTTCATCTGAGAACACAAGCGCTCACGCGTATACGTTCCCGGCGGCAAAATATTCACGACTTCGCGCAGGTCATCGGGAAGATCGCTTGACTCAGCCGCTATAACAACATCCAGGCGCCGCACTTCCTCGTTGTATTGAAACAAGTCATCGACAAGCACCTGCAAAGCCCCGTAATAGGGGCTTTTATCTTTATTCGTGAGTTTTTTCGCGCGCGCTGCCGCCATCCGGACCCTTCGACCTCTCTTCGACTTCTTTTACTTCCTTGCCACGTCAAGCAGGCAACCACAACACTTCAAGAGCTGCGCCGCTTCGGAATACTGCATTGCAACCACACGGTGGTGTAACGCCACCGCCGTAGCTTCTCCGTTGCGCCGACCTATTCCGCGAAACGCGAAGGAATCACGTCAAGACCAGAGAGCGTTGCCGCCAAGACACCCGTATACGCGGGGGACGCATCGCCCACCGCACGCAGGAACTGCGCGCCTTCGGCACGCAGACGAACAGCAGCCTGCACCATGGTGTCGGCGCAGTAATATGGGTTCTCAACGGTCGCTTTGCCCTGCTTGGGATCTTTGCATGCAACGTGAAGTTGCACAAGAAGCGGCAGGTCAGTCGCTTGAGCAGCGCGGCGCGTCAAAGCGCACGCGTCATCCAACGGAGCTCCGGTCGTGAAACCAGCCACCGAAGCGCCGAACTCTTCCATAACGGCCAAGGCTTCTTCCAGCGTGCCACGACGAGCCAGCGCGCCTTGCGCATCCACCATTATGGAAGCGAACACGGGACGATCCGACACCTGACGGATGCCCATTAAAGCGCACTTCAGCGCAACGGTGTCGTCGAAATCCGTTAGAAGGTACGCATCGAAAGCGCTCTTCTCGAACACGCGCGCGGCGCGCACGTACTGATCTTTGTTCTCAAGCAGCGAATCTTTGCTGGACGCATCAAGCGGCAAGCCGCACGGTGCCAGCTCCACCAGAACATGCTGAGGATGCAGCGACTCAGCAACAGTGAACGCCGCCACGGAAAGCTCAAACGCGCGCTCTTCCATGTTGCGCTGCGCCAGCTGAGCCGGCGTCATATTGCGCGTTGCCAGCACCAAAGCAGGGGCGCCCGCAGCCTTCTCCATGCGCAAAGCATCATGCACGGAATCGGGCTCAATAAGGTTCATGAATTCAAGATCGCGGTCAACATTAACGCCTTGACGCGCAAGCGCTGCCGCAACGGGCGCGCTCAAAACAAGCATATCGCGATGAAAACGCATTTGAATATCAGCCATAAACGATCCTTTCGCAGTCTTTTTGACAACGCGTATCATAACGGAAGGAACCGCCCATCCGCGTTAGCGGCGCGTATACGCGGGCGAACGGCGCTCTTATCAGCCCGTTTACAGCGTTCCTGCCGCCTACGCGCCATTTTATACCGTACAAGCGAGTTAGAACACCCATCAATAGATACTCTCCTATAATGGGTTCCAGCAGTTAAGGATCCCCTACTTTTCTGCTCTTGCTTTGCAAAAGTAAGCTGAATGCGGCTTCCCCAAGCCGCATCCCCTCCGATAGGCCCGAAGAAGAATCCCCTTCTTCGGGCTTCTTCTTTTTCCGTCCTGCGCGCGACCACGCCCTACCACGCCCAACAAAGCAGCACGGGAAAGCGAAGCAAAGGGGGCGAAGGCGCATCCGCCCACCAACGGCAACAAGGACCATCATTGTGCGTTGCTTTCATCCATCGCTCTCACGGCTCGATGCGCATCTTGCTGCATTGTTCCTGTATATCGCACGCATTTCGGGTCGGAAATGGCCTGATTGTTACGCTCCCGTTGAGAAATTCAAGAAATGCACACTTCCAGCTCATAATTACTGCAAGGTCGTATTTTATAATGAGTTCATCAACGAAAGGGTTTCCCCTTCCCCCTAATCGTTGATCTGCATTGAGCAGTACAGCGCACAGCGCTGTGAACCCCTCCTTTCGGTCCGGCGAAGACTTCCCCTCTTCGCCGGATCCCCTTTTTTCTGGACGGTTTTTTGTCCGCTGCCATTCCGAAGTCCGGCGCTATCTCCAAGCCCCCCCCTGAGACCCTCCCCCTCCCAAAAAAAAGAAGAGCGCCCTATCTAGAACGCTCCTCCTACTCTCGATTATTTGCGCTAGCAGCTTGCTATTTGTCGCTTGCTTCCTTCTTGCGCTGATACAAAATATTGTTCGTTTCAAGCCAGCTTTCCGGCGTGCCCGTGTCAAAGCCATCCGCGGGGTCAATAACCAGCGCATACATTTCTTCTTCCTTCAAAACGGCATCCAACGCATCGGTCAGCTGAATCTCACCGCCCGTAGTGGGTTTTGCCTGAGCCAACAGCTCCATCACGCGCGCAGAAAGCAGATAGCGACCGAAAACCGCCAGATTGCTGGGAGCATCTTCCAGCTTGGGTTTTTCCACCAAGCGCTCAACCTTCCATTCGTCTTCGCCCACTTTTCCGCCCGCAATAATGCCAAAACGGCTCACTTGATCATCGGGAACGGGAACCACTGCGATAACGCTTGCACCGCCATGAGCTGCGGAGATTTCCTGCATGCGCGGCAGCATGTTGTTGCCCGGCACAATCACATCGCCCAGCAGCACGAAAAACGGCTCGTCGCCCGTTTTTTCCGCCGCGCAATGCACGGCGTGGCCCAAACCAAGCGGCTCGTCCTGGTACACGTAGCTCACGTTAAGATCGCCTGCATGCTCCACCGCATTAGCGTACGCGTCTTTACCCACGCTGCGCAAATGCTCCACCAAAGCGGGGTTGGGCGTGAAATGCTCTTCGATTGCCTTTTTCTCGCGGCTGTTGATGATGACCACTTCATCGGCAGCAGAGGCAAGACCTTCCTCAACAACGTACTGGATGACCGGTCGATCGACTACAAGCAGCATTTCTTTAGGAACAGCTTTTGTGGCGGGAAGGAAACGAGTACCCAAACCAGCAGCGGGAATAAGCGCTTTCATAAGAATCCTTTCGAAGCGACGCGCAATGCGCGAAACCATTTGTGCGAATCTTGTCGTTTCAGTATAACCTCTTTCAGATTTTGATTTGACAAATGCACCAAGGAAAGGCAAAATAATCTGCACACTAAATAAGTGCCCATGGGGATGTAGCTCAGCTGGTAGAGCATTACGTTCGCAACGTAGGGGTCAGGGGTTCGAGTCCCCCCATCTCCACCATGAATGTCAGGCAGGTCCAAAAACGGGCCTGCTTTTTTGTTTCCGCAGTTCAGATAGGGGGCTCGAACCCCGCGAGAGGAATCGCCGTCAAGAAAACGTGCCAGTGGCACGTTTTTAGGGAAACGCTGATTAATTCGCGGCCGACGGCGCGCCGCACGCCGCCCAATCTGCCATCCGGCCTGCGGAAATGCT
>CAKTVK010000003.1 GCA_934623455.1 uncultured Eggerthellaceae bacterium | reverse complement strand
GGTAAGATTCGCGGCCTGTTCATCTTCGGCGAAGATCAAGTGCGCACCGACCCGAACCTGAACCATGTGATCGAAGGTATCAAGGCGCTTGATTTCTTCGTGGTGGACGATTTGTTCATGACCGAAACGGCAAAGTACGCCGATGTGGTTTTGCCGGGCATTTCCTATGCCGAGAAATGGGGTACGTTCAGCAACACTGAGCGTCGCGTGCAGCTCATCCGTCCTGCCGTCGCATCGCCCGGCGATGCGCGTCCCGACACGTGGATCTTCACGGAAATCATGCGCCGCATGGGCTACGACCAGCCGTATTTGACGCCCGCGCAGATTATGGACGAGATTGCCAGCTTAACGCCAAGCTTTCACGGCATAAGCCACGAACGCCTTGATTCTGCCGAAGTGGCAGGACAGGGGCTGCAGTGGCCGTGCTTGGACAAGAATCATCCGGGTACGCCTATCATGCATGTGGGCGCGTTCACCCGCGGCAAGGCTCGTTTTTCTACGGCGCAGTATCACGATGCGTACGAAATGCCCGATGCAACGTATCCGCTCATGCTGACCACGGGACGCATTCTGTACCAATACAACGCTCAAGCTATGACAAGTCGCACGGAAGGTTTGAATGTTATCGCAGGTCGTTCATTTATCGAGATGAATACGGCCGATGCCGCTGCACGCGGCATTGCAAATGGCGATAAAGTGCGGGTGTTCAACCGCCGCAGCTCCATTGAGTCTACGGCGCGCGTTTCCGACAAAACGAAGCCGGGTCAAACGTGGATGCCCTTCCACTTCCAAGACGGCAACGCGAACTGGCTTACCAGCCCTGCGCTTGACAATATTTGTGCCACGCCCGAGTACAAAGTGTGCGCCATTCAGGTGGAACGCGCGTAGCGAAGCGCCTGATTTGGACGTTGTTGGAACCAGGGAGAAGCGCACGTCGCAAGGGTCGAGCCGACGTGCGTGTGTTTTATGACGATGACGCATGCCGCCTCAAGGGCATTCGCCGAAGGACTCAGCTTGGATAATGCTTCATCGAGCTTGTAATTCGCTCAACTTATCCAAAGTTTCGCACGTCGGCTTAACCCTTGAGGCGGCACGCTGCCCTGAACGCTGATAAGCAGCTATCGCAAGTTGCAACTTGAAGCTACGTGCGTTTCGCGAAAGGAACGAACATGAACATCGAAGAACTCACGTTTGGCCAGCATGGACTTATTCCCTGTATCGTGCAAGACGCGCAGGATAACGCCGTGCTCATGATGGCGTGGATGAATGCCGAGTCCATTCGTCGCACGCTGGATACGAAAACCACCTGGTTTTGGTCGCGCAGCCGTCAGGAGTATTGGAATAAAGGTGCTACGTCGGGTAACTTCCAGCATCTGGTGGAGCTACGTTACGATTGCGATGCCGATTGCCTTCTTGCGCTGGTACACCCTGATGGCCCCGCGTGCCATACTGGTGCGCGCAGCTGTTTTTATCGCACGCTTGGGGCGGAGTAGGCGGTATCCTGGGATGTCCCTCTGGGTGAGCGACGCTCGTCTGCAGCGCCTTCTGCGCCGTCTCGCAGCCCGATGCGCTTCTTAGCCATTAACGCCTCTGCGCGTCCATAAAATAATCTTATTTTTAACAAGATTGTAATAACGAAAACACACTATACGCACAGCAGCGGAAAGTAACGATTTTTTTCGCCGCCTTTTTTTGCCCTCAATTCGCAAGATTGTGCAATTTCTGTCAAGATTGGAGAAAACTCCTGATGGAAACCGCGAGTAGTACGAAATCACATTTAATAACACGATTTTGACCTTAAGCCATAATTGCAGGTAAAAATAAGAAACTTGACCAATTTCAAACCCCCCGATAATCTGACCTAAATACTTTCCGTGGGGGAAAGTAGGCAAAATTCTTAATCGGGTTTGCTGTGAGAAAAAGAGAGTTGAGGTGGTCCTTTGTCTTGGGACATTCTTATTCCGAACGAGGAGATGGAAGCTGCGACAGCCCGTCTTCTTGAGTCTGCGGAGCTTGTTGGCGCGGACACCTACCAGGCTCGTACTGCTGCTCAGGGTACCCACTGCAAGATTGGCGAGCAAGGCTTGTGCTGCCGCATCTGCTCTATGGGCCCCTGCCGCATTACCGCTAAATCGCCGCGAGGCATTTGCGGTTGCGATGCCGATGGCGTAGTTGGCCGTAACTACCTGCGCTTTACCGCGGGCGGCTCTGCAACGCACTCTGATCACGGTCGTTCCATTGCCATGACGCTGTACCGCAGCTCCGCTGGCGGCGACTATACCGTCAAGGACGAAGAGAAGCTGAAGCGCATCGCTGAAGAGTGGGACATCGAGGTTGAGGGTCGCGACATCTACGACATCGCTCACGAAGTCGCTCTGACCGGTCTTGAGGAATTCGGCAAGCCCTTTGGCCGCCTTCGCTTCCTGAAGCGCGCCCCCGAGGCTCGTCAGAAGATCTGGCGCGAGAACAAGCTGTCTCCCCGCGCTATCGACCGTGAAGTTTCTCAGTCCCTGCACATGACGCACATGGGTTGCTCGTCCATGCCTGAAGCACTGGTTCATCAGTCCCTGCGCGCTGGCCTGGCCGACGGCTGGGGCGGTTCCATGATCGGCACCGAGTTCTCCGACATCTTGTTCGGTACTCCGAAGCCCCTTGACACCACTGCTAACCTGGGTGTTATGGACAAGGACATGGTCAACATTGTTGTTCACGGCCACGATCCTTCGCTGTCCGAAATGGTTGTGTACTACGCAAACGACCCCGAGATGATCGCTCATGCCAAGGAAGTTGGTGCAAAGGGCATCAACGTTTGCGGCGTATGCTGCACCTCCAATGAAGTGGCCATGCGTCACGGCATTCCTATGGCTGGTAACTTCCTGCAGCAGGAAAACGTGGTTCTCACGGGTGCTTGCGAAGCTATCGTTGTTGACGTTCAGTGCATTTTCCCTGCTTTGGGCCCCCTGTCCAAGTGCTTCCACACGAAGTTCATCACCACCAGCAACGCGGCTCGCATGCCTGAGTCCGACTTCATTGAGTTCAAGGACACCACGGCAGCTGAATCTGCAAAGAAGATCGTGCGCCTTGCTGTTGACAACTTCAAGAACCGCAAGCCGGAACTGGTTCATATTCCCGACTTGGTCTCCAAGGCTACGGTTGGCTACTCCGTTGAGGCAATCTACGATACGCTGGATACTGTTGCGAACTCCCACATCGATGAGTTCCAGACCATGATCCCGCTGATTGACTGCATTCGTTCCGGCGTTATCCGCGGTGCGGTTGCCATGGTTGGCTGCAACAACCCCAAGGTGCGCCCCGACTACGCTCACATCGAGCTTATGAAGAAGCTGCTTGCAAACGACATTCTGGTTATCGTTTCCGGCTGCTCTGCTCAGGCTGCTGCTAAGGCCGGCCTTATGGACAAGGAAGCGGGCAAGTACTGCGGCGAAGGTCTGAAGCGCGTATGCCGCTTGGCCAACATTCCGCCGGTTTTGCACATGGGTTCCTGCGTTGACATTTCCCGTATGATGGTTCTTGCATCCGACATTGCAAACGATTGGAAAATTGAGATTTCCGACATTCCTCTGGTTGGCTGCGCTCCTGAATGGATGTCCGAGAAGGCTGTTTCCATTGGCAACTACGTTGTTGCAACGGGCATCGACACCTATCTGGGCATTGATCCTTACACCGACGGTTCCAAGGGCATTGTTGGCCTGCTGCAGGGCGACATTGACAAATGGGTTGGCGCTAAGTTCACCGTTGAGAAGGATATCGAAAAGCTGGGCGATTTGATGATCGAGCGCATCGAAGAAAAGCGTGCTCACCTGAACATCTAAGAGCCAACGTATCGAAGGGCGCGAAGCGCGAAGGCGCGTGCGAGCACGAGTGCAAGATGCAAAGTACGCGACTAAAAGTAAGTAAAGCACGAAGGAAGCATTGAAGGAAGCGATTATGAAGGTAGCGATCACAGGTAAAGGCGGCGTGGGCAAGACCACGTTATCGTCAACCCTTGCGCGCATGTACGCGCAGGAGGGACGTCCCGTTCTTGCTGTTGACGTTGATCCCGATGCCAACCTTGGTTTGGCGCTGGGCTTTTCCATGGAGGAAGTAAACAGCATTACGCCTATCTCCAAAATGCGCAAGCTGGTGGAAGAGCGCACGGGTGCAAACGATGCTAACAAGTTCTTCAAGCTAAACCCCCAGGTCAGCGATATTCCCGACACGTATGCTCACGAGCGCAATGGCGTGAAGCTGCTGGTCATGGGAACCGTTGAAACGGGCGGTGCGGGGTGTGTGTGCCCCGAGCATGTCATGATCAAGTCCATTCTTTCAAGCTTGACGTATCGTAAAGACGACGTGGTGATTATGGACATGGAAGCTGGTCTGGAGCATTTAGCTCGCGGCACAGCTGCCAACATGGACCAGTTCATCGTTGTTGTTGAGCCGGGTGCCCGCAGCATCCAGACGTACGAGAAAGTCAAGCAGCTTGCGGCAGATATCGGCGTTACGAAGGTCAACGTTGTTGCCAACAAAGTTCGTAGCGACGAAGACAGAGAGTATCTGCGCGCGCATATTCCCGAAGATGCTCTGCTGGGATTCCTTCCGTATTCGAGCGATGTCATCGATGCCGATCGCAACGGTGAGTCACCCTTCGATTACAGCCCTGAACTCGTAGAAGAGGTCAGGCGCATTAAGCAACGTATGGAAAACGCATAGATTGCATAGATTGATAGCAAAGGAAATCATATGAAATTTTTTGACAGGATTTTCCATGGCTCCAACGATATCTTCTCTGTTGCCACCAAGGCAGTAGATGCAGCTATCGCTGAGTATGGTGAAGACGCCCCTATGCAGATGCCTGACACCGCATACAACATGTCGTGCCAGCTGGCTTACGCGGGGCAGAAAGTTCTCAAGCTGAAGGACCTCAAGACCGCTCTGGCAACCATCAACGCCATGAGCACGCGCAATCAGCGCACCGAGTCCATCTTCAAGTCCGGCATCGGTACCGCTATGGCTGGTGAAATCATCGAAGCCGTGAAGTACGTGAACAACCCCACGCCGTACGAGGGCACGAAGTATCACGGTCACTTCTCCGACGCTGAAGTGCGTGAGCTGGGCGTGCCGTTGGTTACCAACGACATTCCGGGCTTCGTTGTTATCATCGATCCTGCTCCCTCCGACAAGGAAGCATGCGACTTGATTCGCGGTTATCAGGAGCGCGGCATCTTCGTGTTCTTGGTGGGTGACATTATTGACCAGGCCGAGCGCATGGGCATTGAGCTGGGCTTCCATGTTCGCGTCGTAGGCGTTGGCCCCGACATCTGGGCGGTTAGCCACGTTGTTTCCTTCTGCGTGCGCGCTGCTATGATCTTTGGTGCCATCGAAGGTGGCGACTGGGACGGCTTCATGGAGTACACGTATGTGCGTCTGCACGCTTTCGTGAACGCATTTGCCCCGGTGAACGACCGCACGTTGGCATTCGGCGCGGGCGCTGTGGCCATGGGCTTCCCGGTTATCACGAACGACATGAACTACATTCGCCCCATTCCGAAGACCATCTTGCTGCAGCCTAACACGAAGGCATTCATCGAGACGTCTTTGGAAGCACGCGACATCCACATCAAGATTACGAAGATCGACATCCCCGTTGCGTACTCCACCGCATTCGAAGGCGAAATCATCCGCCGTCCCGACATGCAGGTTGAAATCGACGGCTCCCGCCTGGACTGCTTCGAGCTTGTTGAGATCAAGGACGCTAAGGAAATCGACGATCACTCCATTATCGTTGAAGGCCCCGATTTCGACGACGTTCCCGCGGGCACCAAGATGAACGCTGCGTTCATCGTGGAAGTGGGCGGCAAGAACGTTTCCCCCGACTTCGCTTCCGTATTCGAGCGCAAGATCCACGCATACTTGAACTGCGCAAGCGGCGTTATGCACACCGGTCAGCGCGACATGATCCGCATCCGCGTGAGCAAGGACGACTACGAGGCCGGTTTCCGTTTGAAGCACTTGGGCGAGATTCTGTACGCCAAGATCAAGGGCGACCACGATGCCATTATCGAAAAAGCGCAGGTGCGCATTTACACCGAGCCCGAGAAGTGCAAAGAGCTGCGCGCTTACGCGAACACCGTGTTCGATGCACGTGACGAGCGTCTGGGCAGCCTGACCGACGAAACGGTGGAGAACTTCTACACCTGCATTCTGTGCCAGTCCTTCAGCCCCAGCCACGTATGCATCGTCACGCCCGAGCGCTTGGGTCTGTGCGGCGCGGTGTCCTGGCTTGACGCGAAGGCATCCAACGAGCTGGATCCCAACGGTCCGTGCCAGATTGTTCCTCATGAGAAGTGCATTGACGAGCGTATTGGCGCCTACGAAGACGTTAACGACGCTGTTCGCAAGTACTCCAACGGCGCACTTGAGCAGGTTTCGCTGTACTCTATCCTGGAAGACCCCATGACTTCCTGTGGTTGCTTCGAGTGCATTTGCGGTATTGAGCCTATGACCAGCGGTTTCGTTATCACCACGCGTGATCACGTGGGCATGACTCCCTTGGGCATGACGTTCTCCGAAATGGCTTCCATGACCGGCGGCGGCGTGCAGACCCCGGGCTACATGGGCCATGGCAAGCACTTCATTGCCTCCAAGAAGTTCCTGAAGGCCGAAGGCGGCATTGCTCGCGTTGTGTGGATGCCTGCTTCTTTGAAGGAGCAGTTGGCCGACAAGATCAACGCCACGGCTAAAGAGCTCTACGGTATTGACAACTACATTGACATGATTCCCGACGAGAACGACATGCAGGATCCGGGCGACCCCGCTGAGCTGTACGAAGTTCTGACCGCAAAGAATCATCCCGTTTTGGGTATGGAGCCGCTTCTGTAGGCTTTTGCGGATTCCGCGTGCCATGCAAGACGAACGCATCAAGGGCATGGCACGCAATCCTTGAGTTTCTTTTGCACCACAAATCCGATTTTGAAGCCGTCTCGCGCGCAAGCGAGGCGGCTTTTTTGGTGAGAGGCAGCTGCTGCGGCGCTTGCCGTGCATGCCCTGCCGGTGCTTGCGCGGCAATGAAGGGGCGCGTGACAACGCGCTGCGCACTGTCCATTTTGCGGCTCTGCCGCGATAGCAACGCAGCTTTTCTCGTGATGAAGCCCTTCTTTGAGAAAATTTCTCCTGCATTCAGCTTGTTTTGCGTTACTATAAGTAAATATCCATAGTTCGCCCACTTCGGGCTCTTCTTCCATCGAAATTCTCTGCAAGAATAAAGCTGAAGTGTGTTCTGGCGAACGAAAATCTGTAGCAAGCTTTTCAAGGAGGAACCGTGAAGTTTTTTCTGGACACTGCCGATTTAGCTGAAATCGAAGAGGCAGCAAGCTGGGGCGCGCTGGCGGGCGTGACCACGAATCCGTCGCTGTACGCGAAAATTGGCGGTAAGCTGAGTGACTTCAACAATCACATGAAGCGCATCTGCGAGATTGTTGGCCCGGATTGCCCCGTTTCTGCCGAAAGCGTTGCCATGACGCGCGACGAAATTGTGCGCGATGGCCTGCAGCTGGCAGAGATTGCTCCCAACATCGTGGTGAAGATTCCGACCATGGTCGAAGGTCTGGCTGCTACGCGCGCCTTGGCCGATCAGGGCGTTCGCGTGAACATGACCCTGTGCTTCAGCGTTCCTCAGGCATTGCTGGCCGCTCGTGCTGGCGCTCGCTACATTAGCCCGTTCATCGGTCGTTTCGACGACATTTCTCAAGATGGCCTGGCTGAAGTCGAGAACATTGTGACTGCCATCAACAACTACGATTTCACCGGCAACACGGTAAATGGTGAGCAGATTGAAATCATTGCCGCCTCGGTGCGCAGCGCCAACCACGTGACGCAATGTGCCCTGATGGGTGCGGATATTGCGACCGTTCCGTTCGGTGTTCTGCAGAAGATGGTGAAGCATCCTTTGACTGATCGCGGCCTGGAGTCGTTCATGAAGGACTGGGAGAAAGTGCAGAACGCATAAATGAGTGACGAACTCGAAACTGCCGTACCCGAATCTATTCCTGCGGATGCAGCGTCTGCTGCATCCGCGCCTGAGTCCGCGCCGGTGAAGCCCAAGCGTGCTACAACGCGTAAGAAAGCGGCACCTGCTGCCGACGCTGCCGATGCAAGCGACGGCGCTTCCGCAGGGGAAGCTGTTGCGGCAAACGTTGCTGCAGTAGCTTCGGAAGAGGGTGCTCCCGCTGTCAAGAAACCAGCAACGCGTAAGCGCACGACTGCTGCAAAGAAAACCCCTGATAAGACGGCTGCTATTGCAGGTTCTGAATCTGCGGTGAAAGCATCTGCAACGGAAACGCCTGCACCTGCTGCGCCTGCGGAATCGGTGGGAGAGGCCGCATCCACAGCCCCCAAGAAATCGGCGGCTCGCAAGACGACCGCCACGCGCACGCGCCGCAAGCCTGCCCTTGCTGAAGCAGAGAGCCCGGTTGCAGCGGAAACTGCATCTGAGGCGGCAAGCGATGCCGCCGCAAGCGCATCTGCTACCGTTGGAGCCAACGCTGCATCTGCTGCAGCGCCCGAGAAGGCCGCAAACACGTCCGAGACCCCTGACCGTACGCCGCGCACCCGCACACGCACGAAAGCGGCTTCTGCGGCTTCTGGCGCTCGTTCTGGCACGCGAAAGCCGGCTGCGTCCCGCGCGAAAGCAGCTGCGTCTTCTTCCGATGCTGCGTCACTTGCTCCTATTGAGTTCAGCTCCGATGCAGACGTGATTGCCACGGAAACATTGGCAGATCCTTCTCTTCCCGCAGGTCAATCCTCTAAGGGTAATGGTGCTTCTGCTGCAGAAGTTCTTTCCGTTGAAGTACTGGTGACGGATGCCCCTCAAAGCGCTGCTTCCGGGGTTCTGATTGAAGCGTCCGCAGGGGCCTCGGCTGCAGAAGGTTCCCCTGAACCGGCAACTCCGAATCGCGTGCGTCGCGAGCGCAACAACGAGCGCAACGGCAACAACAACAAAAAACGCCCGAAGCAGAATCAAAATCAGAACCAAAACCAAGGTTCCTCCGATAAGGGCAACGGCCAAAACCAGCAAAATCAGCAAAGCCAGAACAAGGCCAACAACAAGGGATCGTTTGATCGCGACCACCGCCGCCAGCGTCGTCAACATGGCAGCCGCGAAGTTTTGCCCAGCATTTCTCGTGATGAACTTGCTGAGATGAAAGTGGGCGACCTGCGTGAAAAGGCTGCTGAGTACAGCATTGACGCATCGGGCTATCGCAAGGCCGAGCTGGTTGATGTCGTGTTCGAGGCGCTCTGCAAGGCCGAGGGCATTATTGAGGTCACCGGTATTCTGGACATCATGAACGATGGTTATGGCTTCTTGCGCGCTAAGGGCTATCTGCCCAGCGAAGGCGATGCGTACGTGAGCCTTTCCATCATCCGCCGCAACGGCCTGCGTAAAGGCGATTACGTGGTGGGCTTGACGCGCCCCGCGCAGGGAAACGAGAAGTATGCCGCCATCCAGAAAGTCATTAGCGTGAACGATACTCCCGCCGATGAACTGGGAGGACGCGTTCGCTTTGCCGATTTGACGCCGATTTACCCCGATGAGCGCTTAATCATGGAACACGGTAAGAGCACCACCACGGCGCGCGTCATCGATTTGGTTTCGCCCATTGGCAAGGGCCAGCGCGGTTTGATTGTGTCTCCGCCGAAAGCGGGCAAGACCACGGTCCTCAAGGACATTGCTGCTGCGATTTCTGCGAACAACCCCGAAGTTCACCTGATGTGCCTTCTGGTAGATGAGCGCCCCGAAGAAGTGACCGATATGGAGCGCTCTATCAAGGGCGAAGTTATTTCCTCCACGTTCGATAAGCCGTGCGAAAACCATATTGCCGTGGCAGAGCTTGTTATTGAACGTGCAAAACGCCTGGTAGAGCAGGGGCGCGATGTAGTAATCCTGCTGGACTCCATCACGCGTTTGGCGCGCGCTTACAACATGGGCACGCCTGCTTCGGGCCGTATCTTGTCCGGCGGTGTCGATTCAAGCGCTCTGTATCCGCCGAAACGTTTCTTGGGCGCCGCCCGCAACATTGAAAACGGCGGCAGCTTGACTATTTTGGGCACGGCGCTGGTTGATACCGGTTCCAAGATGGACGAAGTTATCTTCGAGGAGTTCAAGGGTACGGGCAACATGGAGCTCAGGCTTGACCGCACGTTGGCCGACAAGCGTATCTTCCCTGCGATTGATCCCATTACGTCGGGCACGCGTAAGGAAGAGCTGTTGCTTGACCCGCAAGAGGCGCCGCTTATCTGGGCAGTGCGCCGTGTTCTTGCAAACTTGAACAATACGGAGCGTGCGATGGATACTTTGGTAAAATCCATCAAGCAAACTGAAACGAACCAAGAATTCCTTATTCGTTTTGCCCGTAAGGCGCAAAATTCCTCGAAGCAGGACAGCTTGGATCTGTAAGTTGAATAAGGGGCGGGTCAGCGCGCGTGTATGCGCGTTGGTCCGCTGATTCGAATGACCAGGTAAGAACTGGATACCGGGTAAAAGGATAGAATATGGCACTGTTTACCAGCGAAAACTCAAAGCCGTGGCCCGCACGTGCGGTGGTGACCGCAGGAATGCCGTATGGCAATAAAGCGCTGCATTTCGGCCATGTCGGTGGCGTTTTTGTGCCTGCCGACTGCTTCGCGCGCTTCCTGAAGGACCGTATTGGTGCGGAAAACGTGCGTTTCGTGTCTGGCACCGACTGCTTTGGGTCTCCCATTATGGAGGGATACCGCAAGCTTGTCGAGGCGGGGGAGTTCCAAGGAACTCTGTCCGATTACGTGCGTCGCAACCACGATGCCCAGAAGGCAACGCTTGATGCATACGAGGTTGAGCTGTCCATTTACCAGGGTTCAAGCTTGGATCACGCGGGCGAAGTGCATCAGCGCGTGAGCAACGAGTTCTTGACACAGCTCTACAAGAACGGCTGGCTGAAGAAGACGTCCACGCTGCAGTTCTACGACGCGCAGGCGGAAACGTTCTTGAATGGCCGCCAGGTTGTTGGCTTTTGCCCTGTTCAGGGGTGCAAATCCGAGAAGGGCTATGCGGATGAGTGCGATTTGGGGCATCAGTACGAGCCGCAAGATTTGCTCAAGCCGGTATCCACGCTTTCGGGCACCACGCCTGAAATGCGCCCCGTGGAAAACTGGTACTTCGATTTGCCGGCGTTTACGCAGTATCTGCGCGATTACACCGATCAGCTTGAGGCCGACCCTGATGTGCGCGCTATTGTCCCGCAGACGATTCGCGAGTTTTTGGGCGCGCCGGTTACCTACATCAAAAATGAGTTGTACGACCAGTATCTGGCAATTGCCGATCAGTTGCCTCAGCATGAATATCGTGCAGCAGAAAAAGGCAAGCAAAGCTTTGAGCTGGAGTTTTCCTCGATTGACGACCGCGATGCCGCCCGTGGCGTGCTAAGTGCTGCCGGCATTCGCTTCCGTATGGGCAAGGCGTTAGTGCCGTTCCGCATGACGGGTAACATTGAATGGGGCGTGAAAGCACCCGTGTTCGACGGGGTAGAGGGTCTTACCGTATGGTGCTGGCCCGAAAGCCTGTGGGCTCCTATTTCGTTCACGCAGGCGTGCAACGATGAGCTGGGGCTTCCGCATGAAAGCTGGCGCGATTTCTGGTGCGCGGATGATGCGCAGGTTTATCAGTTTATCGGTCAGGATAATTTGTATTTCTACGGCGTGGCGCAACCGGCACTGTTCCAGGCATTGCAGCCGGGTAATTTCGAAGGCGAAGGCGCGCCGGTCCGTCAGACGCGCTTAATTGCGAATCATCATGTGCTGTTCGGCAAGACGAAGGCCTCTTCGTCTGGTGCGGTTAAGCCGCCTTCGGCTGATGAGCTGCTGAATTACTACACGCCCGAACAGTTGCGCGCGCACTGGCTTGCGCTGGGTCTTGATCAGAAGTCGGTCGGTTTCTCGCCGAAGCCTTTTGATCCCGATCCGCAAAAGCGCGAAGATACGCGTTATGCCGACCCTGCGTTGAAGGAAGGCGCGCTGCTCACGAACGTGTTCAACCGCTTGGCGCGCAGCTGTTTCTACGAGGCGCAGAAGAACTTTGGCGGCGTTATTCCTGTGGGGACTGTTACGCCCAGCGTGGTGGCCGCCGCACATGATGCACTTCTGAACTACGATCAGGTCATGCACAAGGTGGAGCTGCATTCCATTGTTTCGCTCTCCGATACGTTTATCCGCTACGCACAAAAGTATTGGGCCGATGGCATTCGCGATGCGGAGCAGGCGGACGATACCGAACAGCGCCGCCAAGTGCTGCTTGATAGTGCGTATCTGCTGTGGGTTTGCTCGGTGATGATGCATCCCGTGGTGCCGGGAGGCTGCCAAAAGATTTGCGACCGTCTTGGTTTTGATGCGCAGCGCTTCTTCAGCTGGAATGCGGATTTCGAGAGCTTGGCGGAACTGTGCACTGCAGAAGAGCGCGCAGCAGGCGGACGTGCCGTGGAAGATTTGCCGCCGCGCTACGACTTCTTCGAGAAGCATCCGAGCCAGTTCAAGTAGAATTATTGCTTGGACATGTGCTTGCTATCAGGCATTTTGCGTTTCGTAATTACAAACACGATAGAAAACGTTCCGTTTCTGCCGAATCGGGACGTTTTTCATATGCATGCAAGGTGTTGCGGGCGAAGCTGATATAATTACTCGAATACGGTCAGAATGGGAATTCGATGCAAAAAAGAGAGCATTAGCGATCTAGTCATGAGTGCAAAACATGTGAAAAAAGAAGAGGTCTCTTCCGAAAAGCCAAAACATGCTGCTAAAGCGGCTCCTGCTGCACCCGCAGCGCCTGCTGTATCCGCAGATGCGGTGAAGCCCGCAACGGCCGATGCGTCCACGAAATCGGGGAAACCTGCTAAGGCGAAGACGAAGAATAAGGCGGAAGAAAAAGCAAAGGTCGCTGCGAAGGTCGAAACAGCCAACGGTGCCAACGGCAGCCAGGGCTTCTTCTCTTCCGACGCCGCTGCGTATGATATGCCGCACTCGCGCGGGAAGCTTAAAATCGTCGGAATCGTTTTGGGTGTTATCGTCGCGCTGGTTGCTGCGCTTTATCTTGCCGGTGCCGTTTTCTTCATGAGTCATTTTCTTCCCGGTACGAATATCAATGGTGTTGATGTTTCTTGGAAAACGCCTGATGAAATGCGGGGAAAAATTGCTGCCACGCTGGATGATTATCAGCTTGAGGTCACGGGTTATGGATGCGAGCTAGCGATTCCCGGCAAGGAGATTTCCTATGGTCTTGACCCGGATCAAGATATGCTGGCGTATGTGAATCCGTGGACGTGGCCTGTTGAACTGTTCACCCATGCAGGCAAAAGCGCAACGTTCGCTGTTTCTTACAATAAGCAGATAGTGGCCGAGCTTTTGGATGAAACCCTTGCTGCCTGCAACGAAACCGCAACCGATCCCGTGGACGCTCATCTTGCTTACGATGAGGCGACCGATGCTGTTGTGATTGCTCCTGAACAGGCGGGCACGAAGCTCGATAAAAAACAGGTTCTTACCGATGTTGAAGCTGCGTTGCGTCTTGTCCACGTGCGTCTTGAGCTTACCGATCGCGACCTTGTTGCGCCGGCGGTCTTCGCCACCGATGACAGCTTGAAAAGTGTTGCAGACCAGGTCAACGCGCTTTCGCATGTGAAGGTGACGCTGACGCTTGGCGGTTATCCGGCGCTGAAAATCAATCGCGGCAACTTGCTTGACTGGATTGTCTACGACGACAATCGCAACATTTCGCTGAACGAGGAAGCCGTTGAGTTGTGGGCGCAGGAGATGGCCGACAAGCTGAATACGTACGGCACCGAGCACACGTATACGCGCCCCGATGGCAAAGAGATTACCGTGAGCGGCGGTCCCGCGTTCGGCTGGAAACTTGATACGGCCGCGCTTACCGATATGATTGTCGCAGCGGTGCATGATAGCGAGCAGGGCGAGATTGCTATTCCCTGTGAGAGCGAAGGCGCTTATTACAATATGGAAACGGGTGCCGAATGGACGCGCTATATCGACGTTGACCTGGCCGAACAGCACGCCTATTTCTTCGACGAGGATGGTTCGATTCTTTGGGAGAGCGACATCATTTCGGGCAATGTGAATTATTCAACGCGCAACACGCCCACCGGCGTCTATTCCATTACGCGCAAAGCTACCAACGAGCGGCTGCGCACCTACGAGGAAGGCAAGGAGAAGCCCAACGAGTCAACGGTGGCTTACTGGATGCCTTTCATTGGCAACGTGTACGCGCTGCACGACGCTCCTTGGCAGCCCGATTTCGGCGGCACGATGTATCGCGACGGCTACGGCAGTCACGGTTGCGTGAATCTTCCGCCCAGCAAAGCGGCCGAGCTTTATAACATCGTAGACGTAGGCACTGTCGTTGTTGTCCATTGGTAAGGGCGGGGCAAAAGTAACCGTTCTTGTTGACAAATTACCCCACCTTTTGTCAACAATTTCGCGTTGACGGTGGCGGCATATGTTAAAAAGTGACGGGGTCTTTTTAACATCCGTGCTTTGTTGCGCCAGCGATTAGGTGTTTTGAGTGCGTTTACACCGTCAAGTCGGCATGAATGAGCGGAATCAGGCTCTCCAGATCTTCGAGTGATGTTTCTACTTGGCAGCCAATGTGCCCGCCTGAGTAATTAATGCGGTCGAACAGCTCTGCCGTTTCATCGATGCTGGTCACGAATTGCTTCTTCATGCCCAAGGGACTGCATCCGCCGTGGATATAGCCCGTAAGCGGCAAAAGCTCCTTTGATTTGATCATGCTCACGGCTTTCTCACCAACGGCCGCCGCTGCTTTCTTCAAATCAAGCTCTTCGGCTACGGGAATCATGAATACGTAATATTCGCCCGATTTTCCGCGGGTGACCAGCGTCTTGAACACGCTTTCTTTTTCGAGGCCCAGCATGGCGGCAATCTCGGTTCCCGTGTGGCTGCCATCAGTCTCATACGTGCGCACAGTGTGGGGGATTTTCGCAGCATCAAGCATGCGCATGACGTTTGTTTTCAGCTCTTTATCTTTGGACATGGCTCATTCAGCGCTTCTTCTTGGTTTTGCGAACGTTCTTTGCGTTGCGTCGGCGTGGAGCGCCGCTGAATCTTGCAGCGAACCAGCTTGCCCGCAAGGCGTTCGCGTTGTTTCCTTATTTCGGAAAAGGGTAGCACAGTGCGTCCGCTTGGCGTAAGGAGCGTTATACTTTCCCCATGCAAAAAGAAGGAACATATAGTAATGCGCCTATTGGCATTTTCGATTCAGGATACGGTGGGCTCACGGTGGCGCGCGCCATTGCTGAGTGCCTGCCTCATGAGAACATTGTGTACGTGGGCGATTCAGCGCGCTGTCCTTACGGTCCGCGCGATTTGCACGAGGTTGACGGTTTCGTGCAGCAAATTGGCGGATGGCTGGTTAATCAAGGTGTGAAGCTGCTGGTCATTGCATGCAATACGGCAACGGCGGCAGGTTTGGCGCATGCGCAGCAGACGTTTAGTGTTCCGGTGGTGGGCGTGGTGGAACCAGGTGCGCGTGCTGCGGTTCGCGCCACGTTGAACAGGCGTGTTGGCGTTATTGCCACAAAAGGCACCATCGAGTCGGGCGCGTATTCCACGGCAATTCGCAATCTAGACGCGGGCATTACCGTGTTCTCCACGCCGGCGCCGCGTTTCGTGGAAATAGCCGAGCTGGGCGTTCGCATGGCGGAAGGGCCTGTGGAAACGTTCATGTCCGAAGCTTCGAAGGTCTACATTCGTCCCGAGTTTCAAAAGATTGCCATTGAGTATTTGGATCCGCTGCGTCGCTGCCATATTGACACGCTTGTTTTGGGATGCACGCATTATCCGCTTCTGAAATCGCTGATTGGAGGCGTGGTCGGACGGGAAGTGACGCTCATTTCGTCCGCTGCGGAAACGGCGCACGACGTTGCGGAAACGCTTGCGCGGCGCGGCCAGCTTGCCAGCAAGGATAACACAGCGCAGTGGAAGTTTTTTACAACGGGAAATGACGTCGAGGAATTTCGTCGTTTTGGCGGACGCGTTTTCAAGACAGAACTGCGCGATGTGGCTCACGTTGATTTGACGTGAGTTGCCGTGGAGCCGCGTCCTGCGGTAGCATGTGCCTGCGCAATGAGGCGCTTTGCGGCGCGCTGTGCGGGCGTGCGATGTTGCTGTCGCGATAGGGCGTGGTGCGGCGTGCGGCATTGGCGCGTAGGTGCGTCGTGCAGCGGCGATAATGCCGCATGATAGGAAAGGAAAAGCTGTGAAGACAATCGTTTTAGCCACAAACAACGCGCATAAAGTAAGCGAAATCGAAGGCGCTCTAGCCATGGATGACTGGGAGTTCAAGACGTTGCGTCAGCTGGATGTGGTGTCTGATCCAGAGGAAGATGCCGATACGTTTGTGGGCAACGCGCGCATCAAGGCGCTTGCGGCGCATCGGGCAAGCGGCGGTTTGGCTGCGTTGGCCGATGACTCCGGCATTATGGTTGACGCTTTGGATGGCCGCCCTGGCGTCTACTCTGCTCGCTATGCGGGGGAGCAGTGCGATGACGAGGCGAATAACGATAAGTTGCTTTCCGAGCTTGCGAACGTGCCGTGGGAGCAGCGTACCGGGCGCTATGTGTGCTCGCTGGTGTTTATCGACGAAGATGGCAGTGAGCTAGTGGCCGAAGGAACCGTTGAGGGCAAGATTGGTTTCGAGCGTCGCGGCGAAGGCGGCTTCGGCTATGATCCGCTTTTTTATCCCGACAAATACAACGGCGAGCTTACATTTGCCGAGGTTTCGCAGGATGAGAAAGCGAAAATCTCCCATCGAGGGGTTGCTTTGAGGAAACTTGCAGAATTAATTGCATCGCGCGGCTAAATTAGGATATAATGCTAAGTCGCTGCTAAAGCAACGGGACGTGGCGCAGTTTGGTAGCGCGCTTGCTTTGGGAGCAAGATGTCGCAGGTTCGAATCCTGTCGTCCCGACCACTTTTGCGGGCGTAGTTCATTGGTAGAACCTCAGCCTTCCAAGCTGATGAGGCGGGTTCGATTCCCGTCGCCCGCTCCAGAAACGTTACAGCCCAGGAAATATTCCTGGGCTGTTTTTGTTGCTGCCTGAGAGAACGCTGCCTTGCTGGCGACGGGAATCGAACCGATGAGGTGGAATTCCGTCAAGAAAACGTGCCGGTGGCACGTTTTTAGGAATTCGCCCGACCGAGCTTGCGAGGGAGGGGTCGGCGTTCGCGCAGCGAACGCCGGAGTCCCGTTACCCGCTCCAACTTCTCCGGCCGTTTTGGTTCATGTTGTTGGAAAATGACCTCTCAATTCGAAGTTGATACGGGTTGGAAGTAGGTCGGAAGCGGAAAACGGAATATTTTCAGCGAATGTTCTGTTTATAGAAAAAACGACTTCGTATATCACCAGTTCATGATTATGCTCATTCAAACATAATCATAGTATCGAATCAAAATTGAATTTCGACCTACTTCCAACCTACCACAACTTCGAATTTGAACCCGTTTTTACAACAACATGCCTAGAATTGAAGCAAAACGGGGTGTTTTTGCGGATTTCGCCCTCAAAAATCGAGACTGTACCCTAATCCACGCGCTCGTCACCCCAGAAGAACAGCGATACGGTTCCGGGGCCGGTATGGCTTCCGATGGTCGTGCCAATAGGGAAAATCTCCACGGGGCCATCCATCTGGGGAAACACTTCTTCAACCATGCTTGCAACAGCTTGGGCATCCTCAAGGCAGGCAGAATTACAAATGAACACCTTGCCGCGATACTCTTTTCCGTCTGCTGCGTGCTCTTTCATGATGTCCACCACACGCGCGATGGCCTTCTTCTTCGTTCTAACTTTTTCGCGCGGGGTCAGCTTGCCTTCGTTGCTCATGTTCAAAACGGGACAGATCTTCAGCGCGCCACCAATGGCGCCTGCAGCTTTCGAAATGCGACCACCCAAAACGTAATAATGCAGGTCGGTGGAGAAGAACCAATGATGTACGTTCAGTCTGTTTTCCAGGGCAAACGCAGCGAGCTCATTCATCTCCATGCCTGAATCTTTCAAGTCGGCAAGTTTGTCCACGAACAGGCCGTATCCCGACGATGCGCACAGCGAATCAACAACGGTCACGTTGCGCTCGGGGAATTCTTCCCTGATTGTTTTCGCGGCAATTTCAGCAGAACTATAAGCGCCAGAAAGGCCCGACGAGAACGAGATATGAAGGATGTCCTTTCCTTCGGACACAATCGCTTTGAAATGTTCGTAAAATTCGCCTACGTTGACCTGGGATGTTTTTGTCGAGCTTCCTTTTGCCATGGCGGCATAAAAATCATCGTAGGGAATTGTCTCTCCAAAGTCGTCCAGGTATTCTTTTCCGTCAATTTCATAATGGAACGGTACCCACTTTATTCTGCGGGCTTCGATTTTTTCTCTGGTGAGATCAACCGTCGAGCAGCAAGACAAAACATACGCGCTCAAAAGACCCTCCTTGCAGTTCGGCGCATTCGCCTTCAAAAACCCTTCGATACCAGTGTAACGTTGCACCTTGTAATACGGCATGTATTTTACGAAGTTAGGCAAAGAAAAGGCTATCTGCGCCGCATCGCAAGAGTTCGCATTTGCGCCAAAAGGGTGCAGCGAATTGCCATTTATGGGCCGCGAGTCCTTTCTTCGTGATGCAGCAGCAGGTAAAGTGAAGGTAGGGAAATCGTGCGGTTAAGGGGCTAATCGCGGGCGATACGCACCGCGCGCGAAGGGGAAGTCAGCAACGCGCACACCGGGCGCGGCATCGTCCGGTACGCATCGCGCGCGAAGGGGAAGACGAGCCTGCTGCTTGAGTCTTATCGTTGAAGGGAGATGGAAACGTGAAGTGTTTGAAGCGCATGGAGCAGATCGGTGCTGTTGTCACGACCCTTGCGTTGGCCTTGTCGCTTTGCGCATGCAGCGGGGAAGGGGCTGGCGCAGGAAATGCAGGAAGCGCGGGCGGCGCAAGTGCTGGCAGCTCGTCGGCTGGCGTTCCAATGGGCTCTGCCAGTCCTGTTGCATTCACTTACACGACAAATGTTGAGCACCGGGATGTTCCTCTTGACCAACGCTCGCGCGATTCGTTTGATCAAGAAGCGTATCTCAACGATTTTTACGCGTTCAAAAGCGCTGTTGATAACGGTGCGACGGAGCTTGCGGAGCTCACGCGCCTTTACGACAAGCTAGCAGGGCACGTCATGAACTTGAACAGCGATTATGCGCTTGTACGTTTCGATTATCGTCAGAATGCTTCCGATGCAGCGTCAGTTGAGCGTTACATGGCAAAGCGCGATTTGCTTAGCGACACGACCGCGAAATGCGCGTATCAGTTCGGGCGCGCGTTGGAATCACCGCAGGGCAAGGGCTTCCGCGCGTATATCGGTAGCACGTTCGCCTATGCGCTCGATCGTTCAGCCAATGCGAGCAGTGAAGCGTATGATCTTCGGAAACAGCGTAATGACCTGGTGGTTCGCTATGATAAGCTGGTGGTGCAAGGGGCAAGCGAAACGGAACTTAAAGAGCTGTACATTGAAATGGTGAACACGAATAATGCGCTCGCTCGCGCGTGCGGCTACGACAATTACGCCGAATACGCGTATGCTGTTGAGTATCGCCGCGATTATACGGTGGATGACGCCTTGCGGCTCCAAGAAGCGATTGCGAGTGATTACGTTCCTGTTTATCAGGCATATCTGGCTGATTCTCTTGATGTTGACCTGGTGTTTCAAGTATTCGATGAGAATAACGACACCAGTGAAGTGAAGTTGGCGAACGTGCGAAAATGCGTTGCGGCGGTATCGCCTGCGCTTACGGAAGCGGTTGACCACCTGCAGCGGAACAGCCTGTATGACATCAGTGCCGCAAAAACATACGTGAACGACGCCTTCACCATGGAGATTCCCAGCTACAACGATGCATTTATGGTAATTGCTCCTGAAGGGGATGTGACCGATTATCAGACCTTAATCCATGAGTTCGGGCATTTCAACCATATGTATCACGCGCCAAGCAATGCGTTCGTGTCGAACGACGCGCCCGACGTGCAGGAAACCATGTCCCAGGCGCTTGAGCTTTTGTGCTGCGGCGCTTATGATGAGCTATGTCCAGGCTATGGTGAAGCGCTTGCGGCTTACGTGGTCTACGACAAAGCGCAGACGGTACGTGAGGCGTTTGCAATAAACGAGGCCGAATATCGCGCCTATACCACGCCTGATGTAACACCCGAAAAAATCGATGCCATCTGGTCGGACGTTCGTGAAAAATATCGCATGCCGCAAGAGGATGAGTCGTGGACGGCCACCTCGCATATCTTCTCGAAGCCGTTTTATTACGTTGGGTACGGCACATCGGCGCTGGCTGCTTTGAGCTTATATGTGGATGCGCAGGATGATTTTGCATCTGCTGTTACAAAGTACCTGGTATTGAGCGAAGCGCCGCCCGAGACAATGTTTAGCCAGGCGCTTGATCTAATGAATAAAGGCGATTTGATGAACCCCGACAAGATGGCTGCGTTCTCGCAAAAAGTGGGAAAGGTGTTAGCACGGTAGCGGATGCGGACGCCCGATGCGAGCGCCGTAATGCTTGGTCACGAGCTCATCGCGCCTGTCGCGGTAGCGGCGCGGCGCTGCTATTTTCTGCGTTCGCTGGGGATGCGGTAGAAATGGTTGACAAGCACCGCCATCTGGCGCGGTTCCTCTTTGAACCCGCCTTCCGCCCACGGCTCGTAGCAAGAGCACAGAAATCCCGCGAAACCGGTGAGCAAATACGTGGCCTCGGGCGTTTCGTTTCCCCAGGTGTCCAGCAGAAAACCGGCAATGGCTTGGATAAGCAGCCAGGTGAAGCCACAGCGAAAAAGGCTGTCAACCAGCTTGCGGTTTTCGTACATGATTTCGAAGAACGCCGTTAAATGCCCCAGGTCATACCACAAGTCACCGCGTTCAACTAGAGCAGCGGTGGTACCCCAATATTGCTTGACCAGCTCATCAAGCTTGCGGGAGAACACTTCTTCTTTCACGTTGTAATTGCGATAGAATGCCATGCGCGAAACGCCTGCGGCTTTGCAAAGCTCTACGATGGTGATGGACGAGAATGCTTTTTCGCTGGTCAGCTCAATCAAGGCTTCAAGGATGGCTTCTCGGGCGCTTTCGCTTGATTGGTTCGGTGTTTTTGCAGGCATGGGCGTTCGTCTCCAGGTGCATCGGCGGGTATCGCGGCTATTTTCGCATATTGTGCCGGTGGTTGTTGCAATCTGTAACATTTCTGCAACGTATTCCGCGCCGCTGTGACCGCTGCCTTGCGGCGCGCTCTATGAGCAGCAGCGAAAACAGACGCGTCAGGCGCCCAGTGCCTTCGTCGAACGGCTTGATGCACATCACATCCACCGCGAACGTGGGGATCATCATGAGTTTGCGGCTTGCGGCTTTGGCAAACGCGCCTGCCAAGTTGTCGCACGCAGAACCCAGATAGAGCGGTGTTTCGAACGCCAGGATGGGGCTCGCGGGCACGCGCTGCACCTGGCCGTCCATCATCATGTTCACGTAATCTTTCTGCCGATACGCGCTTTTCTTTCCCGATGCCGCACCTACGAGCACCGTATGCATGGCCAAAAACGTGGCCGCATCAAGAGGGAAGCGTTCGGGATTTTGTTGGTTCGCTGCAAGGAATGCGGCCAGGTTTTGGGTACGCGCGAGATGTCGGACGTGGATATTTGCAATGCGTGCCGCAAAAAAGCTCTTGCAGACGAGCTGGCGCAGACGTATCGTTTCGTGTAGGTATTTTTCGGTACCGCCGTGCGAGCGGTACAACTTCCGTGCGGGCTTATCAAGTAGAAGGGGGCGCCATGGCATTCCAGCACCGTTACGATCGCAATCGGCAGGCGCTGTCGGATCGGGAATGCCAGGCGCTCCAGGCGTCTAAGGTGGCGGTTGTTGGCTGCGGCGGCTTGGGCGGCTACGTTGCCGAGCATCTGGCGCGTTTGGGCGTGGGTAGCTTGCGCTTGGTTGATGCCGATGTGTTTGAGGAAACGAATCTGAACCGTCAGCTGTTTTGCACCGAGGAAACGCTGGGCGTGGCAAAAGTGGAAGCAGCCGCCAAACGCTTGGCAACAGTGAATTCTGAAACGGCGGTCGAACCGATAAGAGCATATCTGGACAGCGATAATGCTGCCGATTTAATAGCCGGGTGCCACAGCGTGGTGGATTGTCTGGACAACGTGCGTTCGCGTTTTCAGCTGGCGCGTGCTTGCCAGACGGTGGGCGTTCCCATTGTGTATGGCGCCATTGCCGGATGGTTTGGCCAGGTGTGCACGGTGTTCCCCGGCGATGTCTCCTTCGTTTCCTTGTACGGTGCTGTCGCGGACGCCAGCGGGGAAGGCGTGCAGAAGACAGAGGGCAACCTGCCTTTTATCGCGGGCGTGGTCGCGTCGTTTCAGGCGGCAGAGGCCGTTAAGGTTCTGCTGGACAAGCCCGATGTCATTCGCAACCGTCTGCTTATGGTTGACTTACTGTTTGGCTCGGTGGAAGAAACGGCTTTGCGATGAGGCGGGCAAACACCCCTGCGGAAAAATTACGCCTGTTCAACGCGTTGGTTGCTTCGGCGGTCGCCGTTTTCTTTTTGGCGCATTCGGGACTGGGAACAGCATCGTTCGGTATCGAAGGCCTGGTCAACAGCGTGCCGTGGTTGGTATGGGGTATGTTGGGCATTGTGGGTGTGCATGTGGTTGCCAGTGTTGCCGCTACCGCTTTGATGTTGACCGACACTGAGCGACCCCCGAGCGCTCGCAAGAAGCGTCACTTCGTGCTGAAATGGGTTACCGGCGCGCTGCTGGCGCTGGTCATAGGCATGCATTTGGTCTGCGTTATCTTCCCCGAGGGTCTTGGCTTGGATGCGAGTCAGCTTAAAGTCCCGTTTTTGCTGCTGCTGGCTGCGCTTGCTTGGCACGTGGGCATTGCCACGAAATCCCTTGCGCGCGACCTGGGTATTGGCAAAAAGACGCGCGATGTCATGCGCGCGGGCTATGTTCTTGCTGTTTTGGTCCTGATTGCATTCATGTTGTCGAATTTTTAGCTTCAATGTGCGAAATATTCCTGTTCGGGGCAGGTGCGGTTTGGAATGGGTTGGGTGTCTTCGTTTGGCATTGAGCGCGACCTGGGCTTTTGCTGGGGTGTCGGGAGAGTATGGCCTTCAAGATGGTTTCGTAGGCCCCGTTCGCGCCCCCCGATCTGCCCCGAAACGTCATATTTTGCGTATTCGCCCCGATTTTCCGACAACATGCGCTCCTGAAGCAAAATATGGAGAAGAAATGAACCTGCAAACGAAAACTTACGAAGAAAAATTGAAACCGCTAGAGTACCTATTTGCTTGAAGCACAGCAAGGTGTCTGAAAATATCAGAAGAGTCGTAGCGATAACGTTGCGGCTCTTTTTTTGTGCTCTGATGTACGAGAAAGGACTGTTTGAATTGGTTGAAACAAAACACGAAACGCATCACGAAGCGCCTAAGGCGCGTATGCAGGTTAAGTATCCGTATCTGGCGATGATGGGGCTGTACCTGGGTGGCTTTACGGGCATGTATTCAGAGACGACGCTGAACATAGCGCTCCCCTCCATTTCGGTGCAGTTAGGGGTTGATGTCTCTCTTACGCAGTGGCTTGTTGTTGGGTATATGCTGGTCATTGGCTTGATTATGCCGTTTGCAAGCTTGCTGAGCAAATGGTTCTCGGCGCGTTCCGTTACCGCGTTTGCCCTGTGCGTCTTTGCGATAGGTGCAGTGATCAGCGGCTTGGCGCCCGGTTTTGCGCTGGTGCTTGTTGGCCGTGCGTTGCAAGGAATTGGCACGGGCTTGGTGTTGCCCCTGATGTTCTCCATGATTCTGGAGGTCATCCCGCCTCATCGAATTGGTGCGGCCATGGGGCTTAACGCGCTCATCATCATGGGCGCTTCTGCCATTGGGCCCACGCTGGCGGGCTTTCTTATCGGCTCATTTTCCTGGCGCGCCATTTTTACAAGCTTCGTGGTAGTGCTGATTGTTGCTCTTGCCATGGAGCTGAAGTTCGGTGTGAACCCCTATGAGCTTACGAAGCCTTCGGTTGACCTGATAAGCGTTGTGACCTCGTGTTTTGGTTTCGGAGGAATTGTTTTCGCAGCCGGCGTGGCAAGCATGTTCGGTTGGGTAAGCGCTCCTGTTTTGGCAGGGCTGGCAATCGGTATTGTTTGCCTGGTTATTTATGTGCGTCGCCAAATGGGCATGGAAGCCCCGGTCATCAACATGCAGATTTTCCGTCAAAGCGGCTATGCGGTGGGAACGCTGTGCGTAACACTCAACTTCGGCATTACGCTTGCGGCGATGTTCATTTTGCCGCAGTTCTACCAAAACGCCCTGGGGCTTTCTGCAACGGCGGCTGGCGCGCTCATGCTTCCCGCGGGCATTGTCAACATGGTGGTAAGCGTAGCGGCGGGCAATTTGTTCGACAAGGTGGGCGCGCGCATCCCTGCGATTGCTGGTTTCGCGCTCTCCGTTTGCGCGCTTATTGGGCTGATCAGCGTCTCCGTTGACGCCCCTGTGGCGCTTGTCGTGGCGTGCCATGTGCTGCTTATGATTGGCGTTCCTTTGGCCATGTCGCCTGCGCAAACATATGCGCTATCATCGCTTCCGCCGCAGTTGTCCACCGATGGCTCGGCCATGCTCAACACGTTGCAGCAGGTGTTTGGCGCTATTGCCACCGCGTTGGCTACGTTCCTTTTGGCTACGGGCCAGGCGTTTGCTGGCGGGCAAGGGGCTGCTGCGTTTGCCATGGGTTCCCACTTCGGGTTTGCCCTTGCGCTGGTGTTTGCGGCGGCCGCGCTTGTCATCGCTACGCGTATCAAGGCGCGCTAGATTACGGATGCTGCTGGCGGCTTGAAAGTGACTGCAGGCAGCATATGCAGGGATTATCGAAATTCCGTGACGGCTCCAGGGTGGCAATGTCTTGCGCGCGGCCGTGTCCCGATTCGAAGGTCGGGGCGTACCGCGCACAAGACATAAAATAATACCGTAAGCGCGCCATCACGAAAAGGGTAAGCCCCAGGTTAGCTATCCAGCATATGCAGGGGCTATCCCAGCACCGCGGAGGCGATCAGCGCATCGATTTCTCGGACGTTGACGTCGCGGCCAAGGTTGATTTTGATATGCCCCGCACGCGTCCATAGCTCAATTTCTGCATTCAAATCTAGTTTGCCGGCGTTTTCGCTCGACCACATGTTTACTGCCGACCAAGGAAGGGAATACACTTCGACTTTTTTACCGGTGATGCCCTGCGCATCGCTCACAATGAGTCTCTTGTTGGTGAAGAGCGCCACATCGCGGATGGTTTTGTAGGCGGCATGGGGCACTTCGCCTTCAAGCAATACCGCTGCGGTCTCGCTTGGAATGGCGCATTTCGATGCGAATGTCCAAACGGCGAAGGGTGCAAGTTCATTTGCCATGTGTGTTTCCTTTCTTTCGAGATAAGCGATAGAGCTTTTTTCGATTATAGATGTTTTCGTGTATGACGCGAAGCGTTCCTTATTTGTATTGGGGGCAGGGAAGATCTTTCGAGTGATGTTTTGTCGGTATCCGCTGCAGGCTGTTTGAGATGCAACATTGCGTGTGTTCCAGGATGCTTCACGTGTTCGACGCCTGGGGTGCGGCGTGCTCGGGCTGTGATCGCTTGTTTGTCCCTGAATTTGATGCAGTAGGGCGCGTGCGGCTACTTGCCGAATGCGTGTTTTCCTGCAATCCAGGCACCTATCAGGATTTCTGCAACAGACAGTCCCAAAAGACCTCCCGAAACGAAATCCGCACGTCTGTTCCGCCGGTGGTGTTGGACGGGGCTCCGCAAGCAATTCCTAAAACGATGAGGATGAGGCCGAAAAGGACATTTTTCTGTCGCTCAAGCTCTTGAGTGCGGCGGATCAGGTCAAGGATTCGCTCATTATCGCAGGTCTGTGCGCTGTTTTCCGTTGCGTCTTTGCCGTCTATCAGCTCAGGGAGCGTTACGTGAAGCGCGCTGCAAAGCTCCTGGATAATGCTGTAATCGGGCATGCATTTGCCGTTCTCCCATTTGGAGATGGTTTTATTGGATACGCCAAGCATTTCGCCCAGCTGCTCCTGCGTAAGGTTTTGCACGCGCCGCTTCTGCGCGATGAAGTCGCCAATGGCTCTTTGGTTCATAGAGGATGCCTCCTGTATCGAAGATACTTTGAGCATGCGGTAAAGGGAGAGATTGGGACACCCCTTGGTGGTAGAATTTAGGGAGAAAGCGGAATGATGCGGGGTTTGCGGTGCAGGTGTTGCGCTTTGAGCGTGGCTTTCTGGTGACGTGGCGTTATGGCCGCTGCAGGACGAAGCCCATCATATGAGGATTGTCTGATTGAGCTTACGATCCATGAGAAAGAAACGGGCAAATGATTGGTGAGTACTCGAAAGTGCGAATTAAATCAACAGGACATGTTGGCGTTGTTGCTGAGTTTGACGCTAGGATGCGCGGAACAATTCATCTTGTTGAGCTGACGGACACGGATGACGATGCGCGGATGGTATGGGTTGATTCCGATGACTTGGAGGAGCTTCCTTAAGATGAGTTTTGTTCGTTTGGCGCAGAAGAAGGCGTTGCTGTGAAGCTTTGTTACAGAAAGAAGGTTGCTGTCCGGTGTTTCGACTCTACGATCGTGTTTTAGATACAGTAACGGGGAAGCCGTGTTTTGTCGTTGACATCGACGACCATGGTGTTGCTGGTACCGTTTATGGTGTTGAATCCGAAGATCAAGCGGATGATGATTGGTTTAGATGGGCGGAAGAATCTGAGCTAAAGAAGATTCCTGAGCACTAGATCGGGGCCGCGTGGATGCGATGCTTGCAGGTGATCAAACGTGCAGATGCGACAGCGGGGGCGATTTTACGAGCTTGTCTTCTCCGTTTGCTTCTGCAGCTATCTCTCGTGTAAATTTTGCTTCCATAACCTTTGCTGCCATGATAAAAACAGGGTACTTTTCTGTGGGTTTGTTATGGTTAACTTTTTTATGAACTGGGAAAACGTTAAAAAACGGCGCCAGTGAAACCGAAAATCCACAGAAAAGTGGGTCGTTTTTATCACGGGCTTAGGTGAGGGTGTGGTCGCGCAACGCAATACGTTCAGCGCACCGTTGCGAGAAGAAACAAGCCTTAGGTTAGCCATCCAGCGTGGCCCCCAACTGGCGCGACCAGCTCGTTTAGCGGAAGGCGTGCCGGCCCCCGAAACCGTTGTCGGGGTTTCTCGCAGCTTAGCTCCTCGTGCGAGAAGGCTGCTGTTCGCCATCACGCCATGATGGCCTTGCGCGGTCTTCCTGCTTTCGGCTGCTCAGCAAGGCGTGCCTCAATGCTGTCCTCGGTGACCCATACGGTGCCCCGCTCGCGGAACGACTCCAGCTGGCCCGTCGAAATCATCTGCGACACACGTCCGCGCGTCACACCAAGCATCTCTGCGGCTTGTGCAGCTCTCACTTTGCGCACGGTATCTTTTCCGGCGCTTACAGCCACAATAACAGTCTTGCCACCATTCTTTGGCTCGTTGCCAAACGACGGCTCAGGAAGCGGCTTATCGTGCATGGTTCGTTCTTCGCATTCGCACTGCAGCCAGCTAGCCGCCATTTCGCATGCCTCGGCGAACGAACCACCCTGCGTGCCACCATCAAAATCGTAGGGAAGGGCAAGGAACAGGCCTTCGTCCTCGAAAATCTCAAATTCGTATACTCTTAGCATCTTCGTCTCCTATTTGGGAAGGTGGTTCTGGATTACTTCAGTCCAGCTTGTCTCTTCATCTCTTCGAACAGTCTATCGCTTATTTCCTGATGTCGTCCGATAATTGTCCACCTGCCATCTGGGTGCTTGTAGCGATCATGATTCGTTCCACCTTGATTTATAAATCCGTGGGAGGTGAAGAACTTCACCACGTCCTTCCTTTTTACCATCCCTCTTTCCTTTCGCGATTTAATTATAAACAGATGTTTAATGTGTGTAAATAAAATATAAACTTTTTTAGATATCCGAGCATGACCGACGGATGTGCTGAATTCGTAAGCAACTCAACATTATGGCATATTTGGTGTTTAAGAGTGTACGAAGCTTGGTACTGCGGATGGTGCACAAAAGGTACGATGTCCCCAGGTTTTATCCGTTTTTAAGCGGGTTTCGGGCGTTTTTCGCGGTTTCGGGAATCTCGGGATTTCGACGTTTCGAGCGTCTGAACTGGGATTTTACTGGCGCGCCCAGCAGGACTCGAACCTGCAACCGACGGATTAGAAGTCCGTTGCTCTATCCATTGAGCCATGGGCGCGCGTCATATGATCGTTTTGCGTGGCTCACGCTTCTAGGCAGCACGTATGCCAGTCGCAATGCTCAGCCGCAACGTGCGACGTATGGCCGTTCGCTCAGTTGCAACGCTTAGCTTCGCAACCGTACACCGCATAGTAGTGTGCACCTTGCGCTTCACGCAAAAACACACGTATTATAGCCCAAAAGAGCGGTAAAATGACTATTTCTGAAAACAATATGAGTGAGCAGGTGAACGGCGGTATTTTTTTGCACGCGCCAGCGCATATCGCCGTCACCGCAGCGCGCAGCATCGATAGGAAAGAGGATTCATTATGGAAGTCAATTTGAGTGGACGCAATTTCTTGAAGCTTTTGGATTTCACGCCAGATGAAATTCGCTATCTTATTGACCTGTCTGCCCAGCTCAAAGCAAAGAAAAAGGCGGGAGAGGCACATCGTTATCTTGAAGGCAAGAACATTGTCTTGCTGTTCGAGAAAACCTCCACGCGTACGCGCTGCTCGTTCGAGGTTGCCGGTCACGACTTGGGCATGGGTGTGACTTATCTTGATCCGAAAAGCTCGCAAATGGGCAAAAAGGAATCCATTGAAGACACTGCGCGCGTGCTCGGCCGCATGTTCGACGGCATTGAGTATCGCGGTTACGGCCAAGATATTGTGGAAGAGCTCGCCGAAAAGTCGGGCGTGGTGGTTTGGAACGGCTTGACCACGGAATTTCATCCTACGCAGATGATTGCCGACATGCTTACGCTGACCGAAAAATTCCCCGAAGGCATCCAGGGCAAGAAGCTGGTATTCATGGGCGATGCCCAGAACAATGTGGCAAATTCCCTGATGGTGGTCTGCGCGAAGCTGGGTCTGCATTTTGTGGCATGTGGCCCGAAAGAGCAGATGCCCACTGCCGACTTGGTGGAAACATGCCGCGCTATCGCCGCGGAAACGGGCGGCTCCGTTACGCTGACCGAAAGCGTGGAGGAAGGTTGCAAAGACGCCGACGTCATTTATACCGACATTTGGGTATCCATGGGCGAGCCCGCTGAAATCTGGGGCGAGCGCATTCGCTTGCTTTCGCCGTATCAGGTTAACGCCCAGGTCATGTCGTATGCGAAACCCTCGGCAATCTTCATGCACTGCTTGCCCTCGTATCATGACACGAACACTGCGGTGGGCGCCGATGTTGCAGCCCAGTTCGGCTTGACCGAGTTGGAAGTAACCGATGAGGTGTTCGAAGGCCCTCAATCGGTGGTCTTCGACGAGGCGGAAAACCGCATGCACTCCATTAAGGCCATCATGTACGCAACCCTCAAGTAATACGCTTGTGCGTCGGCGGCAAAAAGCTGCTCGCAAAAAAGCCCGCAAAAAAAGATGACAATAGCGCCGTAAAGCGGCGAACGACGATCGAAAGAAACAAAACAAGGAAGAGTAACCATGCAGATTCGCGAACAACTCGAACAGGTAGTAGATGCGGCCATTTCGGCTGCCATGTCCGATGGCTCCCTGGCGCTGGAACAGGCTCCCGCCGCCGCGCTGGAGCGCCCGCGCGACGCGGCCAATGGCGACTGGGCTTCTACCGTTGCCATGCGCAGCGCGAAGCTGGCGCACTCGAATCCGCGCGCCATCGCTCAGACTATCATCGACCACCTGTCGCAAAATGAGCTTATCGCTTCTGCTGAAATCGCAGGTCCCGGCTTCATCAATTTCCGTTTGACGGAAAGCGCGCTGCAAAGCGTTGTTGCCGCAGTACGCGAAGAACGCATGGATTACGGTCGCAGCGAGCAGCCCGAAGGCACGCCGCGCATCAACTTGGAGTACGTTTCCGCGAATCCCACCGGCCCCATGCATGTGGGCCATGGCCGCTGGGCGGCGCTGGGCGACGCTACGGCGCGCGTTTTGCGTCACGCTGGCTATGACGTGTACGAAGAGTTCTACGTAAACGACCATGGCGTGCAGATGGACGTCTTCGGCAACTCCATTGTGGTGCGCTACCAGCAGGCACTGGGCCAGGACGTCGAAATGCCCGAGAAGTGCTACGGCGGCGGCTACGTGATGGATATCGCGCGGGAAATCATTGCGGCCGACGGCGACAAGTGGCTTTCTGCCGATCCCGCCGAGCGTCACGAGCATTTCCGCGAATACGGCTACAAGCGCATGCTGGAAATCGTGCGCGAAACGTTGGAAGGATTTGGCACTCACTTTGACATGTTCTTTAGCGAGCGCAGCCTGTATGTGCCTGGCGAAGACGGCAAAACCCCTGTTGAGCGTGCACAAGATGCTTTCCGTGCGCAGGGTTACCTGTACGAGAAAGATGACGCGCTGTGGTTCCGTTCCACTGATTTCGGCGACGACAAGGACCGCGTGCTCATTAAGGAAAACGGCGAAATGACGTACTTCATGAGTGACTGCGCGTACCACTACAACAAGATTCAGCGCGGCTTTGGCAAGCTCATTGACATTTGGGGCGCCGATCACCACGGCTACGTGAAGCGTTGCGAAGCAATGCTCGAAGCTTGGGGCTACAAGGGTGCGCTGGAAGTCATGCTGGGCCAACTGGTGAACTTGCTGCGCGACGGCGAGCCGGTGCGCATGTCCAAGCGTACGGGAGAGATGGTGTCGTTCCAGGAACTCATCGACGAGGTGGGCGTGGATGCAACGCGTTACCTTATGCTGTCGCGTTCTTCTGATCAGCCCATCGACTTCGACATTGAGGTTGCGAAGAAGCAGGATTCCTCGAACCCGGTGTATTACGTGCAGTATGCGCACGCGCGCATTTGTTCCATTTTGCGCAAAGCCGCAGGTGAAGAAGCTGCTGCAAAGGCGCTTGCTGGAGAAATGACCACCGATGAGCTGGCCGCGCGAGTTGTGCCCGCTAACGTTGATTTGTCGGTGCTTACTGACGAATCCGAGTTGGCTCTTATGCGCAAGATGGATGATTTCGGCGAGCTGGTGGCGCTTGCTGCGCGCGATCGCGCTCCGTTCCGCTTGACCCACTATGCGCAGGAGCTGGCTGCAACGTTCCATCAGTTCTATACGAACTGTCATGTTCTTGGTGTTGACCAGCCTGTTCAGGAAGCGCGCCTTGCTTTGTGCGATGCTACGCGCACGGTGTTGGCGTTGGCGTTGAGCCTTTTGGGCGTGTCGGCGCCCCAGCAGATGTAGAGGCGACAGTTTTTGGTGTGACCCCTTGTTGAAAATAACCTCTCGAATTCAGGCAAATCGACGATATTCGGTGGTCGGATTGCCAAATCGAGCGACTTTTCGGCTCCCTTGAAGACGCTTAGAGCATATGTAAGATTCTCAAACGACGTTTTCCCAGGTCAAAGGGTTGCATAAAATCCAGTAGCTATTCTGTCGTTAGTGCCTTGGTTTACCAACCACCGAGTATCGTCGATTTGCCCGCATTTGCCCTTGTTTTTACAACAAACGGCCCTGGTTTGCCGCTGCTCTGTGTGTTCTCGGGTTGAATTGTTGATGCCGTCAGGGTAGTTTTGCAACGATTCGATCTGAAAGGTAGGTAGCGAAGGTCCTGTTCGCTACCTACCGCTTATCGTTGCTTGTCTCATGCGCTGCTTGCTTTTCCAGGACGGCGGAAAGCAGGTATTCGCCGGCGATTTTCCCGCCATGCCCCAAATTAAAGATGAAGCCGTTGCGGATGCCCTGGATACGCTTGCTCCAATCGGTGGGGTGGGCAACCATGGAATCCACCGTCTCTGCCAGGCCTTCAAGCGCGTCAGGCGCAAACGATACGCCAATCTCGTTGCGCAGCGTGATATCGGTGGGTTCCATATTCCAATCGCGCCACGTGGTGTTGCGCTCTTTCATGGGCGTGTCAATGAATATACACGGCTTGAGCGTGCTGAACGAAAACTCGCAGCTAATAGACGACCAGTCCGTGATTAGCACATCCGAGGTGTAGATGCTTTCGTTTGAAGAAAAATCGCCCTCGAAGTGAAGCTGGTTATCGCTTGTGTTCTCCCAGCGTTTTTGCAATGCTTCCCAGCGTGGTCCAAAACGCTTGATGTATTCCGGATGCGGGCGCACGATAACGCGACGACCTGGGACTACAAGCTGTTTGAGCATTTCGTCGATGCAAAGGTCAAGCAAGTTGTCCTCTTGCCACGATGGAGCAATCAGGACAGTGGAAGCGTGGGAAGGGGAAGGCTTCGTGTCGCTTCGCTCCGCGCTGTTGATTCGCCCATTGCAGCCTTGCTGCTCGCTACCGCTCGGGCAATCGACCTTGCTGCTTAGTCGATTGCCGCCGCCCAGGCAACCGCCGCTGCTCTGCAGGTTGCCGCCGTTACCATCGCGCGCTAACAGTTCCTGATAGCTCTCAATTTCGCGGTCCAAAAGGTCGTACCCGCACTCTATCAGGCGCTTTGGCGGCAAGTTAGCCATTTGCTCGCGACGACGCACTTCTGCAACTTGATGCGGCCCCACGCACAGCAACGTGTTGTAACTGTCGTAAGCGGCCGCCAGTGGCGTAAGATGCGTGGACAACATATGGTGGAAGAAAAACACGTACTCGATGTCCTGGCGCACATACGAGCGCTTCAGGTAGAACGAATCCAGATCTTCAAGCGTTGTTGCCACTACATCGGCATCCATCTTCATGAAAAGCGTGATGGCGCGCTTGGGGCCAATGTAGTAGGGAAGAAGGCGCGGCTGCGTTTGCGCAAGCGAGAACACCTGGTCATTCGGGTCGTTTGTCACGTAATGGATAGGGCACGTGCTGTGCTCCAGCAAGTACTCGATTGCTCCTTGGAAGTACTTGTAGAAACCGCTTCCTTCGGAATAAAATACAAGATGCTTGCCGTCAATGCTCATGAACCGTTTGTAATCAGCTTTCTCGCGCGCTGCTTGCGGATCTTTTTTCCACCAAGAACGTTGCGGACCGCCCAAGTTTTCCAGCTGTTCAAGTTCGATTCTGCTTTGCGCTAAGTCGTTGTAGTCGATGTACTTTCGCGGCTTGATAATTACGTTGCACAGCGCCTGAACGGCAATGGAGGTTACGTTCGAGCAAACCCAGTAAAAGCACATGCCCGCAGCTACGAATATGCCTAGGAACAGGGATAACGCAATAGAAAGTCCGTTTGTCATGTTCTTTTCCGCGCGTGACTGCTCGCGTTGCAAGGGGTTAATGCGATTTTGCGCAAAGCCCATGATCACGGCGGATGCTCCCGCCAAAAGCGGCATAATCCACGATAGTCCACCGTCAATAGTGGGCTGGGCGCCTAAGAATTCCGTGCCGGGAAAACCGTTATCGGTAATGTAGTGCACCACATCTACCAGGCCAAACAGGATTAAGATTTGCACTGCCAGGGGAACAAGCGACAGCAGCGGATGGTAATGCATCTGTTTGTGCAGCTTTGTTTGCGCCTCGCCAATTGCCTCTGCATCGCCGAAATGCTTGACTTTAATGCTGTTGAGAGCCGGCATGAGTTGCACCATGACAATGCTGTTTTTTTGGCACCAAAGCGACAGTGGCAGCAAGATGATTTTTACGAGCACCGTGAACAGCGCAATGGCAAGCCACCAGTTTTGCGTCAGGGCATAGCACGGCTGCATGAGAACCATGAGCGCGTTTGTTATGGCTTCCATCATGGGTGGTGCAATCCTTTCGTAATAGCAGGTCAGCGGGTTGTTCGGCAGTGTTATCAATTGCGGGTTCGTCGGTCGCAGGTTGTGGACGTAGCCGAATCAACCGCTCGCTGCGCCCGCGCTCATGTGCCTAATCCGCAACACGCATGCCCGTCGCGCGCGAACATGCGCGCTTCTATTGGGACGGGTCCCAAACAACGTCGGTAAGCTCCCAGTTCGAGATGCTTCCTGCATCGCCGGTAATAGCGTACTCCACAATTCCCGTCTCGCGGCGCGTTTCGGTTGTGGTGGTGTAATAATAGCGCGTGCGTTCATCCGCGTCGGTAGCCGCGAAATCAAACACGGTGTTGCTGCCTTCGTAAGCACTTGCGCCGGAAAGTCCGATGCTTGCGCGAACGGTGGCCAAGATATCGGCATGGCTCACGGGCGCTTTCGAAACAACGGCGCTCTGTGCGGCCGCGGATGCATCCTGCGATGGCTTCACCAGCAAAATAGGACAGCTTGCGCTGGTTAGCGGGTCGTTGGTAAGGCGCCAGGTGCCATGGTCGGCCGTTACAATAATGGTGGCGTTGTCGTAGAGCCCCTTCTCTTTGAGCATGTCAAGATAGCTTGCCACAATGCGCAGCGACCCCTGTGCTTGCTTGGTCATGGTGGATTTGTCCACGCCAATGAACGCGCCCGTTTCGTCATAGGAGTAGGGGTAGTGCGCGCCCAGCAAGTGGATGAAGCGGAAAGCGCCGCGGTAATCTTTGTCGTTGTCCTCCACGGAAAGCGATACGTTTTGCAGCTGCTCGTAGAAGCGTGTGTCGTCCATAATATAGACGGTGTCTTCCGCGGCATTAGATGCATCGTAATGCACCATGGCCTTGTTGATTTGGTCTGTGTAATACCAGAACAGCGGCTTTACGCCCCACGGCATCTCGCGGTAAAGCGCAATTTGCCACAGCGCGCCCAGCGTGCCGCGCACATCGATGGTGCTCGTTGAAACGCCGTGGATATTGATGGTCTTATCAATCACCTGGTCGTGTTGCGCCTGTGTGCCCTCGATTTCGCCAATGCCCAGCGAATCGGAGTACAGACCAATGGAGTAGCCCGCCTCCGATAAATCGCTCAGGAACGTGCCGCGCGCATAACGCTGCGAAACGTACGTGCTAAACGGTTCGCCCTGCTGGGGGAGTGACCCCGTGAGCAGCGCGGGAATGGCATAATGGGTGGGAATCATGGAGCCAGTGACGTTCGTGAAGCATGTGAAACCCGTGTAATCATCCAGCAAATCGGGGTTTGTGCGCAGCAGGCTTTTCATGGTGGAGGTATCGAAGGTGTCAAGCACGAACATTATGACGTTTTCCTTGCTTGAGACGGTGAAAAGCCCTTCTTCGGTAGCGATTGCCTCTGTTTGCGCAAGCACGTTTCCCGTAAGGCCTTCTCCCACGGAAGCATCTTCTTGAGCAGGCGGATTGACAACTAGGCTGAGCACACCCACGGTTTGCACAGCAAGAAGGCATACAGAAGCAAGCGCGATTACGCCTTGCGTGCGGCGCAAGTTCAGCTGCCCGAACACCAGGCACGCGGCGATAACAGCGGTCCACACCACGGCGCATATCGACATCATGGCGGCATGATCGGCCCACACAATGGTGTCACCGTTTGCAAGGGGAACACCAATGTTCAGGCAAAGGCACTGCAGGTACGCGCATAGCCCCACCGATGCGACCAGTGTAATGAGCAGGGAAAAGAGCTTTCCCCTGAAAAGCGAAAGCACCAGGCTCAGTGCCAAGATAAGCACCGCTCCCGCTAAAACGGGAATCCACCAAATGGCATCAAGCCCGAACACGAGTGATCCGGCGCTGGCACCCACGATCTCCAAGGGCGACAGAATAAAGATCGTGCCAATGGTCAAGGCGCTGGCTGCGAACGCAAGTAAGAAGCGCTTGCGCCAACGGGGCGCATAAGGACGTGTGTCGAAGGGGAGCTTTTCGTAGAGCGTGCGCAGTTTATCCTGCACTTTGCGTGGCTTGCGTACATGGGCAGGGGAGGCTTGTTGCGCATTGCTGTTATCTGCGTCTTCGATGCTGGCTGCCGCAAATGTGGTGTCGCCTTTGCAGGTGCCTTCCTGTTTCGCGCAGGGTGCTATGGGTGTTGCGGCCGCAGCAGGGGGTGCAGCCTGTTCCGCAACAGCGGGAATAATCGGATTCCCGTGTTCGTCCAGGCGATACACCGGCGGATCCACGGTGCGTTTGCGTGCTTCGTCGATATCAAGCGCGCGCATCAAAAATTTACGCGTCCGACGCGCAGCAACGCCTAAAACCGCAGAGAGCGCCACGGCAACGCCCGCCAACGCCTGAATGGTGTACGTCATGACCGAAGGGTCTACGTAGGCGAATGCCGTCGATGGCAGCGCGCATGCCCACACCAGGGCAAACGCTAAGGCGACTGCAACGCGATGGGCTCCGATAACGACGCGTGATGGGATGTTGGAAAAAAGCATCATGGGCGTATTGTCGCACGTCTACTAGTCCAGGAAAAGAATAAAGTACTTAGAAGGTGCCGGTTTGGTGCGCGCGGCGGCGTCCGTGGTACCCGCAAACGCGCGGGTGACCCCTGCCTGCGAGCATCGCGGCATTCGAGAGCGTCGCAAGGTCGCTACACCTTATCTTCAAGGTCAATTTGCATGAGCGCAACATTCTCGCGCATGCGTTTTGCCGTGGTGCGGCTGATGCGTCCCGCCTCGTACATCTCTCGAATGCCTTCAAGCTCAATGCTCAATCCGCGGCGGATGATATCGTTTGTCACGTCATCCAAAGCCGTCATGGTGGTAATGCTGGGGCGTTTCGGCTCCATGGATGCGGCAAGTCGGCTCGTTTCGATAAGCAGTTCGCTTACGTATTCGGTGGGAATATCACCGCTGTTCTTCAGCAACTCGCGTAGTTTTTTGTTGGCATAGCGGGTGCTCTTTGCAACAAGCTCGTGACGGGTGGCTGCTTCATCGGGCACGCTGACCAGCGGCAGGCCGTTGATGACACGGTGCGCCATTGAACGAATGAAGAAACGCAGCTGGTTAAGGCGTACGGAAAGCTCGGTGGGGCCCATGAACATGTTCTCACTGTGCTTGATAAGCTTTTCGCGACGGTTGAGTGTGCTCAGAACAGAGTAAGCGGCCGATTCGTCAACGTCCTTGTTTTCCAGCGCGTCTTTGGCATACTCGCGTTCCCAGCTGATAATTTGAAGCCTGAGCTTGGTTTTTTCGGGGTCTTCTTCGTCTGATGAATCTGTTTTGATTCGATTGATGCGTTCGTTGTAGGAACGAATCGCGGCATGCACGGCGCGGCGCTCTTTCGGATCATGATTACGCGCCAGTTCTTCAATAACGTTGCGCAAAACTTCGATTTTCGCAGCTGCTTCGTCTTCGCGGCGCTGCAAATCGCTTTCGCTGGGCTCTTTTTTACCCGCCAACAAGGGGATAACGAAATTCGCAATCAGCAGCGTGATAAGGATAACGCCGCAGGCCAGAAAGATGATCAGTTCGCGCTGGGGGAATACGTCACCTGCTGCATTGAACCACGGAATTGAGAAAACAATAGCCAGCGTAAGCGTACCTTTTGCACCTGCGAGCGTCATGACGAGCGAGGTTTTCAGGGCAGCTTTCGGGGCCAAAGGCTTTTTCGTGCGGTGCGCGCTATAAGCTTCGGAACCGAAAAGCCACAGGAAGCGGACGACTTCGATTGCCAGCACAATAACCAGGATAATGACAATCAAAAAGCCGTTGTCAAGCGTGTAATTTTCCCAGGTTGAAATCATGGCTTTAGGGAGTTGCGTTCCCAACAGCACGAAAACGAAACCATTCAGCGCGAACGAGAACACGCTCCAAACGCTCGAGGAAACAATGTTCGTGCGTGAAACGGAAGGCCCCAGTTCGCGCTTTCCCACGCCACTGACCAAGCCGGCAGCAACAACGGCAATAACGCCGCTTGCACCGAAGGCGTTTGCTGCCAGGTAGATGATAAACGGCGTAAACAGGTCAAACAGCACATGAAACGTGGTGGAGTCAACGCCCGCCTCGCGCGCGGTCTTTGAAATGTAGTTCGTCAGAAGGCCCATGAGCGCGCCAATGGCAATGCCGCCGAAAAAGCTCACGATAAAGCTGCTCGTAGCGCTGATCAGAGAAAATTCGCCTGTGATGCAAGCAGCAATAGCGAACTGGAACGCTACCAGGCCCGATGCATCGTTGATCAGGCTTTCCCCTTCAAGGATGTTTTGCTCGCGATCACTGATGCTCAGGTCTTTGGCAAGCGATGTTACGGCAACAGCATCGGTGGGGGCAAGGGCGGCGCCCAGCGCCACAGCAGCGGTGAGCGGGATAACGGGAATGATGCTATTCACCAGGAAACCTACGGCAAGTGCTGTGACAAACACCAGACCGATAGCGAGTGAGAGCACGGGTCGCTTGTTGTGCCACAGCGCGCCTTTATCAAGAGCTCGTGCATCGTAATACAGCAACGGTGCAACAAACAGAACAATGAACAGATTTGGGTCGAGCGTAATCTTGATGTAGTCTCTTGCGAAGAGGGCAATAATCACGCCTGCCGCAATTTGAATGAGCGGAAGCGTGACTTTTGGAATGAACTGGTCCAAAACGGCAGATATGAGCACGGCAGCTAGCAAAAGCAAAACAAGTTCAAAAGTTGCCATGGGCGTCTCTCCAGATTATGTGCATGCGTTTTTACGTTTTTCTTAGTCTGCAATTATAGAAGAACGCATTACCAGGACAGGTACTCATAAAGCGCATTGTTACGAAAAAGCAAAACTGGGGAAACGCAGCGGATATCAATGCGCCTGTATGTCTTTCGACGGCGATTGCGCTAATGCGAACAGCATCCTTTAAGCATGTTGTTGGATTTTGGGCTCCAAATTCGAAGTTGTGATAGGTTGGAAGTAGGTCAAGGGTGCGAAATGAGGCATTTTTTGATGTATGGGTTGTTTACAGGAAATACGCATTTACAAAACACCAGCTCACAGCTATACTCGCTTGAGTCTGATTGCAACACCAAAGCAGACTCAATGTTTCCACCTACTTCCAACCTGCATCAACTTCGAATTTCGCTCCTGTTTTTCAACAACATGCCTGCGAGTTGGGCAGAAGGGACTATTTTGGGTTGTGGGTGCTGAGCGTTGCCCTTCGCCGGTGCTCTTCCAGGCGAAGGGGGGCTCGTTTTTAAGCGGCGGGAATCACTTCGCCGCCGCATTGCCTTCAAGCAGCTTTTCCGGCAAGCTCATGAGCTCCTGTTGCGACTTGACTTCGCATTTCTGGAAAATGTTATGCGCGTGGGTGTGCACTGTGTTCAGCGAAATGATGAGCTCGTCGCGAATGAACGGGCGGCTGCGACCTGCCAGAAGCAGTGCGCAGATCTGCGTTTCGCGCTCAGTCAAGCCGTATTCTTTTTGGAGCAAGCGTGCTTGATCATCGAAAAGCACGGCAAGGGAAGGCGCACCTTGAGCTTGCAGCGAACTTATCCGAAAATTGCATAACCGTAGCATACAGGAATGATTCTGCGGAATCAGCGGACCAAGATGGCGCGTTCAGGTGGGGTGCCTGTTCGGGTCCGTGCACTACCCACGTTGCGGAGTGCTATCGCGCTGCAGGATTTAACCCTGGGCAAGTGCGTGAGATGGCGCCGTTTGCCGCGGCGTTGCGGGATGACTCCCTTGCGATGGAACTCTTCTTTATGGCGTTTCTGGCAACGTGCTCTGAGCGTGCGCTTGAGCAGGAGCATGCTGTCGAGGGCATTCGCGTGTGGCAGGAGCATTTCTTAAGCGATCATTTGCTCAATTGGGTAGGGAAGGCGGCCGACATTCTTTCCCGCGCCGATGATGATGCGTATGCGCGTGCGGCGCAGCTGGTAGAAGCTTGGTGCAAGCTTGATTTTGAGCGGGTGCGCGGTTAGAGCTGAAGTCGCCCATCCGCTCCCAGCGGGGCCGAGTGCCGCCCGCCGGTTTCTCCGCAAGGCTTTGGGATTTTTGGCGGTCTGCCTTTTCTCAGGAGTGTTCCTATTGGTGTTTTTACGGGATGACCCGTTTCCTCTTCTATCGTTCCCCCTTTCGGTTGTACGCGACTGAAAGGGGAAACTACTTTTTCAGGCGCAAGGGGTCGCAATTGCAGGTGGACAAGCTGTTTCGGACCCTCTGGAGTCTTTGGAAGCCCCTAAGAAGCTCCTAGAAGCCCCACATGCGAATCTCGGGCTCCATATGCACACCGTCGCGCTCATATACCGCTTCCTGCACGTGGGCAATAAGGTCGCATACGTCTTGCGCGGTGGCACCGCCTGCATTTACCACAAAGCCGCAATGCTTCTCGGAGACTTGCGCTCCGCCGCAGCGGTAACCGCGCAGGCCGGCATCTTCAATGAGCTTGCCCGCGAAATAGCCTTCGGGACGTTTGAACGTCGATCCAGCCGAGGGCATATTGAGCGGCTGTTTATCTTCGCGGCGCTGGCGAAGATCGTCCATGCGTGCCTGGATGGCGCTTTGGTCATCGGGGGTCAGTTGAAGCGTTGCTTCAAGCACAATGCTTCCGTCGTCCATCATCAAGCTGTGACGATACGACCAGTTTGCTTCTGCGGCGGCAATGCGTTCAACGGTGCCGTTCGGACGCAGACACAAAACGCTTTCGCATGCCTGACAGAATTCGCCGCCATAAGCGCCGGCGTTCATGATTGCGGCGCCTCCCACGGTTCCGGGGATGCCTGCAGCGAATTCGTAGCCGGCAAGCCCTGCGCGTTTTGCTGTTGCCGCGATTGAGGCATTGCTGGCTCCTGCTTGCGCAACGATTTTTGTGCCTTCAACGCGCACTTCGCTGAAACCTTTTCCAATTTTGATGGTCACGCCGCGCAATCCTGCATCGCTCACCAAAATGTTCGAGCCTAAGCCAATCACGCGCCAGGGAATGTTCGACTCTTTGCAAAGCTGGACTGTGCGCGTGATTTGCTCGACGCTTTGAGGCATTACCAGGATGTCTGTAGGCCCGCCAATCTTGAAGGTGGTGTGGCGTGCCATGGGCTCATCGGCAAACACGTTTTGGGCGCCCAGAATCTGCGTCAGGGCGTCTTGGAGTTCTTTGAGGGTTGAAGGCTCAATGGGGGAGTGGTTCATGGTTCGCGCCCTTTCCTTAACCGCGGATGCGAAAACTTCAGATATGAAGAAATCTCCCAAAAAGGCGAATTTCAACTCGAGCTTTGCTGGTTCGTATCTGAACGTCTTCTAAATACTAAAAAACCTCCCAGCGGGAGGTTGAAGTTCAAATGGTGGACCGTCGGGGACTCGAACCCCGGACCTTGGGATTAAGAGTCCCCTGCTCTACCAACTAAGCTAACGGTCCAAAAAGAAAAAACTGCGTTGTCAAAAGTGCCTGACTATTATAATACGTACATTTTAGAAATGCAAGAACTTTTTTCAGGCGCGCTGGGGTGGGTAAAGGGACTCGAACCCTCGATCTCCAGAGCCACAATCTGGCGCCTTAGCCAACTAGGCCATACCCACCATGCGCGAGGAATCAGTATAGAGATTAACGCGATTCGATGCAAGAGTTTTTTGAAAAAATAATGCTCCCCCGTTTTCCAGGGGAGCATTAAGGTTCAAAAAGGGAAGCTTGCGTTCGATGGGTATCGTTCGTGTGGCGCCGCGGTTTGCGCCGCCGTGCGCTTTGGTCGATGCGTCAAAGGGCTAATTCAAGAAGTCCTCGATGATTTCCGCTTCCGCTTCTTCTTCGGTCAAACCCAGCGTCATGAGTTTCGTGATCTCCTCGCCGGCAATCTTGCCAATGGCTGCCTCGTGGATAAGCATGGCGTCTTCGCAGGCGGCCTCGATGCCGGGAATCGCCTTTACCTTCGCATTGCCCATGATAATGGCATCGCACTGCACGTGACCGTGGCAGGCGGCTTCGCCGATAACCAGGGGATTGAACGTTTGCATGGAGTTGTCCTGTGCGACGGAGCGGCTGATCACCTGAACGCTGGAGCCTTCGCCTTTGAGTTCGATCTTCATGTTGGATACGGCAACTTGGTTGTCGTGGGTGAGCAGGCGCTCGGTCAAAACGAGCTTTGCACCCGCACCGATCTCGGCGTTTGTATCGCGCACCGTAGAGCTTACGCCGCGCACCTGCACCATTTCCATCTCGCAGAAGGAATTTTCCTCCAGGTATACGTTGGTGGTGGGGTTCAGAATGCGCTCGCCGGTGCCTTCGCCTTCGCCGTAATGCTTTTCAATGTACTTTACGCGCGAGTTCTTACCCAGGTAGAACGTGTGGATGCCATCGTGCTCGGAGCTTTTGTGGCTATCGTTGTGAATGCCGCAGCCGGCGATAATGGTCACATCGCTGTCTTCGCCCACGTAAAACGTGTTATATACCACGTCTTTCAGGCCCGCTTGCGTGACGATAACAGGAATGAACACCGACTCGCCTTTGGTGCCCGGCTTGATTTTAATGTCGATGCCGGGGTGATCGGTTTTTGTCTCGATGTCGATATAGGCAGAAGATGAGCGCGAGACCAGCTGCCCGTCTTTGCGGATGTTAAAGGCGCCTTTCGGCATGCCGTGAATGTTGGCGATTGATGCCAACAGGCTTTCATCAATGGGCGAAAGATCAACAGCCATTGAGTCCTCCTTATGGATGAGCGGGCGATTTGCGCGCCCGCGAAGGTTGCAAGGTAAATGCTGCTGCGCGCCAAGTTTCGCGCGCGCAACGTAAAGGCTGCGCTAGCAAGTGGTCGGAATTTCGGTCAGATGCAGCTCGGTGGGCTGGCTCAGCTGGCACTGGGGCGTTCCCTTTGCCACAAAGCCCAGCTTGGGAAGCAGTTCTTCGGGCGTGCCCGTTTCGGCCACTTTGCCGGCGCGCAGCAAGATGATCTCGTCTGCGAGCTGGATGATGCGTTCTTGATGCGAGATGATCACAATGGAGCGGCCGTCGCGCGCGGCGTGGATGTCGCGGAACGTTTCGGTCAGGCGATCGAAGCTCCACAGGTCAATGCCTGCCTCGGGTTCGTCGTAAATGGCAAGCTTGGGGTCGCGCGCCAGAATCGTGGCAATCTCAATGCGCTTCACTTCGCCGCCCGAAAGGCTCTTGTCAACTTCGCGCGTTAAGTAGTTTGCCGAGCACAGGCCGACTTTTGCCAGGTACTCGTTGCATGCCAGCATGGGAAGCTTTTTGCCTGCAGCAATGTCAAGCAGCTTTTTCACTTTCATGCCTTTGAAACGAGCAGGTTGCTGGAAGCCGTAGCCAATGCCTGCTTGCGCGCGATCGGTGATGCTCATCTCGGTGATGTCTTGTCCGTTGAACAGGATTTGTCCCGAAGTGGGTTTCTCAATGCCCATGATCAGTTTTGCAAGGGTAGACTTGCCGCCACCGTTGGGACCGGTGATCACGGTGAAACGGTCGTCTTCGATGGTCAAAGATAAATCATCGATGATGCGTTTGGTCTCCTTTGCTCCTTCTGAAACGGGCACCTCGAATACGAGGTTCTTCAGTTCGAGCATAATTGTTTCTCCCTTTCTCATTTAATGTTTGACGCTGACAAGTTTAGCGCATTTGGCTGCTTGCGGCGCGTTTGTTGCTAAAGTGTTCTTGCGTTTGCGGTTTTGCGGACGGCGCGGAGCGGTGTTTGCGTGCGTCGTGCAGCAGTGCGGGACGGCCCTTGTCGCAACCCGAGGAGTGTCACGGCAGCGCGTGCCACCCGCAAAAAACCGCCGTGGTGCCGTTAGAACAGCTCTATCGTGTTGAATTCCGTCTTTGCGTTTTCAATGATGGCACGATTGCCAATGGTGCACACGCTTTCCTTGTTTGCCGCAGCTTCCAGTGTATCGGCGAAGGTGCGCACCGTCTCTGGCGTGCTTTCCAGCACTTCGCTGCGGCACTGCAGACGGAAGTCGGCTGCACGTCCTTGCAGGAACGCGTTGTTCTGGGCAACAATCATCGGACGCGGCTTCTGGGGGTTATCCAACGCCGCCACGCTGCTTACCACGTAGCCGTCGAACTCGCGCGCAGAAGGCGTGAAGTTGCGCAGCCAATCGGCCGTGGCGCGGTAGCGTTCAATCGTTTCATCAATGCGCGGGTCGCGATACGAGTAGAACATGATGTCGTTTTTCGCGGGAACGCGCAGGCCGCCGCCGTAAGCGCCGCCCTTTACGCGTACTTCGTTCCAGATGAAATCCAGCGAGCATGCGTTCGCAACAATGAGCTGCGATCCGTGGTAAGGCAGCGCGTCGTCCAGCAAGCGACGGTCGTGTCCGCAGGCAGTGTAGGTAACATCTGCGGGAACAATGAACGCTTCTTTCTTGATGGTGGGGCGGGGTACTGCCAAGGCGCGCTCCGGTTTATCGCCTGCGCCTGCGCTGGTGGGGGCGCCCAGGCAGCCCGTGTCGCTCAACGCGCGCAGGAACGTTTCGTATGCCGCTTGTGTGCCCGTGAAGCTTGCCAGCACGTTGCGAGGGTCAAAGATGATGGTCGCCATCGCTTGGAGCTTAGCGGAAAGTTCGTTTGCGCGTTCATCGAAATGCGCCAACAAATCCTTCAGGAACACGTACAAGTCAATGCCGCTTACTTGCTGTGACACCAGGGCTCCTTCGCGCAGATATGAGCATATGCGCTCCATGGCAACGCTGTGACCTGCACCGATAAACATCTGCTCAAGCTGGATGCGCAGTTGCGTCAAAATGTCCTTAATGCGCGCCGTGTCGGTAAAATCGGTATGAGTCGCAATCTCGCCAATGATATCCAGCGCTTCGGCTGTTTTCATCTCAAGGCACGATGCGCCCACGCCTAAAGACAACGTGAAGGCGTGCGGGTCATCATCGCTGCTCACGACTTTCGGGGCGAAAGTCAGCGCGCCCAGCTTGCTTTGAACCAGCGTGTCCAACTGCGCCGCGCTCCAACGCTGCGTGGCAAGCTTGCCCATGACGAACGCAAGAACTGCGGTATAAGGCAGCTGGTCGAATGGAATGGCGTCCATGTTGTAATAAAGCTGCAGGTACGTAATGCCATGCGTTTCCAAATGATGGCGCAAGCAGGGAACAGGTGCGTTTTCGTCCAGGCCGTAAGCGCCCCACGGCTTTGCGTCGGTGATGTCTTTCGGCGAAAGCTGGGGAAGGGCGGCCACGGCGGCGGGGTCATCGGGCTGCTCTTGGGCGTCGCGCAGAGTTTTCACGGTGGCGTCTACAGCAGCGAATCCTTCCGCACCCATGTTTGCGGCAGCTTTTTCCAAGCGCTCGGCCTCGGCGGTATTCGGCGCGCCTGCTACCAGGATTTCTCCCGATGCCACATGGTTGTTTTGCAGGAACACTTCGCGCGCAAGTTGCTCAAAATAGCCCTGGGAGAGCTGTTCGCGCAGGTAGGCGAAGCATTTCTCGTAACGCAGGCCCTCAACGGGGCAATCGTCATCGTAGAGCCAGCCGGCCAGTGCGCTCATGGCGTTTATCACGCCGTCGGCGTATCCGAAATCGCGTTCGCGCAGCAAGAATTCCTCATGAGAGAGCGCCGCCTCAATAAGCTCGGGGTCAATGCCGCCTTCCACCAGGGCTGCAATGTGGTTCGTCACAAGCTGGTGGAATGTAGACAGCGCACCTGGTTCAATGCCCTTCGCGTACGCCAAAACGTAGGGCTGCGCCATGCTGTCGCGCAGAACGAAGTCAATGTCGTCGGCAACGCCTTCGTCAAGTAGCGCGCGTTTTAGCGGCGCTTCGTTCGAGCCGCATAGAGCGTCAATGAGCACGCCCATGGCGTTTATACGTGTGAAATCGCACGCCTCGCCCAGAACGTAGCCAATGCCGCAGCAGGCATTTTCCTGGGAGATGTCCATGGAAAGCGTGCCGCCCAGCGACATCACGGGCGCCTGGTGCGCAATGGTGCGCGCCTGCAAAGCGGTGTCGCCTGCGTTGTCCGAGCTGTTTTTGCCGTTTCCGCCTCCTGCGCCACTTTCGGGTTGCGCGGCGTAAAGGTGCTGGTCAATCAAGGTAAGCATAGGTAGCAGGTCGATGTCGCCATACAAAATGATGTAGCTGTTGTCGGGGCGGTAATGCCGGCGATGCTCATCAAGGAACTGCTCGTAAGTCAAGTTGGGAATGTCCGAAGGCAGACCGCCGGACTCAAAGCCGTACGGAGAGTCGGGGAAGAGCCCCGCGTTGATCAGGTCGCACAACATTTCCTCGGGCTCAGAGAGCGCGCCTTTCATCTCGTTGTAGACCACGCCGTTGATGGAAAGCTGCGGTGCGGCTTTTGTAGCGTCGCTTGCAGGTGCAGCGTTTGCGTCGCTCGCTTCGGCTCTTTCGGTTGCCGCATCTTCCGTTTTCTCCGCAGCTTCAGCATCTGCCGCTTCGAGTGCACCCGTGTCCGCTGTCGCGCTAGCGCCCGCGTCTGCCCCTGCGCGCTCGTAGTGCCAGCCTTCCTGCTGGAAGATGGTTTCCTTCTCATAGATGGCTGGGTGAAACACCGCGTCAAGGTACACATCGGTCAAGTTCAAAAGGTCCTGGTCGTTCGTGCTGGCAACGGGATACATTGTTTTATCGGGAAACGTCATAGCGTTCAAAAACGTCTGCATCGATGTTTTCAAAAGGTTTACGAACGGCTCTTTGACCGGGTATTTTTTCGAGCCGCATAGAACGGAATGCTCAAGAATGTGAAACACGCCGGTGCTATCTTGCGGAGGCGTGCGAAACGAAATAGAAAATGCTTTGTTTGCATCGTCGCTTTTCAGGAACAGCAGACGTGCGGCCGTTTTTTCGTGGCGCGTCACGTAGGCGCGCGCGCCAATTTCAGAAACGTCGGTGGTATTTGCGAGCGTAAACCCCGTTTTTTCCAGCGTCTCCTTAAGGACACGTTCCTCTTCGCGCGTTTCGGCCGATTCGTCGATTGTATGCTCAACCATATCTTTGCCTTTCGGTGTCGATGTTTTTTCCGCCTGCAATTTTCCCTCAAAGCGCAATGCAGATGCAACAGTTCTTTGCGATTGGCGTGCTCTGCCGCTTCGCGCGTGATTTTGCGCTGCGTTCCGTGGGTTGCTGCGTGACACGATTTGAATTACTTGCGGATTTGGTGTATGTGCGCTGCTTTTGCCCATGGTTTCGCGCGTTGCGATTCGAATCGCAGTGGCTTTGTGCTTCCTGCATCGCATGCGCGCGGCATCTTGTCAAAAAATAAGGGCCAATGTGCAAAATATTCCTGTTCGGGGTGGTAGCGGCGTCTGTGATGGTGATGCTAAAGAGCGTCGAATAATTGCGACCTGGGGAAACGTCACGAAAGTCGCACTCGAAAGGCGATAAGCAGCATTTGCGGCGTCTTATTTGCTTCCTGCACCTACCCCGAACAGGCATATTTTGCACTTTTATGGCAAAAAAACGACAAACTGCTTTTCTCGAAGGGCTCGACTCGTGTCGGTGCCCGTGATTTCTTGTTTTTGGCGATTGGACGCACTGGCTGGCTGTTATCAAAGTCGTGCCGCATCGGTTTGAGCCCGTTTTTTCGATTATGGCCGTTTTCCGACCTCGGTCAGTTCGATGTTTCAACAACGCATGCGTCTCTCCGGTTGAAATAAAATGGTAAATGGCTGAAGCGGCCGGCTTCAGGAATGCGCGCGGCGGGCGAGTAGCTATAATGGCGAAGGATCAAGGCAATGATGAACTGCGCCGGAACTTCGTTCGGCCAGCGTAGAAGCGGCGGTTGAGCTGTGGCAAGCTGTGGACAACCGGTTGCGCTGGCAGCCCGTAATGAGTAGCAAGATTAAAGGAGGACGGCCGTTATGGCTCAAGATACCTATAATCATATTTCTTTCGAAGACGACGAAGAGGAAGTGTTTGTTGTAGGTGCTGCGGCGGCCGCGTCTGCTCCGACAGCGCTTCGAAACAAGGTTTCCGCTGTTGCGGAAACTTACGAAGACGCAAAAGAAATCGCAGATGAAGTGGCTTCTTTTTACGACGTAGCTGCAGAGGGAGGCTTTGGTGTGCCTGTTGCGGAAAGCAACTCGGATGCCGATATGCGTGCTGCTGCAGGGGCGCCTGCTGGCGCCCCGCGTGATGTATCGGGCACGGAAGCAGGGGAGGCAGCGGCAACAAGTGCGGCCAAGCGCCAGAAGAAACAGCGCAACAGCGAGCATGAGCAAACTGCCGAAGACCTGTTGGGTGAGCCTATGCCGCTTTTGCAGAAAATCATTATCGCTGCGGCGGTTGTGGGCGTTGCCGTTTTAGTGGCGTATCTTGTTTTAGTGTAAAGCTGAGTCCCCTTGGGTTCGCGCAAGCGGCGCTTTGGCTCCTTGAACGATTTTCTGCCCGCCGGCGTTTGCCGGGCTGCTGAAAACGTCTGATTGCGGCATGCGGTTTTTTCATCGCATTTTGCCATCTATCCAAAAAAATTCAACCGAAAAGGTGTTGAGCAACAGCCGCTCAGGTGTTGATCAACACCCTTTTTATTGTTTCCCCTCTTGCGCGTGGGTATTGTCCGTGCTACCAGACAACCCCGCAAAAAGGAGGAATTTCATGGAAACTTATATCAATAGCGCAGCGTGCCGAGGTACTGTTCCGTCCGTGTTAGAGGACTGCGGAATGAAATCACGCCGTTTTTTGGTTGCCAAGCTGCTTTCCGCTCGCACTGACGCACGTCTGCTGGTGGCACCAACGGGCTTCGGCAAGTCGATGCTTGCCGCTCAGTATGCCTCCCTTGTCTTTTCCTTTTGGCACGTGTTTTGGCTGGACTGCCAGGATTTGCGCTTCTTGCGCGCACTCAACGAAGGCACGCTTGACCAGCTTATCCACCAACGCGACTCCGAAGCTGCGCTGGTGGTATTCGATGACGTTCCGTCGTTGAGTCCCGCGCAGGCAAAGGCGTTCGCGGAATGTGCAAGTAATTTGCTTGTCGCTGGCTGCGAAGTCCTTGCCTGTTCCACGCCCGTGTGCGCGGAAAGCTTCGCGAAAGGCAGCGCTTGGAACGCCGTTGCAAGCAGTAAGGCGCTGCTCGTGCAGAGCTCCGAGCAGGATCTTGCAAGCACGTACGCGAAGGAATCGGCGCACGCGGTTCAAGAAGACAGCTGTGTCCAGAGCGGGTTTATTGCGCGTATTCCCGCAATAAACTGGGGAGAAGACCAGGGTGCGTTTCTTTTGGTTCGCGGGTTCGCTCTTGACGAGCTTCCCGTAGAAGACGTGCTGGCGGGGTTGCTTCTTTTCGGGGCAGGTTCGCTGCCGGCTACCATGCTGCCGGCGCTGCCCGTTGACCTGACGCCTTCTCTTGCGCGGCTGGTGCGGCAGTATCCCTATTTCGCGTATGACGATGCGAAGGGTTGTTACGAGACGCTTACCTGCGATGATGCGCTGTTCGACCGGGTAGTGATGCCGCTGTGCGCCGAGACGATTTCGTTTCTGGAAGATGAAGGCGTGCATACCTATGCGCGTTGCTTTGTTGATGCGTTGCTGGCAACGGGGAATTCCGATCGTGCGTGTTCGGCGGCTCTTGCTCTGCTGACCCGGGTTGAGCAAAAACGAGTTGCCACTGAGCAGGCGCTTTCTTGGGCGCTTTCGGCTCCTGATGCATTTGAGCGCATGGTGGAAAAGCTTGCTTGCGCCTGTCCGGCCAATGATGGAGCGCTAGTAGCAGCGGCACTGTTCGCGCGCACCGTAGGGGAGGAGGCAACCGATGTCGCGCTTGACGCGGATCGCTTGTGGGCGAGCTGTGCAAATGAGCGGCTTTCGCTGGAGGCGCGTTGCCTGTATGCCGCTCTTGCCCTGCGCGCCAAAGCCGTTTCGCCTGATGAGATGACAGATGAGGCAGATGCGATAAAAGCGATGTCGGGTCATTTATTGGCTCAAGCGAAAGAGCGCGGCTTGCTTGCATCGTGGCAGGTCAAGCTCCTCTTTTTCGCATATGCGCTGGCGTTTTCGGGTGCGCCCGATGAAGTGGGCTTTGGCGAACTTGTTGATGCGGCGATCGAAGGGACGCGTGCTGTCTCCGATGACGAAGCCACCGCACAGGCCGTCGCGCGCAAGGGGGAAGCCGTGCCTACTGCGCACGAAGGTGCAGGTGAAAGTGCTGCTAGCGAAGGGGCAAACGTTGCGACCGCGCCCGCTACTGCACTTCACATGTTGCAGGAAGCAACGCGGTGGTTCGCTGAGCATCCAACGCCTGCTCCTTTGGTGCAGGAGCCGCGGGCGTATCAAAACCTTCTGGCAGCGCTTATTGTTGCTTGTTGGTGCGTCCAAGATGCGTCCAATGCCTTCGACGATTCGCTTAAGCGAAAGTTTGCCGATGCGCTGACTGGTGCAATTGCTCTTCCCGGTGTGGATCTTCCCCAAAAGCTGCAGCGAAACATCACGCAAGCGCTAAGCAACGTGCAGAAGCCATCCAAGCAAGAAAAGTCTCGAACCAGGGAATCTACCTGGGATTATCATGTTGTCCCCATTCCCCATTTGCATGTGAACTTGTGGGGATGTTTCTCGGCGAATATCGGTTCGCGCACGCTTGATGCGCGCAGCTTCAAGCGCAAGAAATCCATTGTTTTGTTGGCGATTCTTGCCTCGGAAAAAGGGCGCGGCTTCAATCGCGATTACCTGGTTGAGCTGCTGTGGCCCGAAAGCCCCTTGAGCTGCGCGCGCCGCAATTTCCATGCCGTTTGGAGCGATTTGCGTCAAGGTTTGCGCCTGGATGATGGCAGTTGTCCGTACCTTATCCGATCGGCCGGCTCGTATCGGCTTGACAGCGCGCTGGTTGACTGCGATGCCCAAGAAGCCGAGCTTTTGTGCCGGTGTTTGCGCGATGCTGCTTGCACGCAAGACCAGTGGGACCGTGCGTTTTTGCAGCTCACGCAGCATTTTTCAGGAGAGATGCTGCCGGGCGCGCCCGAAAACGAATGCATCGCACGGTATTGCTGTGCCGTGACCGAGCAGATAAACGACGCGCTTATGACGGCCGCCCAGGCGCTTTTCGATCGCGGCGATATCCTTTTAGCGCTGCAATACGCAAAAGAAGTGAGCCGGCGTTCCCCCGAGCGCGAAGACGCCTGCGGGCTAATCATGCAGTCCCAAATAAGCCTGGGCCAAAGCGTAAGCGCGCTCAACACGTTTTTGGGCTGCCAGCGTTTTCTGGCCGAGCAGCTGGGCGTTAAGCCATCGCCTGCCATCTGCGCCTTGTACGAACAGGCACTTGGCGGCGCCCGCTAGGTGGGGAAGGGTCTGGCGCCGGTAGGGCGCGCCCGGCGGCGTCATTTCGCGCCACCCGTGTTCGTGCTTTCTCGCGTCTGCTGCAACCGCCCGCGCCTGCCGTGTCCGCCGCGTCCGTGCTCTACCGTTTCGCGTTACTTCGCCGCATTTCAAGCTATGGATTTTCTGCTGCTAAAAAAGACGAAAGCGCGCTCGTGGTATAGTAGGCAAGTTATTTATTATGTGAGTAGTGTGTGCGGGTTGTGGCATTTGCTTTTCCAAAAGAGCGCTTTGCCCCTATCGACGCCTTACCTGACCCTTGTATGAGCTTGTGGACTGCTGGTTTCATGCGAATAGGCAACGGCCGCCGATAAGCATTTCTTGCGCGTTTTCGCACCTACATCCGCTGCGCTCGCGCCCGCTGCACGCAATGTGCCCGCGGCTCGATAGTCCGAAAGAAAGGGACTTTATATGTCAGGTTTTTTCTCTAAGCTCTTGAGCTTTGGTGAAGGGAAACAGCTGAAAGGCTACCAGGAAACCGTTGGCAAAATCAACGCGTTGGAACCCAGCATGCAGGCGCTTTCCGATGCGGAACTTGCCCACAAGACCGTGGAGTTTCGCGAGCGCTTAGCCGCGGGCGAAACGCTTGACGACTTGCTGCCAGAAGCGTTCGCCGCCGTGCGCGAGGCAAGCGTTCGCGCAACGGGCATGCGCCACTTCGATGTGCAGCTTATTGGTGGTATGGCCCTGCACGAAGGCCAGATTGCCGAAATGAAAACCGGCGAAGGTAAAACGCTTGTTTCCACGCTTGCCGGTTATCTGAACGCTCTTCCCGGGAAAAACGTTCACATTGTTACCGTCAACGACTACCTGGCCCGCCGCGACAGCCAGTGGATGGGCCGCATCTATCGCTTCATGGGCATGGAAGTGGGCCTGATCCAGGCCGGCATGACGCCCGCGCAGCGCATTCCCGCGTATAAGGCCGATGTGACGTATGGCACGAACTCCGAATTCGGTTTCGACTACCTGCGTGACAACATGGTGGCGCGCGCCGATAATCGCGTGCAGCGCGGCCATGCGTTTGCCGTGGTGGACGAAGTGGACTCCATCCTGATCGACGAAGCGCGTACGCCGCTTATCATTTCCGGCGTGGGCACTCAGGCGGCGGACACGTACAAGAAGTTCGCGCGCGTAATGCCGGCGTTGGTCCAAGATGAAGACTTCGATATGGACGAGGCAAAGCGCACCATTACCACCACCGAAACGGGTCTGACGCGTGTTGAGAACATGCTGGGCATCGAAGACATTTACGCAGATGAATCCGGTAGTCTGGCAAACCATCTGCAGCAGGCGTTGCGCGCCCAGTTCCTGTTCCATCGCGACAAGGATTACGTTGTGGTGGATGGCGAAGTCAAGATCGTCGATGAATTCACCGGCCG
>CAKTVK010000002.1 GCA_934623455.1 uncultured Eggerthellaceae bacterium | reverse complement strand
CATTTCCGCAGGCCGGATGGCAGATTGGGCGGCGTGCGGCGCGCCGTCGGCCGCGAATTAATCAGCGTTTCCCTAGAAAGTCTCGAGAAGACTCGTGAAAAATGGCGGGCCACCTCATTCGAAGTCTGGGATGAGGAGAGCCGATGGGTTGTGGCGGCGCTCGAATATGCAGGTGGAAAGTGCGATTGTGGAGTTTACCACTTCAAATGGGATCGATTTCTCTGGGAGCCGTTTGTCCAGCTATGGCGGGATTATGGAGGCCGCGCGAAAAAGATAACACCATATGAGGCTCTGAATAGCTGGCAAAAGAAGCTGGTTGACAGCAACTGTCTTTTGCATAGGAGGGTTGCTGCGGGCTTTGGTTTTGGGTTGGACCGGTTGGCTGGCGACGAGTGCAGGCTTGTAGCTCTTGAAGCTCGGTTTTTGCTGGGCGAAACGACTGAGCGTGAGCTTCTCGAAGAACGCGATCTCTTTAAAAGGCAGGCCGCCGGGTTTCGATACAAAATTCAAAAAAAGACCTTTCGGAATGAGAATCGCATAGTCGAGCTGCTAGGAGAGCCGGATTGTCGTGTCGAGTGGATGGGCGGCGATACCTATGAAGGCAATTTTAGCCTTTGGGTGCTCGGCGGTTCTTTATTGAGGGAATATGAATGTCCTGCGGCAATTGTTTGGGAGGACTGCGCCGTAAGAGAAAGTGGAGGATACGATTCCCTTCATCTTGGGGATTATGTCGAGGTTTGCACTCAGCTGGGCGACGTTGTTTTCTGCGTGCATGAAAAGAAGGCACCTGACTTGTGCGCGTTTTTGAGAAGCGTACATGATGGGTTGGTGCAGGTTGAATGCGAGTTGTTCTATGATTCGGCTCGGCAGGAAAAGATAGCGAGAACAAAGATTGTGAAGCGATAAGTTGGTGCTATTGCATATGGAGGCGAGACGCAGCGTAGAATACGTTGTTCTCCCTGGGGCGTTTTAAGGTTGCTTTAAAACAACAAACAAACGAAAAAAAGATGAACTATCATGGGCGATATGGAAATAGTAGAGAAAAAACCTGAAGAAGCGAGCGATGCGATTGCGGCTTATGGCAATGCCGATTCTGTTCATCGGGGCGCTTCTGTATCTACCGCATTCAACGTGGCCGGCCTAAATGAAGACGTCCGTCCTAAGCTCTGGACGGGCGTTTTTGTGCTTGTCATCTTCATTACCTTTGCGTGCTTTGTGATTGGGCAGGGGCTTAACTCCGGAACATCGGTGTACCTTTCGCACAAGGGGTACGGGGAATCGCTGTCGGGCGTGCTTGCGTTGGTGTTTTCAGCAGCCGCGGCCATTATGCGACTTACCGTGGGCCCTTTGATTGATAAGGGACGTTGTTCGCTTGTGATTACCGTAGGTGTTGCGATTCTTACAGCGGGCGCCTTTATCCCCGTTGCGCTCGATGGCGTTGAAGCGCTCGTGATAAGTAGAATCTTGCAGGGCATCGGTTTTGCCATGTCCACAACAGCTGCGGCAACAGCTGCGGCCGAGGTGCTTCCCATGGAAAGGCTTGGCGAGGGGATTGGGTATCACGGGCTTGGTCAGGCAATTGCAATGGCAATTGGGCCCGCGTTCGCTCTGTATCTTGCAGGAACCGATTCTGCCTCTAATTTGTATCTTGGTCTTACGCTTGCCGGTATTGTTGGCTTGATTGCAGCATTTTTCGTTCGCTACGAACACAGGCCTAAGGCTTTGCCGGAAACATCGGCGTTTCGTATGCGGTACGAGCGCAAGCAAGAATTGGAAAGCACGCGCGAAGGGCGCAGTGAAGCGCTGAATGCCACGCCCGGGGCGCCAGACGATGTTGCTGCTCCTGCGACAAAGCAAGGCAATCTTTCTTCTCTGTTCGAACCCCGCGCGCTTGCGGGCGCTCTGCCCGTGATGGTGATTTCGCCTACGTTTGGTTTTGGTATCTTTTTTGTGGGATTGTATGGCACCGAGCTAGGCGTAGGAAGCGCAAGTCTTTTCTACACCATTGCCGCCGCTAGCATGATTGTCGTTCGTTTGAAGTCGGGCGCTTTCATGGATCGTGTTGTGCCTATTAAGATTTTCACCGTTGCAGTGATCTGCGGTTTGGTGACCACCGCAATGCTGTTTTTTGCCGCTGTGAATGACTGGATTTTCTATCTTTCGGGTATTTCTTATGGCTTGTGCTTGGGGCTTACCATGCCGGTCAACCAATCCGTTGCGGTCAAGAACACGCCATCCGATAGATGGGGCGCGGCTAATGGGTTGTTTTTGTTGGCGCAGGACTTGGGGATTGGACTCTCAAGCGTGCTTTGGGATGTTACCGCCGAGCAATTTGGATTCCAAGTGACAATTGTCCTGGTGGCATGTTGTATTGCGGCGTCGTATGCGATTGCTTGGGCAAGCTACCCCAAACGCGATAAGGCGTGGAAGTAACGGCGCGGGTGCAGATTCTGCTTATGACAAAATGGCGCTAATTTGGACGTCTTTGAGGCGGTTGACGGCATCGAGCCTCCATTTTGGATAGCCAAAACCAGGGTCTTGATATTCGAAATCTTTCAACTCAATGAGCTTTGCGTGGATACTGGACGTGAGCATTTCACGCGCGATTGCCACGAAATCGGTGCCAATTTTCGGACCGATCATGTTAAGGTACGCATCGAAATCATCCGTTTCCATCATCAACGGCAAACATGCCATGTTTTGATCAAATAAGGGGGCCATTCGAAGAATCTCGCCCGTTGTATTGTCAACTATAAAGCCATAATTGCCGGCGTGTCTGTCAACGTTCGCGATAATGGCATCCATGACAACCATTTCGCGGAAGGCTTCCTCTGCGTTGTGCTCTGCAGCGAACTTCATCATTTCGGAAAGAGAGAATGGCCTATCGAAGAATCTGTGTGCCGAAACGAATCCGATATCTTCCGAGGTAAACAGAGGACATTTGCAGGCAAGTTTATCGTGATAATGAACGATTTCATACGGAACATGATCGATTCTTGCTGCTGCGAGAAGGTCGGATGCAAGCTTTTCCGAGTAAGGTTCAAAGCCCGCGTTAACATAACCGTCGGAGCCTCGCTTGAGCAGGAAAATTTGATCCCCTTCGCGAATCCAGCATTTAGCAAAAGACCCAGAGGTGGCGAACTCGGGTGATGTAGGGGAGTTCTGCCTTCCGCACATGCTGGTGTCGTCGAAAGCGATGCGCGCAATAACGTTATCGAAAGGATTGGTATATAGGGAAACTTCATCCCATGATAAATCTTCGTCTTCACGCTTCATCCAAAACGTATCGGTGAGCGAAAGACAGCGCGCCATGCTAATAAAATCATGTCGTGTGATAAGTCCTAGTTCACGCATGAGTTTTTCAATAGAGGCGCGATGCTTTGCGATTTGACGACCGTCAATCCAGTCGTCCATTGTCAAAAAGCCAAAGGGGAGATAGTCATTGAATCTCTCGATTTCGGCATAGGTGTAGTTATCGAAGTCCTTTTCTTCTTTATACGTAGCAACAACTACATCTTTATTCATGAGCTGGTACAGCATGTGCGCCTCCTTTCGCCTGAGAATAGCGACTTCCCGTGTTCAATGGTGCCATTTTACCACATCGATAGAACGTTTGTTCTGTTACTTGCTTTTCCTGCCTGGGAAAACGTAGCCTCTGCGTTTTCTGTTGAAGCCAGTGTGTCTCTTTTCCCGAAAAACGCTTCTGAATTGGTTGAATTTAGGCATGTTGTTGAAAAAACGGCCTCTAATTCGAAGTTGATGCAGGTTGGAAGTAGGTCGGTACTCCGATATTTAGGGCTTCCGAGCAGCACGTTTTTTCAACATGACGCTGACCTGGGCTTTTGCTGAGCCTGTTGTAATCGCTACTCCAGATGAGCGGGTTTTTCCTTGATTTTAGCGTTTCCACCTACTTCCAACCTGCATCAACTTCGAATTTGGAGCCCAAAATTCAACAACATGCAGGAATCGCGGGCAAGGATGCGTCGAGATGCGATTTCGCAGGGCTGCTAAGCCCTAAGGAAGCGCTGATTTCTGGGAATTAGACAACATATTGGTGCTCGCGAGGCATCGATTGTGGGAGTCAACAACGGCGGACGCAGAAAGGACAGTGGCTCAGTAACTCGACTACACGAATTATGCATACGCGTAGATAATTCACGTTTATCGCAAATGGCCTGGGGGGGAGGTCCCCCCAGGCCATCGAACAGTTAATCAAGTACTTCGAGTTCGGATATATCGAAAGTAACAACATCGACGGGATAATCGTCCTCATCCCAAATCTCAACTTCGCATCCTGGGCCATTGCCATAGATGCTCACAACCACGCCGATAGAGCCAATAGGGAATGCTTCCTTTTCTACAAGGGTTCTCACGCGTTCGTATTCTTTAATCATTTTTTCTTCCTTTCAATGTAATTGGTTACCATTCTAGGAGTGGCACCTCCCTTATCAATCTGGTAAACGGCAATCACGTTTTTGGTCTTGCCGTTGGGACCGGTAATCGGGATGCGGTATTTATACTTAGTGCCATATTCGCTTTGCGTAACCTCATAAGGTTTTGAGCTGCCGGATGCTACCGCCTCGTGTATTTTATCGCGAAGTTCGCCGGCGTTGGCCTTTGTGTAGCCTAACGCTCGTTCGTACGCTTCAGCCTTGCCTCCGTTTTGCGGATTGTCGGGATTGAGCGAATAGCGTTCGAACTTATCCATTGGGGTGATTGCGGCGGAGCAGTTCGGCATCGTCGAAGACAAGCTGTTTTCAGCTTCGTTGGCTGCAAGTGACTGCCCGAGAGAGTCGATGCTGGACTGGCCCGATATCCCTCCGTTTGTTGTGTATCCACTATCGTTGCCTCGCATTGCGGGAACCCCAGCGCTATGCTACTTGCCACCATGGACCGTGTTTAGCAAGTTCCTTAATGCAATGCATCGTGCAATGCGCGCACCCTGCATCAAGGAACTCGCTAACGCGCCTTGGAAGCGAAATCCAGCAAGTAGCCCATTGGGTATTACCTCGCGTATTACACGACCCAATCGCTCCTTGCTGCATTTCTGGCGGCAGCGGGGAAGACGGAAGCATGTGGCTTCGTGGTCAAATTGACCACATTGCACGCAGCTTCCTAGTGGGGGAGCCCCCGCTGCCCCTAAAAATGGTTTTAAGGAAATGATGCGCCTTCGAAAAGGAAGGCGCATCTGGATTCGTTCACGGATGATAAAATTAAGAGAAACAGCGTGAGAGGAATAAAAAAAATGAATACACCCAATCCTTCTACAGTTGGAAGAGGAATTAGAGTTTCACCCGACGATGAAAAGCCAAGGGCTTTTTCTTCAAATTTAGGGCTTACTTTATGCTGCGGAGATTCTCTTGAGTACTATCACGAGTGGGATTCTCCAACCGTGATTGTCTCTGATGGCGCGTATGGAATACTAGGTTTCCAGGGAGATACCTCGGATCATAAGGATATTGCATCCTGGTATGACCCCCACGTCAAAATGTGGTCTGAGTACGCAATGCCCTCAACCACATTGTGGTTTTGGAATTCAGAAATAGGATGGGCGAACGTTCATCCTATTTTGGAGAAATATGGATGGAAATATGTCAATGCCAATATTTGGAACAAGGGTAAGGCACACATAGCCGGCAACGTGAACACCTCTAAGATTCGTCGGTTTCCGGTTGTGACTGAGGTTTGTGCGCAATATGTGTTTGATCCAAAAATAAATGGGCTTGATTTGCAACATTGGCTTATCGCGGAATGGAAAAGAACGGGCTTGCCCCAAAAGAAGGCAAACGAAGCATGCGGCGTTAAAGATGTCGCTGTAAGAAAGTATTTGACCAAGGATCACCTGTGGTATTTCCCTCCCGAGGAAATGTTCGAGAAGATGGCGACATATGCAAATCTTCATGGAAAAGAAGAGGGAAAACCGTATTTCTCGAGAGACGGAATAAATCAAATTAGCGCGAGTGAATGGGCAATGATGAGGGCGAAGTTTCATTGTCCGGTTGGCTTTACTAATGTCTGGGACAGGCCTCCTCTTAAAGGAGTTGAACGAGTTAAGGTTCCAGGTGGCGGGAAGGCCGCACACTTGAATCAAAAACCCCTTGATTTGATGAGAATGATTATCGAAGCATCCAGCGATGAAGGCGATGTTGTTTGGGAGCCTTTCGGTGGGCTCTTCTCCGCTTCTCTGGCGGCAGTGCAGCTTGGGCGAAAGGCCTGCTCTTGCGAGATTATTCCAGCCTATTACAATCTTGGTATTGAGCGCTTTTCAGAGTACGGGCAAATCGACTAGTCGGAAGCTCCTTTTGATACCCCAAACTCAGTTTCCAGAATGGTTGCCAACTCTTGCTTGCTTGCATTGGCGAACAGCTTAGACCAGGCGTTAATCGTTCTCCCGTGAATCGTCGAATCTAATACTTTTGCTTTGAAGTTTTCGATGTCGGGGTTTTCTATCCTGTCGATTTTTGCAAAGTTAGTGTCGAGTCGATATCTGTATGTGCCAAAAAGCTCCTGTAGTTCTTCTTGGAAGGGTAGATCGATCGAATAATATTCAATCGAGGAGCCCATCGACTTTACGCGACGTTTTGCTTCTGTCAATTCAGCCGAGGTGCCTTGAAATTTATGTCCGTTAACGCAGGATTGTTGCAGGTTTCTCGTACGATCGGCTGTGTCTTCTGGCTCGAGCACCAAGTAATCAGGCGGATTAAAGTAGTGATCGTCCCGGCTTTTTGCAACTTTGCTTGCAGGAATAGAAACCACATCAACGATGGTCGGGGTTCCGTAAAAAAGGTGTTCGGGTAGCCAGGCCAGAAGCACTAAATCAGTATTATCTTCAACAAAATATTTCTGGCTTTCTTTGAATCGTGCAGTTATCTCTGTTGCGAGCGGAAACCATGCTTTAATTTCAAAACCAGGCGTGGGGGTTATCGATGAGTCAAAGATAGCATCAGGAAAATCCGGGTCTTGTCGTTTCCATTTGCCGAGTTTTTGAAAAGAAGGAATGGTGTTGAGATAGTCACATACTTCGTGCTCGATGAGATTTCCGACTAAGGGAGACAATTTCGAAACTATCTTGATCAGACTGAGCGCCAGACCTAAATGGTCAGGTTTGGCGATAGAAATCAGATCGAATTGATGACCTTGCAAATCATTTAGCCCGGACCGCCCCATATCGAGAATATCTGAAGTATTCATGATCGCATTCTCCGTCGTTATTGCCTGAGTGCATTTTGAGTACGCATTTTTCTTTTAAAACATAATACCTTTGATTGCCGTGAGTATACGCCTGATACATCGTAATCATCTTCCAAGCTAAAGCCTCACTTTATTGTGATGTTTTAAAACCCTGCAATGCAAACTCGCTTCTACATTGTGTAAAACCGCAGGTAAAAAGACAATAAAAAGACTCTCCCAACAGTGAAAGAGGCTTCTCTAGGCCAAATGTACCAAGTGGTTGTGGGGTTATCGGGACATATAAAAAGTGATTCTGGAGTCCCTAAACAACTCCAGAATCGCTCAGAAAACTACCTCACGATAATGCGGCGGAAGTTTATTCCCACTCGACCGTGCCAACGGGCTTCGGAGTTAGGTCGTAGCACACGCGGCAGATGCCGGGAACTTCTGCGGTGATGCGTGCGGTGATACGCTTGAGCAGCGCCCAGTCAAGCTCGGGTACTTCGGCGGTCATAACATCAACCGTGTTGATGCAGCGGATGATGCAGGGCCAGTCGTAAGCACGCTTGCCTTCGCGCACGCCGGTGGCACGGAAGTCGGGCACTACGGCAAAGTATTGCCAAATGTTCAGGTCGGCCTTGTCAATTTCCTCGCGCACGATGGCATCGGCATCGCGCAGAGCCTCCAAGCGGTCGCGCGTGATAGCGCCCAAGCAGCGAACGCCCAGGCCAGGACCGGGGAAGGGTTGGCGCTCGACCATGTTTTCAGGCAAGCCCAGTTCGCGGCCAACAACGCGCACCTCGTCCTTGAACAGCAGCTTCACCGGTTCGCACAGCTCGAACTGCAGGTCCTCGGGCAAGCCACCCACATTGTGGTGCGCTTTCACGCCGTCTTCGGATTCCAGGATGTCGGGGTAGATGGTTCCCTGGGCCAGGAAGCTAACTTCGTTACCCACCTTGCGCGCTTCTTCTTCGAACACGCGGATAAACTCGGCGCCGATGATCTTGCGCTTTGCTTCGGGTTCATCAACGTCAACCAGCTTGTCCAAGAAGCGGTCGGTTGCGTCTACATAGACCAGATTCGCATCCATCTGATTCTTGAACACGTCAATGACCTGCTCGCTTTCGCCTTTGCGCATCAGGCCGTGATTCACGTGCACGCAAATCAGCTGCTTGCCAATAGCCTTAATCAGCAGAGCTGCAACAACAGAGCTGTCAACGCCGCCTGAAAGAGCCAGCAGGACCTTTTTGTCGCCAATCTGTTCACGGATTGCGGTAACCTGCTCGTCAATGAACGCCTGGGCAAGTTCGGGGGTGGTGATGCGCACCATGTCGTCGGGGCGCTTGTTGGAATCCATGGAGACCTCCTTTAGGTTCAATAGGAATACGCTTTGCTCGCGCGAAGGCGTATTCTTGTAACATTCTTGTAACATCCCATTATATGCAGTAGATGCTATTTCCCTTGCGGTTATGACGGTTTTTTAGATGATTTTGCTTGAAAAATGCATTTTCTTTCGGAAGGGCGAAGAGAGATACGGAAGATGTGTTTTTCTGCATGACGAAGCACGAGGCGGTTCGGCCGAAAAGGGTGAAGGTTCAGCTCGAAGCTGGCTGAACCGCAAGACGAAGAAGGACCGTCGATTGACGGCCCTTCTCAAAGTGATTTTCTATTTTGCGTTGTGCTTACGTTTCTTTGCTGCAACAATCACTCCCGCCAATGCAATGCAACCTGCAAGCAAGAACAGCGCGCCGACGGTGCCAGCCATGTCGCCTGTTGAGGGAATGGTATCAGACTTCGCGTTGCCGCTGGTAGCGCCTGCATTCGCATCGCCGTTGCCGGGTTGGGCGTTATCTGCACCAGGCGTGTTTGCATCGATACCGGGTTTTTCAGTGCCACCAGGAGTGGTACCGCCGGGGTTGTTCGTATCCGGGTTACCGGGATTGCCTTTGGGCACGCGCTTGAACTGGGCTTTGTAGACAACGTCTTCCGTTGCATCGGTGATTTCCTTGTGCCACGACTCAAATACGTAATCGTACTTATCGTCGGACGGCTTCATGGGGGTGGGCACGGTAATTTGGTCAGCTTTCGTGCCGATTTCGTACCAATCCTCGCTGTAGAACAGGCTGCCGTCTTCGTTTGCGAACGAGACTTTCACCAGGGAAGGTTTCGCGGCGGCAATCAAATAGACCTTGTCGTCAGGCGAAATATCAGCGTAATTGGTGTACTCAACGCGCTGTTCTTTCGTTTGTGCGGTGTAGCGCAGCTCTTCGCCATCAACGAACCAGCCATCGATCTTTTTATTCGTTACGTCATCGGGTTTACCCAGGTAAAGAGCATTCATGTCCTTTGCGGGTGCCAGCTTCAGAGGAGAGCCGTCCAGGTAAATGTCGGATGCCGCTTTACCTGCAGTGTTGTTGCACAGCTTAGTGTTGGCAATGGTGGTGCCAGCGCCTTCGCCAGAATTCGAATCAGCGGCGAAACCACCGCCGTAATTCGTGGCTTTGTTGCCCGTGATAGTGCATCTGTCAATGATCATGCTGGTAAAGTTGCCATACGACGCAACGCCACCGCCCAAGGCTGCGCTGTTTTCCGTTATGGTGCAGCTGCGGATTTCCGCTGCAGCGGGTGCTTTCAACATGACCGCAAGCACACCGGCGCCATAGCCTTCGTCTTGGTTTGCGGTGTTCTTGGTTATCGTAGCGCTCTTAAGGAACAAGCCGGGCTTTTCGGCAGCACCCACGTTCGGGGTGTCGGCGCACAGGCCGTATGCTGCAGCGTAGAAGTACGCAGAAGCAAGCACGCCTGCGCCATCGTTTGCTTCGTTTTCGCTGATGGTACCGCCAAGAATTTGCGCGGAGCTCTGAAGGTTACCCCATCCGCCGTTGATGATTTCGTCAATGGATGCAACAACCGCAACGCCGCCACCCATCTCGTTTGCTTTGTTGTTCGAAATGGTTCCGCCGTTCATGACAAACGATGATCCGCCTGAAACGTACACGCCGCCGCCGGCAGAGGTGATAATGCGGGCATCCATGCCGTAATCCGAAGCTTTGAAGGGAGAGGTGGCGAAGCAGTTCGTGATTTCGCCGCCGTCCATGGTAAACGAACCGCCGTAAATCACGGCAACGCCGCCGCCGTAGCACATGGATCCGCCGGTAATGCCGCAGTTATCAATGGCGCCGCCATACATGTGGAACGTGCCGCCCTGCACGGTCACGCCGCCGCCGAAGTAGTTTTCGCCCTTACGGTCAGCAACGGTAACGCCGGAATACATGTTGCAGGTGCCTTGAATGTACAGCAGGCCAGGCACATCGTTGCTCTGCGCGTTCCCTCCGCTAATTTTCAGCGTATCGCTGCCATCAGCTGCGCCTAAGTTCAATTGCGTGCCCGGCTGCACAGAAAGGGAGCTGTACTGGCCAAGCGTCATGGTGTGACCGTTGCCAAGAATGGTAGTCGGGCACGTGCTCGAGAAGACAGCGCCTGCGCCTTCTAGGTTATCGGTTAACTTGATAACGTATTCACCGCTGGTCGCAGCGTTAACGGTCGAAACCGCGTTATCGAATTCGGCGCTGCTGCCTACTTCGATGGTGGTGGGTTCTGCCGCGAAGGCCGCTATGGGCGCTATGCCCACACATATTGCCAACGTTGCAAGAAGAACCATCATCTTGCTTGGTTTGTTCATGAACTCTGCTCCTATGCTCTTTGGAATCCGAACGAAGTCGTCCGAATTTTCACCCACTCTTTCGAGTTTTTAGTTTTTGCGGGAGGAATTCTACTACAAACTTAAGGCGAGTAAACCAGCGTGAACAAAATTAAGTGCATTATTTTGCGGCAAGAGCAGGTGCTTTATATTCGTTAGGAAATAAAAAAGAAGCCACCGTTTTCCTGCGGCTTCTCTTTCGAAGACGTTGTTTGTTGCAGGCTGCGCTTATTTCATACTCGTCTGCGTCCGCGCTACAGCGAGCTGGTTTCGCCCAGTGACTTGCCCGCGGTTTCCGGTGCCATGAAAATGGACAGCACCAGGCCCAAGATCACCAGACCGGCAGCTACCAGCATGGTGGGACCAATGCCAAACGATGCAAGGAAAATCGGCGTTGCGTATGTGGAGATGATCGTGCCCACGCGGGAAATGCCAATGGCAAGGCCCACGGCGGTTGCGCGTACTTCAGTGGGGAACAGCTCGTTGGGATAGAGCCATTGCAAAATGCCCGGTCCACCGCTGAAGAAGGCGTACAGGCCAAATGCGCCAATAATGATAGGCAGCGGCGCGGTGGGGAACAGACCCAGCACCACCAGGCCTGCGGCCATAAGGGACAGCGACCTGATAAGCAGCGGACGCCTTCCCATGGAATCAAGCCAAAACATGGCGGGGATAGAGCCAACCAGGAAGAACAAGCTGAGCACGCTTTCGCCCAAAATGGAGGCTTTTCCCACGCCTAGACCGAAGGCGGCCATGATGGTGGGGCCGAACGTGTAAATAGCGTACATGGGAACGACCTGGCACAACGTAAGAATGCCCAGGAACAGGATGCGTGCCGCGTAACCCTTCGAGAACACTTCGCGAAAGCCGGCTTTCTCGTGCGGCTCTTCGGTTTCTGCAATAACCACATTGCAGCCGTATACGCGCTTGATGATTTTTTGCGCTTCCTCATCGCGGCCCCTGCTTTCAAGCCACAAGGGAGACTCGGGAACTTTAATTCGCCCGATCAGCAGAAAGACGCAGGGAACAATGGCCGAGCCCAGCATAAGCCGCCAGCCTTCGTTCACGTCGCACAAGGTGTAGCCAACAAACGCTGCTACCGTTGCACCCAGATACCACGCGGCCGAGACCATGCCCATGGATATTGCGCGGTGCTTTTTCGGCGTGAATTCGGTGATGAGCGAAGTTGCAATGGGGTAGTCCGCGCCTACGAACACGCCAATGAAGAAACGGTATAACACCAGCTGGAAGGGGGTGACGTCAGTCATGCTCAGGGCAGAGAACACGGCAATGGCAATGATGTCCATAACGAACATCTTCTTGCGCCCAATGGCATCGGTCAAATAACCGCCCAAAACGCTGCCAACCAGAATGCCCAACAGCACCGATGCGCCAATTAAAGCGGTCCAGTGGGTTGTCAAGTTCATATGAGATGTGATTTGCGTGAGCGCAACGCCAATCAGGGACAATACGTAACCGTCCAAGAACGCGCCACCGCTGGAGACCAACGTGATCTTACGCAAGAAAGGCGTCATGGCAGCATCGTCAAGGGTGACTGGTGTGGTGCTTGCAGCTTGCTCGCTGCCGCAGGTGGGACACGTATTCGTGACTTTTTCCGATGCCAGTTGCTGCTGTTTCCCCTGGTGCTTGCTCATAAACGCCCCCTTTGTTGTTTACCGCAAGTGCTGTTTGTTGCAGGATTCCTTGAAGCTCCTTTAATGCAAAAGCTTCTTTTCGATTTTCATGCTGCAGGTTCGCGGGAAGTCATCAACAATTTCCACGAACGACGGCACCTTGAACGCTGCCATGTTCTGCTCGCAGTACGCAATGATTTCATCGGGGTCAAGATGGGCGCCATCGGCGGGAAGCACGAATGCCTTGACGGCCTGGTCGCGAATCTCGTCGGGCACACCAATAACCGCTGCTTCCTTGATGCCAGGGTGGTCCACCAGAATGCCCTCGATCTCGGTGGTGGAGATGTTTTCTCCGGAGCGCTTGATCATGTTGCTCTTGCGATCGAAGAAGTAGAACCACCCTTCTTCGTCGTAGTAGCCCTTATCGCCCATGCGCAGCCAGCCATCGCTGGAAAGCGCCTTGGCGGTTGCGGCTTCATCGTCCACGTAGCCCAGCATAAGGGAGCGACCAGGAACACCCTTAATGCAAATCTCGCCCACTTCGCCGGCGGGAAGTTCGTTGCCATCCTCATCGACAATCTTTGCTTCGTAGCCCAGGCCCACGCGTCCCACGGAAGGCCACTTGCGCTCGCCGGTGGGCGGGTCGGTCAGCACCCAGCCCACGGATTCCGTTGAGCCGTACGTGTTCATGATGCGCACATTGAAGCGCTCTTCGAACGCCTCTTTTTCGCGCTGCGTAACGGGAAGGAAGTACAGCATGTCACGCAGGCAGTGCTGCTTTTCGTCTGCGCGAACAGGCTGCAGCATAAGCGTGCGCAGCATCATAGAAACGCATTGTGCCAGCGTAGCGCGATATTCTTGGATTTGGCTCCAGAAGCGCGTGGCGCTGTATTTTTCCACCACGATAAGTGTGGCGCGCGCAATAAGAACCGGCGTCATGGCAGCCAATTGGAAGTTCGAGTGGCACGCGGGCATGGTGGAGAACATACGGTCTTGCGCGGTCATGGCTGTTTCCCAGCAACCGTAGTAACCCGAGAAAAGCATGTTGCCGTGGGTGAGGATGACGCCCTTGGGGTTAGACGTGGTTCCGCTGGTGAACAGGATTTCGCACGGATCATCGGGGGAGAGAACGCACGGTTGGTCAAGGTTGGTGTTTTCCTTGCTTACCAAGTCGGAAAACAGCGGGTAGCCCATAACATCTTCGCCATCATGGACGCGAGCAACAATAATGCCTTCGGGAAGCCTTCCATCGGCGCGAATCTGATCATACAGCTCAACGTAGCACGGCTCTACCACCGCGCGCTTGATGTGACACATATCCAGCGCATATTCGCACTCCGTTTGGAGGTACTGCTCGTTCATGGGAACCATCACGGCGCCGATTTTCGCCAGGCCGAACATGCACATCAGGAATTCGGGGGAGGTATGCATCTGCACCGCCACGCGCTCACCGCGGACAACGCCCAGGCGCAAGAACATATTCGCCGTTTGATTGATCATTTCGTTGAACAGACGATAGCCATAGCTTGCCACTTCGCCATCTTGTCCCTGGAAGATCAGGAACTCCTTGTCACCGCATTCACGTGCGAGTTTGCTCCAGAGGCTTGCAAGCGTTTCATTGCCAACTATGTCAACCATGCGAATCTCCCCTTTTCGTGCGCATTTCGCTTTTGTTCTTCGTTTGTGCAGTTCACGCCAGTGTTTTGGTATTGCATTCGACGAGGGGCGCGAAACCCCGTTAAATGCAAAGCTCTAGGGGTGGCCGGGCCCGAAAAGGACCCGGCCGGTGCGCATGAGGGGGAGCTTCCCGTCATGCGATTTTTGGTGTTATTCGGCAACCTTCACCACGCCAGCGGCAGTCAGCTCTGCAATTTGCTCGGGCGTGTAGCCAAGCTTGGACAGAACGTCTACGGTGTCGCCGCCTTGCTTGGGCATGGGGCGCCATACCTGGCCAGGGGTCTGCTGGAATTTGGGGAATACGCCCAGACCCTTGAAGGTCTTGCCGTCTTCGGTTTCCCAATCCATGAAGTCTTCGCGCAGCTTGAGGTGCTCTTCCTGCACAAGGTCTTCGAATTCCATAACGACCTGGGCAGCAATGCGGTGAGCCGCGAAGTCTGCCTCGATGTCGTACTTGGAGTGAGCCAGGCAATATGCCTCGAATGCAGCTTCGATTTCTGCTGCATGCGGGTTGGACAGCCACAGACCCGAAGTATCCTCGGGGATGTCCTTAGTGCCCCACAGGTGACCCAGGCCGATGGTCTCCAGGAAGTACTTGTTCTGGTCAACGCCGTACAGGCATACGCCCAGGAAGCCGTCGTTGCACTTGTACTCGCCAATGCCGCACAGGTTCTGGTTGCGAGCACCCGGGCGAGGCCACAGAATGCCTTCGTTCAAGTAGTCAACCAGGTAGTACTGGCCAATTGCCAACAGGGTCTCGTACATGGCCATGTCAATGCTTTCGCCCTTGCCCGTGCGGTTTGCCTTATGCAGCGCAGCCAGGGTAGAGGAAACAATCATGAGCGAGTTGAAGTAGTCGCCCGCGTAAGGACCAGGGTTCATGGGCTGATCCTGGGTGCCGTTCTGGCTCATGTAACCGGAGTAAGCCATAACGGTCAGGTCGTAAGCAGCGCGCTTGACCATCTTGGGGTCGCCGGTCTGGCCAAAGCCGGACAGGTGCACAATAACGAGCTTCGGGTTGATCTCCCACAACACTTCGTCGGTGATGCCCTTGCGAGCCCAGGTGCCGCCCTTGGAGGCTTCGATGAAGATGTCGGCGTCGGCCAGCATCTTGAACAGGATTTCCTTGCCTTCGTCGGAGAAGTAGTTCATGGAAACAGAACGCTGGTTGCGGCGTTCGGCCTGCTTAACGTAGGCAGTGTCGCGGATGGTGTCGCCGGCACCCGTGTTTTCCAGCCAGGTTACATCGGCACCCCAGTCGGCCATAAGGTCGCATGCCTTGGGCACTGCCAGCTCGACTGCTGCGTAAACAACCTTTACATCATCAAGAACGCCGAAGGAAGGCTTGTTGGTTTCGATAGCCATAGTGAATTCCTTTCGATATGGCGGCGCGTGGTGCGCCGCCCTCTGGTGGATTCGTGTACTCGCGATTCGCGAATAAGTACTAAGCGCGGAACTTCTTCAGTTCGAACTTGGAAGCGGTGAGGATCATCATTTCGTCGGTGCCACCGGAAACGCGGTCAACACGCAGGTCGCGCCAGATGCGCTGTGCGCGATGCTCGCCAGCAACAGCAACGCCAGCCAGAATCTGCATGCCGTCGTCAACAACTTCGAATGCAGCGTTAGCGCAGTAGTACTTGCACATTGCAGATGCGCCCGGATCAAACGTGCCGCCGTTGTTGTCGGCCTCCCAAGCGGTTTCGTACAGCATGTTCTTCATGTTCTTCAGCTTGATGGCCATATGGGCGATCTTGAGCTGGTTGAGCTGCTGACGGCCAATGGTCTTGCCGAAGGCAACGCGCTGGTTTGCGTGACGGCAAGCGTCTTCGTAGATGGCAATAGCGGTGCCGTAGTCGCAAGCGCCAACCAACCAGCGCTCGAAGTTGAAGTCGTTAATGCCGCGAGCGAAGCCGTTGCCCTCTTTGCCGAAGATATCCTTCTCTTCGAGCTCAACGTTGTCCATGTACACTTCGCAGCAAGAGTCCATGCGCAGACCCAGCTTGCTCAGCGGGGACAGGGAAACGCCCGGCTTGCTCATATCCAGGAAGAACTCGGTGAACATCTCGGGGTCATCGGCGTTCTTTGCCATGATGACCAGGTACTTCACGCCTGCGGAAGAGGTGATGAAGGTCTTGGTGCCGTTCAGGTAGATCTTGCCGTTCTCACGCTTGTACGTGGTTTGCAGAGCGGCAACGTCGGAGCCAGCACCCGGCTCGGTGCAAGCGGAGTTCCAGATCTGCTCGCCGGTGCCCAGGGTGGACAGAACAGCGTCGATCTGCTCCTGCGAGCCTTCGCGGATAACGGTTTCGAAGCCCGGCAGCTGGTACAGCACGTAGGTGGGGGCACCGTAGCGACCCAGCACTTCGTACACGGACATCAGCGTAACAGCCGGCTGCTCCAGGCCCAGGCCACCGTGGCTTTCGGGGAGCATGATCTGGTCAAAGCCCAGTTCGCACAGCCCGCGAACCCAACGCAGCGGGTACTCGTGCTTTTCGTCGCACTCGGCGAAGTAAGCTTCCCAGTTCTCGCTTTCCATGTAGTCGCGATAGCTGTCGACGATAAGCTCTTGTTCATCGGTCAACTTGAAATCCATTGCATTCTCCTTTTTATTTCCAGCGCCGCCTTATGCAACGCTGTGATCCCTAAAATGAAGTGGTGCGTATCGGTTGCGTTTTGCAGCCGATGGGCGCGGATACGTTCCGCTTTTGCTCCCGCGCACCGTTTGTCGGCGCGCATTTAATGGGAGCGGGGTAGTGCTTGGTAGTGCTTAGTGGTGCAAAGTTGCTGCGCGGAGGTGCTTATTTAGCGGTCTTTTCCTCGGAAGCGGCGTTCTTCTTCATGGCGCGGCGCGTCATGATCAGGCACAGGCAGCCCAGAACCGCAAAGATGATCAGCGCAATAAAGATGGTGTCGAAGGCAGCTGCACCCTGGGCGTCAATCAGGCCACCAAACCAGGTGTGCACGAATGCGTCGGGCAGAAAGCCGATAACGGACAGCAGACCCGAAGCAGTGCCAAAGATGCTCATGGGAACCTTGGCTTCGGTCAGCGGCGAAGAGCCAATGGAGAAAGCGCCGTAGGTAACGAAGCCCAGCACAACAACCAGAACAGCAATGGGGATAACCATGCCGGCGTCGCGCGGCATAATCACGAAGGCAACCAGCACGATAACGCTTGCGGCGAAGAAGATCAGAATCGACTTCGACGGGCTCTTCAGCTTGTCGGCGAAGAAGCCAGCGACCGGACCTGCGATAAGACCAATACCATAGGTGCGAATAAGGCCAACAACGGAAACAATGGCAACCGGAGCGGCAAAGCAGGTGGTCATGAACGGCGTGGTGTAGGTAACGCCCATGTACACCAGGTACACGAAGAAGTATGCCAGGCAAGCCCACAGAACGCCAGGGTGCTTGATGGTGGTCACAACATCGCTCAAGCTGAACAGCTTGGCGTTCTTGTCAATTTCGCCCTCGAAATCGGGGATGAAGATAAAGGACAGAACAGCCAGAATGGCAATGATCACGCCCAGGAAAATCAACAGGATCTGGATGCCCTGGGAGGCGTCGGCAACGGCAGAAATGATAGCCGTGTTAATCAGGCCAACAATCAGACCGGCAGCGCCAAAGATAGAGTAGCTTACGCCGATCTTGGAAGCATAATCGTCTTCAGAGCAGCACAAACGCACAATCTTGAAGCGCGTGCCCCACCAAATTAGAATAGTGGTAATGCCGAAGCCTACGAATACAACGTAGAGCATCTGGATGGACGGCAGCATAGCGTAAACGAAGGTCAGAATGGCGGTAGCGCCGAAGCCAACCCAAGAAAGCGTACGCATGCGCACTTTGTCGGCGATGATGCCGGAAGGTAAGTAGGCGATAACCGCCACAATAGCGTAGCAGGAAAGCAGCGCGCCCAGGTCTGCGTTCGAGCAGCCAAGGCCTTGCATCAGGGGTTCATAGAAAACGTTCTTCAGGTAGATGGGCGTGTAGATAATAGAAGAGCCCATGGAAACAAGAATGATGAGGAACCACTTGTGCAGACCAGTCAGATCCTTGTAAGTGACCTCGCCCTTGCTCTTTGCGAGCAGCGACATGGTTTGATCCTTTCTTCGTGGGGGGTGCGCCCGGCTTCTCTTCGGGCGATTATCGGGTCAAGTGCTTGAAATGTGCGAAAGGGGAAGGAAAGGTAGTGCTGTGCGAGAAGACTTCCCCTTTCGCCTGTAAAGAGAGAGAAGAGGTGCTCGATTACTTGCCCTGCCAGTTCGGCGTGCGCTTCTCAACGAAAGCTGCGGGACCTTCAATGCCGTCCTCGGTCTTCTCGATGTAGCGATAGGCAGCGTCGCAGTAGCGCATTGCGTCCTCTTCGGACATCTGAGAAGCAGCGTGAACGATCTGCTTCGTGAACTTCAGGGACAAAGGAGCGTTCTTGGCAATGGTGGAAGCGATTTCCAGAGCCTTGTCCATAACTTCTTCAGCCGGCACAACGTAGTTGACGAAGCCGATTTCCTTGGCCTCGGCAGCGTAAACCAGGCGAGCAGTCAGAAGCATGTCCATAGCTGCCTTGCGGGGAACGTCGCGAGCCATGCGAACCAGGCCGCCCGTAGAAGCGATAAGGCCAACCTTGGGCTCGGTCAGGCCGAAGCGAGCATGCTCAGCTGCAACAACAATGTCGCAGGAAACAGCGATCTCCATGCCGCCGCCCGCTGCAACGCCGTTCACGGCGCAGATGGTCGGCTTGGGGCACAGACGGTCGGTGATGCCACCGAAGCCGTGATCGGTAACGGTCATGCATTCGCCACCGCTGGACAGTTCGGAGAGGTCTTCGCCAGCGCAGAATGCTTTCTCGCCGGTACCGGTAACCACAATGACGCGCACGCGGTTATCCTTCTCCGCCTTGTTCATGATGTCTTCCATAGCGGCAGAGGTAACTCCGTTGATGGCGTTGCGCTTCTCGGGGCGGTTGATGCGAATGATCAGTACGCCGTCTTCGCGCAGGTCGGTTACAACTTCAGGTGTTCCGTAAAAATCTGCCATTGTTCCTCCTTTAATGGGATATGGGTTCATTGAGCCGAATCCGATATGCGTTGCATCTTTGCCTTGCCCCTTGCTCGGCCTTTTATTAAGATGCGCGCTCGGCTCGATATGCATGCTAGGATCCGCAGTGGGGCGCGTCATCGCCATAACTTCAGTAATGAGCTAATCGCAAGAAAAAGGGGCATCACTAGTTTCTAATGAGGGGATGTTTGGGCGGTGTTGTGTGTTGCGCAGGCGGCAAATCGGGGTGATATTTGTTGGGCTCGGCTTTAACGTCGCCAGGGCCTCAATAAAGCCCATATAGGAGCGTAATTACCCTCTAAACTGGGGTTTTTGCAGGCATAGTTAAATTTTAAGTATTAGGCGTTTCACGGTAATTTGGCGATGACAGCCGGGGTAGCGGAGCGCATTATTTGGGCAACACGAAAGCGACCCGCCCAAGCGTTCAAGAAAGCGAGTTAAGCAACGTTGAGAACGGCCGCTTCCGAGGAAAAACACCGTAGAAAGTTTAATGAAGGGAAGGCTTAAGATGAAGATAGCCGCTGCATTCAAAGTGGTCCCTGACGATCAGGACATCATCGTCGCAGGCGATCGCACGCTGGACTACTCTAAGGCAAAGAACACCATTTCCGTGTACGACCTGAACGCCCTGGAAGTTGCTTCTCAGCTCGCTGCTGAGGCTGGCGGCTCCGCAGTGGCAATCACCGTCGGTCCTGCTTCTATCGACGACTCCAAGCTTAAGAAGAACGTTCTTGCGCGTGGTGTTGAAGAGCTGTTCATGACTGCCGATGATGCTTGCGCGAACATGGATGCCAAGGCAACCGCAATCGAGCTGGCCAAGCTGGTTGAGCAGATGGGCGATGTTGACGTGGTTATCTGCGGCGACGGTTCTGCCGACAACTACGCACAGCAGGTTGACGTTCAGCTGGCTTGCAAGTTGGGCTGGCCCGTGGTAAACGCCGCTACCAAGATCAGCCGCAAGGATGGCGCGCTTGAGATCGAGCGTTTGCTGGAAGATGCTGTTGAGACCGTTGAAGTAAGCCTTCCCGCTGTTGTTTCCGTGACCCCCGATGCTGCTGAGCCGCGCATTCCGGGCATGAAGGACATTCTGGCAGCAGGCAAGAAGCCCATGAACGTTGCCGGCGCTTCCAATGTTGCCGCCCCTGCTCTTACCGTGGTTGACTGCAAGGCGCCTCAGCAGGCCGACCGCAAGCTGCAGATTGTTGACGCAGCTGAAGACGGAGCTATCGAGAGCTTTGCTGCCGCCATCAAGGCAGCCCTGTAGGCCCAAGCGTTATCAAGCACAAGAAAGGCAGAGTGAATACTCATGAAAGCACTGATTATTGCTGAACACGCAGGCGCGGCTGCAGAGCTGGCAGCGGGCGCTCGCACCATGGCCGATGAGGTCGTTGCTATTTCCTTCGGCACGCCGTTTGAGTGCGGTGCCGATAAAGTCCTGAACATCACCGTTCCCGAGGGCCTGGCCCTGGATGCCGCCGCAGACACCGTGAATGCAGCGTTTGACACCGAGCGTCCCGCAATCGTTCTGGTTGAAGCTGCTCGCCACATGAAGGTTATCGCTGGTAGCTTGGCTTTCCATGCAGGCACCTCCGTTATCACCGATGTTATGGCGTTCGAAGAGGCTGGCGCTAAAAGCATGTACTTCGGTGGTATTGCCGAGCGCGTGCAGAAAGCGGCCGGCGACGTTGCCATCTACACCGTTGGCACGGGCGTTTTCGAGGCTGCTGCAGCTGCTAACGGTAGCGTTGCAGATCAGGAGTGGGTTGCTCCCGCTCGCCCCGTGAAGGTTGTTTCTTCCAAGGCTATCGAGAAGAGCGGCGTGGACCTGTTCAAGGCCGACGTTGTAGTTGCTGCCGGCCGTGGTTTCGCCGAAGAGGCTCAGCTGGGTCTGGCAAACGACCTGTGCGACAAACTGGGCGCTGGCCTGGCTTGCTCTCGTCCGCTGACGGAAGGCGTTAACTGGCTGCCGACCGAACGCTACGTAGGCGTTTCCGGTCTGATGCTGACCCCCAAGGTCTACATTGCCGTTGGTATCTCCGGTCAGATGCAGCACATGGTTGGCTGCAACCGCTCCGGCGCTCTCTTCGCTATCAACAAGGACAAGAACGCTCCTATTTTCAAGCAGTGCGACTTCGGCTTGGTAGGCGACCTTAAGGACGTTCTGCCGGCGCTCACTGCAGCTCTGTAAGGAGACTCCTCTCGTACCGCGCTTCGTTAAAGTCTCTCTTTTAAAGCAATCCCCCCTCCAAAGACTTACCCCTTTTTACATCTTCCTTTCTCTCTTCTTTGGAGCGCGGTGCGGGGGTCTTAGCCAAATAAAACGTGGCGGTCGTGCGCGGCCGCCAGTGAAAGGATAGTAACATGTCAGATTTCGACGCGATTGTAGTAGGCGCTGGCTGCGCTGGCTCGGTCGCAGCGTACGAGCTTGCCAAGGCGGGCAAGAGCGTACTGGTTGTGGAGCGCGGCAACTTTGCTGGCGCTAAGAACATGACCGGCGGCCGCATTTACTCCCATTCCCTGAAGAAAGTGTTCCCTGACTTCGAGTCCGAAGCTCCGCTTGAGCGCAAGATCACGCATGAGCGCATTGCCATGCTGGACCCGAAGTCCGAGATGACCATCGATTTCACTTCCTCTGAGCTGGGCGAAGAGGGCAAGGACTCCTATTCTGTCCTGCGTGGCCCCTTCGATCAGTGGCTGGCCGGCAAGGCTGAAGAGGCCGGTGCCGAATGCATTTACGGCATTGCCGTTGAAGAGCTGATGAAGGACGAAAGCGGTCGCGTAATTGGCGTGCGCGCTGGTGAAGACGAAATTACCGCCGATGTTGTCATTCTGTGCGAAGGCACAAACTCCATGCTCTCCGAGCGCTGCTTGGGCAATGCTCGCCCCAAGGCCAACCAGATGGCTGTTGGCATCAAGGAAGTTTTCGCGCTTCCGGCAAACGTTATTGAGGACCGTTTCTTGGTTCCCGAGGGCGAAGGCGCTGCAATGCTGTACGTGGGCGACTGCACGCATGGCAGTGTGGGCGGTGGCTTCCTGTATACGAACAAGGAATCCATTTCTCTGGGTCTGGTTGCCACCATTTCGCTGGCTGCCGACGGTAGCCGCAATGAGACGCCGGTGTACCAGATGCTCGAGGACTTCAAGAATCACCCGGCTGTGGCTCCTATCATCCGCGGTGCCAAGATGGTCGAGCATTCCGGCCACATGGTTCCCGAGGGCGGCTACAACATGATTCCGAAGTATATCTTCGATGGCTGCCTTATTGCGGGCGAAACCGCTGGTCTGTGCATGAACATGGGCTACCAGGTGCGCGGCATGGACTTCGCCGTGGCGTCTGGCCAGATGGCTGCTCAGGCTGCTATTGAGGCGTTGGACAAGGGCGACACGTCCGAGGCCGGCCTGGCTTCCTGCAAGGAAAAGATGGAAGCGTCGTTTGTTATCCAGGATCTGCGCACGTTCTCTAAATGGCCGCATGTCATGGAAGAGTGGGACTCCATGTTCACCGATTACCCGGTGATGGTGAAAGAGATCTTTAACGCCATGTTCAGCGTTGACGGTCAGCCCCAGGTGCCGCTGAAGAAGCGCATGATGCCCATCATCAAGAAGCGCGGTCTGATGAAACTCGGTCGCGAAGTTATGAAGGCGGTGAAGTCGCTGTGAGTAAGGTATGCGAAATCACGGTCAACGTCGATGAGGCGCTGTCCGTTAATAAGTACGAGGTTGATGAAGAGACTCCGCACATTGAGCTGGTTGAAGACGACGGCTCTGCGGCTTACCACGAGGAATTCCTCAAGTTGGTTCGCGTGTGCCCGGCTGCTCTGTACAAGATCGACGAGGATGGCACCAAATCCTTTGACTATGCTGGTTGCTTAGAGTGCGGTACTTGCCGTATTGCGTGCGAAGATACCATCGTGAAGAAGTGGGTTAACCCTGGCCCCACGATGGGTATTGAGTACCGCTTCGGATAAGAGGTTGCACGCGTTGGCGGTTTAGCCGGCGAGGTGTCCTCTTTGTAACGTTTGAAGCCCTGCTTGCTTATTGGCGAGCAGGGCTTTTATGCTGTTGAAGGTGGCGTCTAAACGAGTGATTGTTGGAAAAATGCCTTCAAATGCAGGCAAATCGACGATAAAGAGTAGTTTCGAGGTTCAGATTTGCCTCTTTTAGAGAGTTGCGCGGATTCTTGAGAAGTACGTGTTTGCAAAACCCCAGCTCAGAGGTTTGTATGAAAAATGATGCACATGGTATCATTTTTCAAACTACTCTTTATCGTCGATTTGCCCGAAATAAAGCCCGTTTTTGCAACAAGAGGGGTCTCATTTCGGGGTTTTAGTACGCTTGAGTCCAATCAGCATTTACGAATTGCTGTCGGATCCGTTGCCGTTGATGTAATCGATAAGCTCGGAACGCTTGTGAATGCCAATCTTCTCGTACACATGACGAATATGCGTGTTCACCGTGTAGGGAGAGATGTAGAGCTTCTTTGCCACGTTGTCGGTGGTAAAACCGCGCGCGATAAGCATGATGATTTCCGTTTCGCGAGCGGAAAGCGAGAACTCCGCAGCAAGCTCTTTAATGCGGTGCTCTTGGCTTGATTCGGTTGCCGGCGGCTCCATGAGCTTGGTAATGTTGTACTCTTGGCGGACCAGCGGAATGATGGTGCCAGCCAGAACGCACACGAAAATCAGCGAGGTGGGGTTGGTTGCGATTTCTGCCCATGCGGGGTTCGCCTCGTAAAGCAGCGCCATTGAGTTGCCCACGGCAATGCCTAGGCGAATAAATGCGCCGCTGAAGCCGAAGGCGAAGCCGATAGGAACGTAGCCCTTCACGCCCAGTACGCCGAAATACATTACCAGCAGCACTTCAAAGATGGCGACCACGGCAAGAATCAGGAAGAATGCAGGGACGTTGAATGCTTCTCCCATCAGGAACAACGCAAATGAAACAATTGCCAGAGTAATAAGCCAGGGGAAAATGCGGTAAATGTTCAAGCGATCTTTCGCTATGGCACAGACTCCGCCAATAAGGCACAGTAGCGTTGCGCCGCCAATGGATCCAAGCGTGAAAGCGGAATCTCCATCGGGCAGGCTCTCCCATGGGATAATGGCAACAAGGAAATAGCAGGCAATCGAAGCAACGAACGTGGTTGCGCAAACGACAATCATTGGCTTGATAGCGCGCTTCGCGGTGCTTTTTGGAAGCAACGTGGGGTAGGGCAGATCCTTTGTGATTTTAGCGCCGTGCACGAACAGCACGCCTGCTGCAAGGGGCATAAGTGCGATGAAAATCGAAGAGATGCCGGTGGGAAGAACGTAGCAGATAAGCGAGCACACCAGGGTGACAATGCCGACCGTTGTGCCGATGTACATTACTGAGAAGGATGTCTTTGCGCGCGAATAAAGCTCGCCCCACATAATCCAAAGGATTGCATTTGTAATGCCGATAACCGCCGCAAGCGCGAAGGCGATAAGGTCGGTAGGGAAGGTGAATGCGAACAGAGTAAGAGCGGCGGTGGCAACAACGGCTATGATGGCTGTTGCCCAGTGGAGCCACTTGATGTCGCAAAGGTGGCGCTTCCTACCCATGCCAAATGCAATGACGATAAAAGCAACGGCAGCAGCAACAAGGGCGATAAGCCACGACTGCGTAACGCAGTCGTCAAGAAGCTGGACGCCTACGAAGGAGTCGTGCAGGAACCATAAGTTGTAATGCCATGCAAGAAGCAAGGCGAAGCCGACAAACCTACGCGTCGGATGGCTGATTGAGTTGATTTCTGACTCCACTTTCTCTGGGACAAGGCCCTTGATGCTCATGTGCGTCTCCCCCTAGCGCATGCCAAACAACGAACAAAGTCTTGTAGAGTAAACGGAATTGCTGCGGCAAGGCAAGCTTTACAATTATAGCGTTTTTGCTGGTTTATTGCGGATTTTCGGGAAACAAAAAAGTGCAACTGCAGCAGGCAGAGCGGGCTGTAGATATTTGCACGCCTGTGCGTTCTCTGGGAGGGGATTCAGTAATGTTCGATTCATTAAATTTGCTAAGGGGAGCTTTTGAGGTGGGTGAGGGATTGTTTTTCTGTAAGGCTTGAATGGACTGCCTTGCAAGTAATATAAACAACAAAGATGTGCTAAAATATGAGTAATTTAAGCTTAAATCGAAAGAAATTAATCATATATGAGCAATTTATCAAAACTTACGTCATTGAAATCACCGGATGCCGCGGCGAGGGACGTAGCGCTTCGTGCACGTGCGCGTCGTCGTGCTTTGGGCATTACTCAGCAGCAGTTGTCCGAGCGTTCGGGCGTTGCATTGGGCACGCTTCGTCGTTTCGAGCAAACGGGGCAAATATCGTTTGATGCGCTGGTATCTATTTGCCGTGCCCTTGATTGCGAGTCCGATCTGGATGCGCTTTTCGCAAAGCACGCATACCGCTCCATTCAGGAGGTTATCGATGAACAGCAATAATAAGCAATCGAATCAGCTCTCTACGCTTGCCGAAAATGGTGCGGTCAAGCAGCTTGGCGTGACGTTGCATGGCAGGCGGGTTGGAACGCTTGCGCAAACGTCCGATGGCCTTGCTGCGTTCGAGTATGATTCCCAATGGCTTTCCGACGGTTTCTCAATTAGCCCATTGAGTCTTCCGTTGCGTTCAGGGGTTTTCGTGCCCAACCTGCATCCGTTTGATGGAGTGTTCGGTGTTTTCCGGGATAGCCTTCCCGATGGATGGGGCGCTTTGTTGTTAAATCGGCTCCTGAAGAATAACGGCATTGACCCCGCTGAGGTAACGCCCATGACAATGCTTTCCCTTGTTGGGTCTGGCGGTCGCGGCGCGTTGTGTTACGAGCCGGAAATTATTACGGGCGTTTCGGCGTCGATTGATGATTTTGACGCGTTTTCGAAGCTCTGTCAGGAGATTCTTGACGACAAGCCCGTGAATGACCTGGACGAAGCATTTGCCGCTGGTGGATCATCCGCCGGCGCACGTCCGAAGGCTTACGTGAAAAGAGAAGGATCCGAATGGCTAGTAAAGTTTCCTTCGAGCACAGATCCCAATGAGATTGGCGTCATGGAGTATGAATACTCACGCGCGGCAAAGGAATGTGGCATTGTTATGTCGCGAACAGAGTTGCTGCCGTCAAAAAACTGCAGGGGTTTCTTTGCAACTGAGCGTTTCGATCGTAATTCTGCTGGAGAAGGCGTGCATATGATTACTGCATCGGGGCTTTTGGAGGTGTCTCATCGGTTCCCTGCGCTTGATTATAAGCATCTTTTCCAGGCAACGCAGATGCTCACCCACGATTTGAGCCAGGCGTGGCAGGTGTTTCGTTTGTTGTGCTTTAACGTTTTCGCCCACAATCAGGATGATCATTCAAATAACTTTGCATGGCTTTGCGAAGAGGGGGAATGGAGTTTTTCGCCTGCATACGATTTGACGTACAGTACGTCGTTTGGCGGAGAGCATGCGACAACGGTGAACGGGAAAGGCAAGCCGACCATGGATGACATCCTTGCGCTTTCCAGTGAGGTTGGGCTGCCTTCCCGCAAGGCGAAAGCTGTTGCTCAGGAGATTCAAGCGCGCTGTAATGATTTGCTGAAATCACTCGATTTAGCTTAATGGAGCGGAATCTTTTGCGGGATGTTTGTTGCTTCGTGGATGAGCCTTAGTCCTCATCTGCGCCTTCGTGATTGACCTCAAGGGGGTCGTCTTCGATGTCGGCGCCTTGCGTGTCGTCGGTCGTGATGAGCGTCTGCTCGTTATCGCCCGCTGCGGCTTTGGAGCTATCGGAAGACGTGCTTGCATCGGTTGCCTGCTGGTCTTCGGTGGCGGTCAAGTCTTCTTCGAGCTTTTCCAGGCGGCGCTTTTCTTCCTCTTCCTCGGCCTTGTCGCGTGCGGTGGCCGTGGGGTCTTCCAAATTGTAGTAATACGTTTGCAGCTCAAGCGTTGAAACCATGCGACCTGCGGTTTTGCCCTGATACGTAATGTAGCCAATCTTGCCGTTCAAAAGAAGCGTTGCTGCGCTGAACTCTTCCAGGTCCAGGTGATGCAACACGCTCATGCCGCCATCGATAAAAACGACTTTCAGGTCAACAAGATACGTTCCGTCTTCCGCTTGATGTTTGGGAAGATAGACGGTCGCGTTCTTGCCGTCTTTCAAGTGCGCGTCTGAGCTCGTTAGATTCGCAGAAAACGTATCGCTGCCAGGAAGCTTTACCGACATGCTCACGACCGATTTCCCCGCGCTGTTTGAAAGCTCGACCGCATAGACAGAGCCGCTGCTCTCGCCAATCTCAAGGGTTTCGGGTTGCGTTTGAGCTGCGGGTTCATTGCTTGAGCAGCCGATAATTCCGAGTGACAGCAGCGCGCAAAATGCTAGTGCAATTAGGAAGCATATGCGGCGTGCTAGGGAAGGGAATGCGGTGTACATGGAGAAATCCTTTGTCGAAACAAATAGGCGTGTCGAAGCGGTTTTACGGCATTGTCGCAGGTCAACAGCGAAACGTAAGCGAGCGTCCAGCGGGGGCGCCCCAAAAGAACATTACGAGGCAATCAGTCCCGCACGGTAGGGCTTATCGCATTGCGGGTCAGAAAGCGGGCAGTGCTTGTGGCACAGGGGGCACGTACCGTCGGCTTGGCTGGTCGATGGCCTGGCTTCGTTGTTGTCGTTGTTATCGTCGCTGTTTCCTCCGCGGTTGGCGCTGCTGCTAGAAGTGCCAACCGCGGAGGCGGAATCCGAAGAAGTACCCGCTGCGCCCGCGCCAGGCGTTCCCGCTCCCGACGTCGCCTCACCCGATGCCGCCGCCGTACCCGCACTTTGTCCCGCCGCGGTGCCAGAGCCTGCGGAGCTTCCCGCCGCACCTGGGGAAGAAGTGCTGGCCGTGCTACCTTTTTGCGCGGATCCCGCCTGCGTTGTGCCGTTCGCAGCGGCGTCTTCGCCAGCGCCCGTAAACAGTTCGAGCGAGTTGAACCCGATAACACCCAGTGCCGCAATGCCGGCGCACGAAATCACCTTGACGCCCATGCCGATGGTCTTGCGTTTGCTGGGATCGTAAGGAATGCTCAAATGCTTCAAGACGCTCGTCCAATGCATGGCAAGGTGAACCACGGCAAGAATGCACAGCAAAAACGCGCTGATTTTATGCACGCTCAGCCACATGCTGCTCATGATTTTGGGCGCAAGACCTGCTTGGTAGAGCAGCCGGCTAATGGGCACAGAGCTTATCACGAGCACCGCGAACGTGATTCCGAGCAGCACTGCCACTACAAAAAATGCAAGCTGTCCTTCTTTGACCTGGGCATTTTCTACAAGACTTGCCACGGATTTCATCCATTTGAATGAGTTCACCATGTGCGCAACAACAGCAAGCAGAAACACCACGCCAATAATCTCGTGCGCAATGACTCCCGTAAGCTGCGCAAGCATTGATGCAATAAGCAATATAGTCAGGGCGCCATCAAGCGCCACGCGGATAGAGCTACTTTTCATTACCTTCCTTGGTCCGAGGTTTCGAATGCATGCGCTGACTTTACACCGATGCAAGCGTGAAGTCGATGAGCGCAGGATAAAAAGCATATTCAGTATAGGTATGAACTTTTTCCGAGAATTGGCTGCTCCAGCTGTCAAGAAATTCCTGCTTGAAATCCTCGTACGCCAGCGCCATGTCCCTGCTGCCTGTTTGCTCGTAAGTGCGCGCGAGCAGCGACATAAACATAAGCAGGTAACGAATATGGTCGGGCATATCGTGCTCTTCAGCCTTGATTTCCAATCCAAACTGGGCATAAAGGTCTTCCACTGCCACGGCGGTCGGACCAAAAACTTGGTCGGCGCCATCAACGTAATACGAAGCATAAGGGGGTGCGTACATTTTGAACGAGCCAATGAACAGGCGCGTGTAATCAAGCTGCGAAAGGTGAGCGCCCACAACCGTTTCCGTCGATTCCCTGTAAGCGCCAAGCGCACGTTCAAGCTCGCTGATTGCGGCAGTGTATCTCTGCAGCTCAGAAGCTTGTTTCATATACGCGAGTTGCGCACTTAAGGAATCGGCGTCCTTGGGGTAATCCCACAGGTGGGCTAGCCCTTCAAGCAGCACCGAAGGAGCAACGCGGGGAAGGGGTCGCGCGGCGTATGCGGCGTCGTCTTCGGCGTCGGTCACGCTCGCGGTAGCGGCGCCGTCGGTAGCGGCATCGTCGGCAGTCGCGCTGTCAGTGAAGAAATGGATGCTCATAAGTCGTGCTTCTCCTGCAAATCATTCGTTAGGCTCGTGCAAAGAAGGCAAGAGCGCGCGTGCCCTTGCCTTCCAGTGAGTACCTGCAATTATATCGTTTACCAGGTCTTATGGAACTCGCGCATGTAGTATACGGCAGGTTCGGTGCCTTCTTCGGGCAAAAGCGTGTCCATTTTATAGGACTGCATAAGGTCGTAAAGTGTGGAATCGTACACGTTTTCCACGTCGCCGAACACGCGCGCGCCCGCGGGGCAAGCATCTACGCAATAAGGGTTGTCGCCGTTGTAAACGAGCTGCTTGCACATTTGGCATTTAAGCGGTGCCCCGACTTCGACCATGGGCAAATCGTAATCGTCCAAGATGGGGTCGTGACACGGATATGCCGCCCCAACGGCTTTTGCAAGGTCGGCGCCCGAAGATGTGCCGCCTTCAATCAACGCCTTAATGCTGGCAATGTCAGACGCTGCGGTGTTTTCCGGCGCGGGCGTGATCTGCCCGTAAGGGCAGGCGTCCGCGCAGTTCCCGCAGCGGATGCACTTGTCGTAATCAACCACGGTCAGCCCGTATTCGTCCTTGTGCATGGCGCCCGTTGCGCACGCGGCCACGCACGGCGCGTTCGTGCAATGGTTGCACATGGTGATCTTGTACGAATACTTCGTCTTCGGGAACTTTCCAGTGGTAGAGGTAACGTGATGGGTCAAAAACACGCCAGTTGGAACCTCGTTATGCATCTTGCACGCAATTTCGCACGCGGCGCAACCAACGCATTTGTGCTGGTCAATGATCATAATATAGCGTGTTTTCATTACGCTTCCACCTTCTTAATGCTCACGCGGGTCAGGCCGCCATGGCGTGCCGTTGATCCGCTCAAGCGCTCCCAGTCGCAGGGAAGAATCTCGTTGTTGTTGCCACCGCGCGGCTTGAAGTTCTTGAAGTCGGCGGCCGCAACGTGTCCAAACGCCCAATGTCCCTGGCCGTACGCCTTAATGACAACGCCCGGGCGCGTGCCTTCCCATGCTTTTGCGTGCACGGTGATGCTGCCTTGCGGCGACGTCACTTCCACGGTGTCGCCAGTCTTAAGCCCCAAATCCTCCATGTCGGACGGGTTGATCTTGATCACATCGTCCCAGGCCACATCGCCCGGATCGGTATCCTTGAATTCCTGGTAGCCCACGCAGTTTGCGCTGCGACCCTCCAAATTCAGGCGCGCGCGATGCTCTTCGAAGATGTAGGGGTACGTCTTCTCGTCGCCGTAACGCACGGGGGTTTCGTAGTGCGGCACGAAGGCCAGACCGTCGCGCGCCTCGAAGTTCATGGACTCCATGATGGAATTCACGTCGCATTTGTACTGGTCAGCCACTTGCTCAAGCAGCGTTTTCAGGCTTTCGGAGAAGAACTCGAACTTGCCGGTGTCGTGGCCCAAGCTGCCCCAGTGCTTCTTGTAGCCCATCTTCTTGGAGTTGAAGCAGCCTTTCGAGCAGAAGTTGCGCCAACTCCCCAGGTCAGTACCTTGTTTTGCGTTCGCGCCGTTCCACGCGGGTGCCGTCATAATCTTCACGGCAATTTCGGCGAATTCCGCAGCGTTGGTGGGGCAGTTGCCCGTTTCGGGGTCGCAGAACGCCTTCGAGTAGTAGTTGTAGATGTTCGCGAAACCGCGCTCCTTGAGCTTCACGGCCAGCTCCCAAGCGATTTCCGTCTCATCGGTCTTGGTGTCCCACAAGGGCGTGATCACAGGTTGTTGAACCGAAATGTAGCTGTACAGGCCCTGGCTTGCCTTCATGAAGCCCCAACGCTCGAACATGTAGTGTTTTGCCGGCAGCAAAATGTCGGCAAACATGGCCGATTCCGATGGCATGGTGGTAATGTTCACGTAGAACGGCACTTTCGCGTACGCCTTGTCGAAGCGCTGCGCGCCGGTAGAGCTGAAGCAATAATTGCACCAGTAGCTGATGAGCATCTTGATTTCGTAGCTGCCGTCTTCGTAATGCCCGTCTTCTTGCAGGATAACGTCGGCAAGGCGGCTCGACGTCTCGTTGGAGTGGATTGCTTTGCCGTTATAGTTCAGGAAGTCCTTGCGAATACGGCCGTCGATTGCCTTCATCTTGGCGGCCTTGCGAGCGTTGCTATCGCGGAAGTGGTTGTGGTCGGGCAGCTTTCCGGTGGAAGCGGAAGCGCTCCTGAACACGCCGCCTTTCGTTTCGATGGAGCCCACCAGGCCATTCAGCGCGTTTGCCGCCATGGCTCCGTATACGCCGCGGACCTGCATGTTCGTGCCAGGCGACTGCCATGAGCAGCTTGCATTGCCGTACTTGCCGAACTGCGTGGCTACCTCGATGATGTCCTTTTCCGCAATGCCGCAGATCTCGGCCGCCCAGGCGGGAGTGGCGTCTTTGAGTGCCAGGTTCCACCAACGCACCAGGCCGTAGCCCTGATTGTATTCGAACTTGGACTCGTCTACCGTTTCGCCGGCTTTGAACAAGTTCGTCTTGTTATTGTAGTTGTCGGTGAGCTCGTAGTTCCACGGGCCCTGCTTGAAGTCGCCCACGAATTCCTTGTTCCACAGGCCTTTTGTAAGAATGACGTGTGCAATTGCGCAGGCCAGCGCGCCATCGGTGCCGGGAATGATAGGCAGCCACTTGTCGGCTTTCGCAGCGGTTGCGGACAGGCGCGGGTCAATAACGTAGATCTTTGCGCCGTCCATGACCTTGCCCCACACGCTTGATGCCCAGCCGGACATGCGGTTCGACGAAATGGGGTCGGTTGACCACATAAGGAAGCATTTCGTGTTCGTAAGGTCGTAGTTATGGTACGAGAAGGCGCCTTCGGTTGCCCAGTTCGCCATTTTTTCGGCTTCGGCGCAAATGTCGCCGTGCCCGAAATAGTTCGGCGTGCCGTACAGAATGTTGAACTTCTTGTACAGAACGTCGCCCACGCCGGTGGAGCGGCCCTTCTGGAAGGCGAGCTTCTTTGTTTCGCCGTTGTTCTTGAGTTCCATGAGCTTATCGGCAATGGTGTCAAGGGCTTCGTCCCAGCTGATGGGCACAAAACCCGGGTCAATGCCGCGCCCCTTTTGGGGGTTCGTGCGTTTCATGGGAGTCTTGATGCGATCGGGATCGTAGACCTGCTGGATTGCAAGGTGCGGTTTCGGGCATATTTTGCCGTCCGTTGCCGTGCAGTTCCAGTTGCCCGCAATGCGAAGGATGCGCTTATTTTGCGTGTATACCTTCACTGGGCACGAAGCGGTGCATCCCTGGCAGGTAGTTGCGGTCCACTTGCCAGTTTGATTCGGCTTGTGGGACTCATCGGCCACAGCTGTAAACGGCGTTGTCACCCCCGTTGCGGTTGCCGCAGCCAACCCCAAAGCGCTTGCTTTGAGGAATGAGCGTCTATTAATGTTCACTTCTTCTTACCCTCTCTCTAGGGCTTCGATTTCTTGCATAGGAATGCAATGACACCGTTTTCCCTGCTACTGCTGTCATTTTGAGGGATTCGGCAGTAGAAAACGAGAGAATGCGTAACGCATTATACGCGGTCTTGGGAAAAATGTCTCACTTTTTTGAGATAATATTCGACTAAGTACACTATTTCATTTCATACAAGTTAATTCCAAGATAATACTTGACTACATCTATTAGTTTACTTACGATACGCCATCGAGGGATTGCGCCGTTTTTCGGGCGTTGCTGTTAGGATTACATTCGAATATGACGAAAGAGACTAACTCATGAAATTCGCAAGGCAATTCACCGGTGAGTTTATCGGTACCTTTCTTATGTGCTTTTTGGGCATTGGCGCTGTTGCTACGGCAACGCTGTTCGGTGCGCTTACCGGTCCTGGTCAGGTGGGCCTCGTGTGGGGCCTTGCCATTGCACTGGGCATTTATATAACGCGCAATCTTTCTGACGCACACTTCAACCCGGCAGTTTCGCTTTCCATGATCCTTTCCGGCAAAATGAAGGTGCGCGATCTTCCCGCGTATCTGCTGGGCCAATGCGCTGGCGCGTTTTTCGCAGCGGGCGCCCTTTGGATCTTGTTTGGCGATTCCGTTGCAAAGAACCTTTCCAATAACGGCCTTACCATGTCCACGAATTCCATTGGCAGTGCGGCTACTATCTGGTGCGAAGTGTTCCCGAACACCGCAAACGGCACTGTGCCCATGATGGTGGGCGCTTTCGCCGAGGGCTTTGGCGTGTTCATTTTGTGCCTGGTCATTTTGAGCCTGACTTCCGACGAGAATAAAGGTAAGCCGAATTCGCTGCTTGCTCCGCTGTTCATTGGTCTGACCATTACCGTGCTCATCAACGTTATTGGCCCGCTGACCGATGCGGGTCTGAATCCTGCGCGCGACATTATGCCGCGTCTGTGGGCAGCTTGCGTGGGTTGGGGCTCCATTTGCTTTGGCAACAACGTTATGGACACCATCTGCGTATATGTGATTGGCCCGCTGGTGGGCGGTGCTCTTGCGGCGCTGGTGTATCGCTACATTTTGAAGCCGATGCACATCAAGAAGAACGAAACCGAACCTGAGGTTGAGGCAAAACCTGAAATCGAAGCGTAAGCGTTTCAGCACGATTTTTGCCGCAGCGGATTGACAGTCACCGCTGCGGCTTTTCTGTAAACAGACACGGAAGGGAAGACAAATGAACGAGATTATGCAGACAATCCGCGATTATTACGCCGACAAGAAGCTTGCTGACATTATTTCTGTTGAGGGGCTTGAGCCTTCCGCCGAGGCAGCCGAGGCTCTGGCGTTTTTACCCCAGGACCTGCGCGAGAACAAAATGCTTTTGGGCTATCCGTTCCCGCCGCTGCTTGCCGGCTGCACCGTGCTGGTGTTGGGCGCGCGTAATGGCCGCGATGCATTCGTTGCTTCGAAGCTTGTGGGTGAATCTGGTAGGGTAATTGCTGTTGAGGGTTGCGCGTGCGGCGTTGAGAAGGCGAATGCGGTCAAGGACGAAATTGCGCAGAAGTTCGGCTATGCGAAGTCGAACGTCCATTTCGTGAACGCTCCCATTGAGGATCTTTTCGTGGCTGGCATTGCCGATGAGTCGATTGACGTGGTGATTTCCAACTGCGCCGTGTCGCACAGCCCCTTCAAGCTGGATGTGCTCTCCGAAGTGTATCGCGTGCTCAAAGAAGGCGGCGAGTTCTACGAATTTGACGTGTTCTGTAATCGTCGTCTTGACCCCGAGCAGAAATCTGACCCGGCTATCGCTGGCGGTCTTTTGGCGGAAACCGGTTACGACCAGGACTTCCGCAGGACCATGCGCCGCGCTGGTTGGGATGACTTCCGCCACATGAGCTTCCACGCCGTTACGGTAATCGATGAAGCTGCGGCGCAGGCGGCGGGCGTTGGCACCACGTACGAAGGGCGTTATGTTCGCGCCGTAAAGAGCCAGATCATCGAGGATCTTTGCGAGCAGTACGGCCAGTATGTCACCTACGACGGCAAGATTCCCGGTTGCCCCGATTACTTCGACCTGGACGACCATCATCGCTTCTTTACGGGCGAACCGATGAGTGTTTGTAGCAACTCTTGCAGCATGGTGGCCGATACGCGTTATGGCGCGCACTTCAAAGTTGACGGCAATCTGAAGCATCATTATGGCGCCTTTGGCAAGTGCGGCAACATCGAACGCATTGTGGAAGAGTAACGCGTCTGCGGGCCGCTTCGCAAAAAACACCGCTGAAGATGCGTTGGGCGCTTCGGCAATAGTCTTGCTCAGTAGGTTGCTCAGTAGGGACCAATCTCGGAATCTCCGGGATTGGTTTTTTTATGCATTGGTGGCAATGCTGTTGCGGCTTGTGCTTCGCTTTGCGCTTCGCCAGATTCTTCGCATGACGCAACGGTACGAAAAAAATGCTGCAGCAATTTCCAAATAATGCTTGCTTGTCACGTAACGTGATATGGTTGGATAGTCCGTGAAGGAGGTGAAATCCATGTCAAACAAAGAAAACCAAGAGCTTTTCACCACAGGTGAGATTGCCGATGCTTGCGGCGTATCGGTGCGCACGGTGCAGTATTACGACGAAAAGGGTTTGCTGCATCCTGTTGAGCGCTCGGAAGGAGGAAGGCGTCTGTATGACGCCGCTTCGCTTGAGCAGATGAGAACCATTTGCCTGCTTAAGTCGCTGGGGCTCACTCTTAAGGCGATTCGGGGAATTCTTGCGAATCCCCATGACAATGCGGAGCTTCTTTGCTTGCTTGAAGAGCAGGAAAAGGTACTGGCCGCGGAAATTGCCGGCAATCGCACTATGTTGGAAAGCGTCCGTTCGGCAATCGAAGGGATTCGCTCGTGCGGTCATTTACCAGAAACCATCAACAACGACATGGGTTCCGTCATGGATACAGCTGATATCAAAAATACAAGGTTATACCGAACCAAGCGGCGCATGATTATCGAGGGGCTGATTGTTGATGCGGTGGAATTCGGCACGCTCGTTTACGGCATAATGACCGGGCAGTGGCTTCCGTTTGTTTGCTCTATGCTTTTGATTGTGATCATTTGCATTGAGCTTGTTTGCACCTATTATCGGGATTCTCGCTACGTTTGCCCGCATTGCTATCGCGTTTTCCAGCCCAGCTGGAAGAGTTTCTTCTTCTCGGGTCATACGCCGAAAACACGTAAGCTCACATGCACTCACTGCGGTGAGAAAAGCTGGTGCGCGGAAATTTCGGTCGAGAATGCGGATGCCGCTTCGAGTCAAAGCCGTTCTTGAACAGCGGCATTGTGGAATGGAATCCCGAGCGCGTGTAGTAAGATTGTGAACCTAGAATGAACGGGAAGCCATCGGCAACGGCGGCTTCCCTTGCGTGGGACTAGATTATTGTTGGCTTGTGGTTAGTTCGCATCCGAATCTTTCCAGGAGCTTTCTTCCCGCGCTCCCGATAAAACATACATGGTGTCGGCCACACGTTTCGCAATGGCTTCGGGCGCATTCTCTCCCTTAAAATCACTTTCGAGCCAACGAACTAAAAGCCATACAAGACCTGCGGAAATAGCGGCGCGGCAGTCGCTGGCATTTGCATGGATGCCGCTCAAACGTTTTTCAATGTGACGTGTGCTCATGCGTTGGTCGAGCATTTTTGAGACGCCCATGATGATTTGGGCAGCACTTGGTCCGTAAGCGGCGTTTCGGTAGAAAGAGCGGTGCCGGTAGACCGCTTGCACGAATTTATCCATAAGCTCATGGAAATAATCCAGGTCGTTTTGACTCCCTATTTCGTGATCAATGCGTTCGAGCGTGTCATCAAGGGATTGAATGGTGACCTCGGCAACAAGCGTGGCAGTATCGTTAAACTGCTTGTAGACGGTAGGACGGCTCACACCAGCGCGTTCCGCTATTTGAGTGAGGGTAATTTGGTTGACGGGGCTTTCGGATACAAGTTCGAACGCCGCGTCGGTAAGCGCCTCGCGCACACGGGCGGTTCGAGGGTTCACTTTCTCGGACATAATTCTCTCTTTCAATATGGTCAAAAAACAAAGATGCAGCGATTTTGTCCTCTTTGGACGAAGAGGTTGCATGTTGAAATGTATTTATTCTTAGAGTTGCGTTTTGCGCTCAGGGCTCTTTGCTTTTTTTCACGGATTATACCCCTTCGCAGTGTTGCATCGCGCATTGTGAATAAACGGTCTCAAATATGCGCAAACCGACGATGCTTGGCACATCGGCTGACAGATACTGTCGGATAAAGCCTGTTCAGACACTAGGCGATTGACTCTCTGTCAATAGACACATTGCGTAAACCGTCAAACACAAAATGTCAAAATCTTGCTATTATGCGCTTATCATGTTGACAAGTGTAAACGAAAACGCATGAACATGAAAGGAGGTCGCAATGGAAGCGAATGAAGAGGGGAAAGGGAGAAAGGCTAAACGTCGTCGCGCGCCTATCGTGTGCGCCGTGGTGGTTGTCGTACTCGTGATTGCAGGCGGCGGATTCTACGCTTGGCACAATCAGCCGAGCTTCTGCAATGCAATCTGCCATGATCCCATGGATTTCTACGTAGAGGGTTACTACGGCGAAGGCGCCGCGGACTCTGCTCAGCTGGCAGTTGCTCATCAGCAGGAAGACGTTACGTGCTTGCAGTGCCACGAAGCAACGCTCGAGGCCCAGATCAACGAGGGAATGGCATGGATTTCCAGTGCATACGAAACAAATGCCGACGGCAGTTTGGTACCGCATCTTATTACTGCCGACAAGAATCAATGCGAAACGGCTGGTTGCCACGATTGGAACGATGTGGTTGCGGCGACCGAGAATTGGGGCGGTCAAAAAGGCGTGAATCCGCATAGCTCGCATCAGGGCGAGGCCATTGATTGCAGCAACTGCCACAGCGTTCACGGTCAGTCGAACATGTATTGCAACACCTGTCACGACTGGGAAGTGCCAGAAGGTTGGACGAGTCCTGAAAAGTAACGCATATTTGCTTGCCACGACTTTTCGGCAAGTCGGTTTTCGAAAGAGAGGGCTGAAATGAGAAAGACAACAGTGGTCGCTTGCGGCGCAACGGCGCTTATGCTGGGGCTTTCGGGCTGCGGTGCATCGTTTGAGGGTACGGGAAGTAAAGATGCCGCAACTGCTGAACAGTTGGCCATGCGCACTGATGATCCGTGGGATGCGGTTGTTCAGGCCGATCCCGTGAAGAAAAGCGATATCCCTTTGCGCGATGGGGTATATACGGGCGTTGGGCGCGCCATGGCGGGCAATGTGACTGTCACGCTTATGGTTGACGATAATCGCATTACGTGCCTGGAAACCACGCAGGATGGCGAGACGCAAAGCGTGGGTGGCTTCGAAGCGGTGCGCGATGGCACGTTCGCTAGAATGATAGAGGCCGCGCAAGGCTCCGACATCGATGCCATTAGCGGTGCGACGATCACCACCGTGGGCGTGAAACAAGCTGTTGACGATGCGCTGGCAAAAGCGGTCGAGATGCCCGCCAACCAGGTGCAATCGGATAAATAGAGGAAGGGGGCTGATATGAGCAAACACATGAATGAAACACGTGGTCTTACGCGCCGCGGCTTTCTGACCGCTGCTTGCGCGGTGGTGGGCAGCACGGCTGCAACAGTTGCCCTGCCCGGCGCAGCACTGGCGGTTGACCAGGGGGTTATTGGCGACTGGGCGGCAGATGGGTCGAGAAACGTTACCATACCCGAAAGCGCCGCTACCAACGGCAGTGCTGCCGATGGTACGTTTCGCGAGCATAATGCGGCGGCATTCCCGGCAAATGATGCCTCGCCCATTGCCCCACGCGCGGTTCCCCGAACGTGGGATTACGAATGCGATATATGCGTTGTAGGTGCCGGCGGTGGCGGTCTGAACGCTGCTGCACGTGCGGCCGAGCTGGGCGCGGATGTCATTTGCGTAGAGGCGTTGGGATTGCATGGAGGCAATGCGCAATCCGCAGGTATGTGCGGCATTTTGGGCGGGTATTCTGGCCAGAACAAGAAGCACTTCGCCTTCCCTAGCTATCCTTTTGACGCGCAGGCTCTTACCGACTGGGCCATGGATGAATATCATTACGCGGCTGACCCGAAGCTGATCTACAAGATTGCGAGCGAAGGCGGCAAAAGCCTTGACTGGATGGCCGATTGTGGCGTTCGCTGGCGTTTGGGCGAGGTGCCCGTATACGTTGCGCCGAAAAACTCCACGCTTGATCATCACGTTCTGAAGATGAAGGATGCCACCGACGCCATGTTCGCGTTTGGGCAGCGAAACGGCGTGCGCTATAAGTTCCAGTGCCCAGCGGTGGCACTGGTGCGCGATGATTCCGGACGCATTGTGGGCCTGGTGGCGCGTGAGGATTTCGACCACGAGGTGTACATCCACGCTAAGGCGGCCGTTGTTCTGACGGCTGGCGGCTTCTGCAACAATAAGGCGCTCCTGGAGAAATACATTCCCACGGCGGCAATGGGCTGCGCATCAAGCTACCTGGTGGGAGGCGAAACGGGCGAGTGCTTCCGCATGGGCTTGGGTGTTGGCGCCGATGTGTCGGGCTTCAACAGCTCGGCGAGTTTCGATGGAGGCGTGGACTGGGAAGCCGAAGGTGGGCAGTGGGCGCGTTTCCTGTACGATGGCATGACGCAGCTGTCGCGCCAGCCGTGGTTGACCATCGACCGCTGCGGCAACCGTTTGCGCTACATGGACAGCCGCGTGGGTGAGGATGGCGCAAATGCCATTTATGCTCTTGGCGATCTGGCCACTATCCAGATGACGCCTCCAGGGCATCGCAGCTACATCATTTTCGATGCCAATTACGAGGACCATTTGGCAGGATTTGCACAGGAGCATTGTCGCAAGCTCATCACGCCCGACTTGGAGCAGATTGACAAAGTTCCCGAGCATTATCGCGACTGGCACCACGGCGTGCAAGATGCCATTGATGCCGATGTGCTCAAGCGCCGCGACACTCTTGAAGAACTTGAGGCTGACCTAGGGTTTGCGCCGGGTGTGCTGACCAAGGCTGTGGCAAAATGGAACGAGTGCTGCGAACGCGGCGAGGATGATTTTATGTATCCCATGCCGCCTGAGTGGCTGCATGCTATTGCAACGCCGCCGTTTTACGGGTGTCGTATTGGCGGTAACCTGTATGGAACGAAGGCGGGCCTGCTTATTAACGACCAGATGCAGGTAATCGGTACGAACGGCCTGGTTATTCCTGGTTTGTATGCCGGTTGGCACACCGCTGGCGGTGCGTGCGGCGAGAATAGCTATATTGGCGACCCCATTTTGGGATCTCTTATGGGCGACGTTGGACTGGCGTTCTGCGGCGGCTACCTATGCGGCACTTCGGCGGTCGAGCATGAGCTTCAAGGCGCGGAATAAGAAAGGGGCGTGACGAAAATGAAAGAATCAATGCGTGTTATGGCGCGTCCTTATGCCATTTTGTTCGCCATTTCGCTGGTGGTGGCGCTGCTCGCCCGTATCGGCCTTGGCATTATGGACGCAGCGGGCTGGTTGGCCTATGACTATATTTCGGCATCGAACGTACCCATGCTCGATGTGATTTGCTCCATTTTGACCGGATCGGCGTTTGTGGCGTTCCTATTCGCGGCGGCGCTTACGCTTATGGTTTCGGCGGCGGGCGCAGTGCTGCAAGCGGCGTTATTCGCGAAGGGCGTCAAGGGCGCAGGCACGCCGGCTGCGGCGTTTTTGTGGGGCTGGGCTGCAGCTTTGGTGTCATTGGTGTGCCTTTTGGTGGCTTCAAGTGGCATTTTGTCGGGCGTGCAGGTAGGCTCCATGAGCAGCAAGCTTCCCGGTGCAGGCGTGCTCGTGCTGGCGGCGGTGTGCTTCACGGCGTTTCTTGGCACGCTTTTAGGAGCGGCTTCGCAAGTTATCTGCGCGTGTCTTTCGCGTGCCGAAGGACGTGCAAGCTGGAATTTGGTGGGCGCGGCGGCGGCATGCGGCGCTGTGGTTATGGTGCTCACGGTACTTACGTTTTCTGCGATTAACACTGTCAGTCCGAACTTGGCGACCGTGGGCGGTTTGTTGGTGGCGGACTGCCTAGTGAATGTTGCATTGCTGCTGGTAGCTGCCAAGTTTACGAAAAGGGATGTCGTAATTGCGCAATAGCTTTGCGGCGTGATTTTCGTATGACGATTTTGGGAAGGAGCCTGCGCGGCGCACGGGTTCCTTTTCGTGCATAAGCCATGAACTTAATTGTGTCAATCGACTATTAGACTGTTGCCAATATCGAGGTGCAGAATGATGATTCTAGCAAACATGAATCAGTTCTTTGACCTGGACGATCACCATCGTTTCTTTATCGATGAACCGTTGGTTGTTTGGGGCAGCTTTTACGCGATGGTCCAGGATATCCGCTCTGGCAAGGCTTTTCGCATTGAGGGTGATCGCAGCGTGCATTGCGGGCCGTTCTCCGGTTGCGGCAACATTCCCTACGCGGCCGATGGTGAAGGTGCCGGTGGTTGCTGCTGCGGTGGCGGCTGTTGCTAGGAGTTGCTGCTGGGGCCGCCGCGCGTGCAAGCAGGGGCTATTGCATTACGGTCCCTGCGCCGCCGCCGCGGTCGCGCCGCTGCGGGTGCGAGCAGTGATGATGAACAAGGGACGTAAGTTTGCTCCGTTTTCCTTGCGATCAGGGGAGATATCATGCGCTGACAAGGGGCCGTTCTTCGGGGCGGCATTGCTGTTTACTGTTTGGGGCGCTTGGGTGGTGTTTTTCTGCCAATTGCGATTCCCAGTGTCCTCGAATCGCACCATTTCAGCTGTTTCGAGGGCATGTTGTTGAAAAAATGCCTCCAAATTCGAAGTTGCGATAGGTTGGAAGTAGGTCGGGGCGGCAAATCGGGCCGTTTTCCAAGGCAGACGCCGTTATGGGAAAACGCGTCTTGGTAAAACGCCAGCTCAAAACTATGTCCAGTTGAGGCATATTGCAACATCAAGTTAATCCCGCAATTCAACCTACTTCCAACCTGCCATAACTTCGAATTCCAGGTCCAAAATCCAACAACATGGTTTTGCGGCTAGACGATGCGTGGATTTCACGTTGTTGCTGCGACTGCGTACTCAATGCAGATACGGCTTTTGCCTACCCGGTAATGCCGCGGGCGGAATGCATCCTCCGACCCGGATCGAGACTATTACGAAGCAACGCTTCGTTTGTTTCGTAAACTCATTAAAACATGGCTATTTCCTGAATGCTGTGGTATTTTGAGCTGGGATTTTTAAGAGCGCCCCTCACACGCGGGGACGATCCCGAAACGGAGGAATTCATGAAGGCAAGACAATACGATAAAGTTAAGACCTCCGATGGAACCGTCGGGATTCTTGTCGAGGACTTCGGGGATGGATGGTTTCTTCTAGAATATGAGCTACCCGACGATCCGATTGCAATGAAAGAAGTTGAGCAGGGACAAATCGTCGAGGTTTTGCAAGAGGCTTTCGACTGAAGTACGACCTATAACCTGGTTAGCGCAAACGATTTCGTTTACGTTGGCGGCGGCTTTAGCAGGGTGGGCTATCGTTGCCATACCTGCGGCCAATCGAGGGCTTCTCGATCTATCAAGCTTCCAGCAGGATGCCAACGTGTCCCCCCTCACACGCGGGGGACGATCCAACCGCATACGCACCACGGCTACAACCATAACGAAAATGATTCGGCGAAGGGTGCAGCAAGGCTGACGCCGGACGAGCAGGCTATGGTTGATAGAGTGGTAAGCATATGGGAAAATAGGAAGCGCGGAAAGTAGCACAGTACGAGGAGTGCCCTTGATTGAGGAGACGTAGGTGCAAATCCTACCGCCGCGCAAGCCGTCCTTCGGGGCGGCTTTTTCATGCCCCCCCTCACACGCGGGGACGATCCCGCACGTGTTACTCTATTCGAGTACGAGGAAGGAAGGAGCACGTACTATGGAGCACTTTGGGATAAGATACGAGAACGATTTGACCGATAAGTTCAGTGAATATATCATCGATTCGGTTGACGTCCTTAACGCGCAGCTCGCTCCCCACGGCATGAGCTTCTTCTTCGATACGGTCGACGTCGACCAGCGTATCATCGGCGGCAAGCACTGCGAGGACATGTTCGGCTGGGTCGTTCCAAACGGTTTGGTCCCCGATTTCGAGTCGACCTGGCTCGCCGGGGAGGACGAGAAACTCGAAAGCTATAACTGCTACGTCTGTGCGAAATGGGAAGACCGAGACGGCTTCCCGCGCGCGGTCATCGACGGCGAGCTTCCCGAGGAGGCCTACGAATGAAGAGCGATTTCGCGGGAGGAACGCATGGCATCGGATGATTTCGAGGTGCCGGTCTTCAAGATTCTTTCCTACCTGTACCGGTGCATGAAACGTAGGTACCGAAGCAAGTAAACATAAAGCAAAAAAACAATCCGTAAAGGCCCCATCTCGGGGCCTTCGTTGATTCAAGCCATCCGCACGGGTGGCTTTTTCATGCAGAGACGTGCCCCGTATGGAAAAAGGAGCACTGCGCAGCGAGAGAAGGAGGCAAGCATGAATGACGTTACCTGGGAACAGACAGAGCGGCGGGAGACAGACAAAGCCCATGAGAAGGTGCTCTCCGCACACGCGGGAGCAGCCTATACGCAGCGATTAAGCCGTCAGCAAGCCGGGAAAACACCGTTTAGAGGGCCATTCGATTCACGTTGTTGAAAAAACGCTTTCAAATTCGAAGTTGATGCAGGTTGGAAGTAGGTCGGCGATGCAAATCGGGCTGTTTTTCGTAGCAGATGACGTTGCGGGAAAATCTGCTTTGGGAAAGCACCAGATCAAAACTATGCTCAGTTGAGGCATATTGCAACATCAAGCTAATCCCGCAATTCAACCTACTTCCAACCTATCGCAACTTCGAATTCCAGGCCCAAAATCCAACAACATGGTTTTGAATTTGCTGTCGCAATGCACTCGAGGCAATCGGTGCAAGCGATTGTCTGCACGCGCGCGAATGGTTTTGATGAGATGATTGAATGCTTCCATTTAGCTTGGAGCGACTGTTGCGCAGGGTTCTTTCCTGGATGTCCGATGTTTGGTATATGCGTGCATCGCGAAGCGACTACAATGGTAAAAAACGTAGGGATGATTTCGGGGTAAGGAGACGGTAATAGTGGCAGAAGCAAAGAAAACCAAGGTGAAGCCCACTCGTTCAGCCGAGGATATTGCCGCACGCAGGAAGAGCGACTCCGAAGGCTGCCGCATGATTTCCCCAGCGCCATCGACCAAGAAGGGAAAGTAAACTTTTGAAGTCGGTTTGCACAAAGATGACGCTTTGCGGTTGCGTCTACGGCCAAGCTGTGGGCGATGCGCTGGGCGTTCCTTATGAGTTTATGCCCCGGAACTCGTTCGAGTGTGTGGGCATGGACGGATTCGGAACCCATAGCCAACCCGCTGGCACTTGGAGCGATGACACGTCGATGGCTCTTGCTATTTGCGACAGCTACCGAGAGCTTGGGCGTATCGACATAAACGATATTCGAGAGAAGTTCATCTCATGGTTCCATGATGGTGCGTATACCTGCGATGGGCTCTTCGATATCGGTAACGCAACTGCGGAAGCCCTCCGCATCGGACACGGGCTTGCGGGGGAATGGGACAATGGCAACGGCTCGCTCATGCGTACTCTGCCGCTCGCCTTCACCGATGCAACTGACGATGAGATTCGGGAGGTATCTGCGATTACGCACGCCCACTCAATATCGACCGATGCGTGCGTAGCGATGGTCGGTGCCGCGCGTTCCCTTATTGCGGGTGCAGATGCTCGCGAAACGGCTTTTGCTTATGGCGTTGATCCCGACAAGTCCCGAGACAATATTCGTTCAGGGGGATACGTCCTTCACACGTACGAGTCGGCGTTATGGTGCCTTGCGAACACATCGAGTTTCGCGGAATGCACGCTTGCCGCGGTAAACCTTGGAGATGACACGGACACAACGGCCGCCGTTGCGGGAGGGCTTGCCGGAATCGTATATGGGTACGAGGGAATTCCGCAGGAATGGATTGCGTCCCTGCGGGGCAAGGCGATGATAGAAGCCTGCCTTTTCTAGCATTCTCCGCACGCATGGGGAGCTTGGCGTCATTCATCCAAGCGAAGTGCTGCCTGTAATTCTTAGACAAATAGCGGGATGTGAAGGGCGACAGGTGTTGCACCAGGCGGTGCGGCGGACTTTTGTCGATGCGGTATATGCCGCAAACGATGTTCGGGCATGGACGTTAATGCGCGACAGGATCGCGCGCGAATGCGGCCATTAAGGAGTTCATGGCATGGATCTTGAAGACGATTTCGTTGTTGCTGATGGTGATTTCTTCGATTTCATGTTTGATATCGAGTGCGATGTCTTGGAAAGGATCGGCGATGAGCAGGCTCTGCGAATCCACGAAAATGATAGGCGTAGGGGTCGAGAAGCCTACGAGCGGGAATTAAGGGAAGAAGGTCTCGACCCAAAGGGCTTTGAGTAGTTGGGGTTCAGACCCAAAATCCAACAACATGATTTTGCGGCTAGTCGATGCATAGATTTCACGTTGCTGCTGCGACTGCATACTCGATGCAGATACGGCTTTTGCCTACCCGGTAATGCTGTGGGCGAAACGCATGCCTTTGTCCCGAATCGGAAAGAATGCCCTTTTTTTGATAGGGTGTACGATGATATGGACAGTTAAATAATGCGAAACAACTATAATGGGGAAAGTAAAGTGGTTCGGTTAGGGTTGGGTTGAGGTGGGCGACGTAGCTGCGTTTTCCGCGCTTGTTGTGATTGATGCTGCGCGCACATTGAGCCGCGCGGAGGGAAAGGAGAAACAACCATGCATACGCTAACATTTATACTTGCGCCTTTTGTGTTCCTGTATTCAGTGATCAAAGCGATTTTCGATTGCATGAAATAGCCCGGATTGGATGCGGGCCGTCACTCGGTCGGCCAAGGCGGGCAAAGCGTTCCCCACACGCATGGGGCGATCCTGTGTTCGCGAGACAGAAGGTGTGATTTATGACAATATCGTTTCGCGAGGCGCTTGAGATCGCGCAAGAGAAATACCCGTATAGGATAAATCATTACGAAGAGTATGAGAAATACTTTGTTTTTGATTTCGACGATGGAACGGAATATGTCGGCGGCGATCACAGCCCTATTGTGATTCGCAAATCCGATGCCGCGGCGCTAAACTATGCCCCGATTTTCTTCGACTTTGATGCCGACGCTGAAGATGTTGGTCCCGTAATATCAGAAGGAACAATATAGATATATTGGACGGGGATCAAACAGCAGCCAGTTTCATCAAGCAAGATTATCGTCTGATTGGCGCTCTATGGCTGACAGGGCTATTTGCATAGGGGAGATGCGAAGTGGCCTGCGCAAACGCTGCTGCATCGAGAAGCTTGATTCGTGTGGATACCCCGAACCTTTTTGCGAGGGCGAAGGATATCGGAACAAAGGGAGGTAGGCGATGATGATTACCTACGAAGAAGCATTGAAAAAGGCACGCGAGTGTTGGATGAGATCGATTACTGTATGGACCAAACCGATGCATTTGTGTTCAGCAAAAAAGGAGATTCATTGTTCGGTGGAAACGGTCCCGTTGCCGTTGTGAAGGAATCCGGCGAATGCATCAATTTCATTTCGTTTCTCGACGGCGATTACGATACGAAAATAGTCTCTGAGAGATTCGTTTAGTTTTGCAGGGTGTCTTTCAAGTTGTCCTCCGGTGCAGGGGCTGCCCTCGCGCGAGGATGATCATGTGACAACTTTGCTTGTCGTGTTTGGCTTGCCATAGCACCTGCGCGCTTGTTTCTGCGTGTTGCCCTCGCTGCAATGTCATCCTTCGGTTCAATGCGGCAGGTGGTAAAATGAGGGAGGCGGAAAGCCCGCTCCGATTCGAACGGGCTTCCCTTTTTCGAGCTGGTTTCCTTGGCGACTCCTAATTACCAGGTAGGCGATGATGCTTTGGAAAATCGGCTCGATTTTTATCTTCCATTTCATTTACCTACCTCCTTCCTGGCGAGATTTAGCGCTTTCCGCCCACCCGAGGACAATCTTGCATGCGGAGATAATGCCGCCAGCAAGCCGAGGAAATGCCGTTTAGGGGGGCATTCGATTCACGATGTTGAAAAAACGCTTCCGAATTCGAAGTTGATGCAGGTTGGAAGTAGGTCGGGAAGGCAAACCGAGCCGTTTTCCAAGGCGGGCGTCGTTACGGGAAAATCTGCTTTGGTAAAGCACCAGATCAAAACTATGCTCAGTTGAGGCATATTGCAACATCAAGCTAATCCCGCAATTCAACCTACTTCCAACCTATCGCAACTTCGAATTCCAGGCCCAAAATCCAACAACATAGGGGAGCGATGGCTCGCAAAAACAAGCTCGCGTTAAGAGTCGAGAGCAATCTTTCTCTGCACGTTTAAAAGAGCGGAATCCACAGAAACAAAAGCTCTTTTCGCGCGATGAAGTGCGAAAATGAGGCGCAGCGTATCACGAAAACAGGAGCAAGCGCTCGTTGGACGCTTGCAGGAAAACCCCAGTGAAGTCGGGCGGCGAGCGGTCGCAATGTCAGGCATCGTGCATTCCGAGCAAGAGGTTCTTTACCGGTGATTCCATAGCCAGCAGCTTCGGATCAGCAAATTTTGCAGTGTCCGCTAAAGGCGGCTAAAGTCGTAAGCGATTCTAGGCCTTTCGCAGCTCGCACCCCAGCATGTCGATGAGCATGGACGCGGCGGTGCCCGCAGCCTCCACTCCTAGATAATGCTCGGCATTGGCATCTACCAGCACTTTTGCAGATGCTGGAAACTCGTCATCGCTGAGCCAGATATATGCCAACAGGGGAAGATGCGGCGCCAGCACGAAGGTGAAGGTGACGTCGGCCGATGACTCCGATTCCGCGCCGCCAACAGCTTGGCACGCGCGGATGAGGTCTTGCCGCGAAAATCCCGAAAGCTGCCGTGCCGCATTCTGGCATATTTCCGCATCAAAGCTGGTTCCCCTAATGAGGCCTCCCTCGGAAAAATCGGACAACCCCATCCAGGTACCCGCCGGCGCACATCCGTCGCCGTCGGCTAGATATTGGAGAATCACCAGTTCGTGCCACATATCGAAGGCACCTGTCAGAGTGAAAGTCTCTGGGGAAACGGACAGCGTACGCCCCAAGCTTTCCAGTTGCAGCGAGCCGTTGGGAGAAAGGGATCCGCCGCCATTTTGAGCCGCTTCCCGGAGGCCAACTGCCGCCAGGCGCTGGCAAATGGCTCCAGCGAAACGCTGATACTGCGGAGTGTTCTGGTAGCTTGCTTCCATAAGGCTCGTCCTTTCGTTCTTGCGGCGCGCCAACTGCTGGCTGCGTACAATAATATCAGCAGCCGCACTAGTAGGATGGCCAATATCGAAGGCAGCTTGCTTGAAATGGGGAGCGAAGGTTTGTTCCTTGCCAGTCAGCTGCGTTGACAGGTGGGGTAATTCGTTGGAGCAAATCTCCATCCCTTTGTTTCGCCTTGTTAAACTTTGTCTCCTATAAAAATCTTCGCTTCAGTTCGAGTTGTTCGGTTTTGCCATCAAGGATGCCTAGGATGTTGTCGTAAGGGATTGCGCTTGGAAATATTTTCACTGCCCAGTCATCTTCTTCGGAAATCGGGAAGATGTTAATTTCTTTAGCGTCGGGATCAGTGACAATCCTGAAGTGGTCAAACATCACCAATTCGGTTCGCGTTGGGCTGCTGATTGCCGTCTTGAGCGCAAGAGCTTTCTCTTCGTTCTTACTTGCCAAAAAAATCGGATCAAACGTCTTTTCCATAATGCCTCCTTTTTTCTAAGATATTTTCAAGGGTACACTTTGGTACTTTGGGAGCGTGGGGCGAACATGGTACATGCAGAAAAACTCGGGCCGTTATTTCGATGCCCTGTTGTTAGTCCGTCTGTTCGGTGCGCAGTTTTCTTCGATTTGTTCGAATTGCTTGCAGCACAGAGAACAAATCCGCTAGCAACATTGCCGCGTTTGCCGCAAGGCAGGCATGCTTATCCTTTATTGCTGCGCACTCGACACCCGTTCCATGAGCAAGGCGAACCGACGCATAGCGCTTATCTCAGACTACTTGCTGCAAAAGTCTAATCGTTGGTGCCCAAAAGCCTTGCGAGAATGTTCTTTGCTGTTTCGCAGCAGTCTTGAAGGGAGATTCCCTCTGCGTAAGGGTTCTTTCTTTTGTATTTCGCCCATTGCGAGAGCATAGTTGCATCGCTGGCAACGTCTTCGAGGACACCGGCCCATTGGTTAATAGTTTCCCAGCTGCCTCTTTTCTTGCAGGTTGACTCGAGCGCGGCACGTAGGATTCCCATATCAACGCAGTCGCCCTTAGTGCTCAGAAGAACGTGGATATCGTAGAAGTCGCGGGGGCGGGTGTTTGCGACGCCGCGGGAGACTACGGTCTCGAGTTTCTCCGCCAGTACGGTTTCGAGTGGATACGCCATGAGGCTGATCTCGCCCTCGCCGAAGAGCAGCGGATAGCTGTATTCCACTGCATCTGGTGTGATTCTGTCTCCGGTGGTAACGTCCACCGTCAGCGGCACCGACATTGGCGCGTAGCTGGCTTTGAGGTAGACGCGGATGCCGGGGTAGTCGTCGGTCTTTCGAATGTCCTCTGTTCTGTCGAACTCGAACTTCCAGTCGTCGTCCGCCGGCGTTGCTGCAATCTCGCGAAACGTTCTCTCCGCCGACTCATGGGTGAGGGCGAATCCTCGGATTGTCGTATCGAGATCCATAGTGGTTCTGGCGCCGACGCCCACGAGGGAGGAGATGAGCATGCCACCTTTGATGACCACATTATTTCGCCAAGCGGACCTCGAGAGACGCTCGAGTAGCCGCTCAAAGAGATAGTTCTGCATCATTGCCTGGGCGGGAATGCCAGCATCTTTTGCCATGTTTTTCACTCGGGCTTTGAGCTGCATCGCGTTTGTCGTTTTCATAGCAGCATCTCCAGGTAGTTTCGTATCTTTCTTTCGACGCCAAGCTTGCGCGCGTATTCAACGAGCTTCACCACATCTTTCTTGGGGCTCCTAGAGTAAGCTTGCATTGCAGGTGTAACGAGCTGAAGGTCTATTGTGCTCTGGCCCCTGACCAGATCGCAAAGCGTTCTTTCCAGGTCGTATGCCCTAACTACGTTGCCGCACTGGGTGGTGAGCTCCATTAATCCGATCCCGAGCACATCATCGGCGCAAGTGCGGCACACGATGCCCACCTCCCTGGCAGGTGTGGCATTGTAACCTCGCGGGAACGTCATGGTAAGGGAGAAGGGAGCGCGGTCGGTTATACCATGCAGGAATAGCGCCGTATCATCAGAGAAGACTCCGCGGGAAAAGCGGTGCTGTGCGATGAAATAGGGATCTTCCCAGGTCTCCGGAAGAGAGTAGAGCCCTCGCTCGACCTGCACCAGGTCTCCTTTGCTGACAGCTTCGGTGAGCTTTCGCCTGGGAATACCGGCGGCGGTGGCCTGCGCCGAGGACACGTAACCGTTGTGGATCTTTGCGAGTTCGACTAAGGTCACGCAGTCCCCTTCCATGTGTACAATTATGCTTAATATTATTTCATATTAAGCTTGAAAGTACAACATGAAATGGTAATGCGGCGAATTTTGTATCGGGATGGACGTGGAATAGGAGACGGAGGTTTACCCCTTTGGCTTTCGTGCTGTTGGGGGTCACGTTGACATGCGAAATAACTTTTTAGAACAAGCTTCTGCTGCTTCTCCTTTCGCGTCCCAGCCTAGGGCTGCAACGTGATCAGTTGAATCGGGCGCTAGATGCAAGCGCCTACTCAAGCAAGGACAGTACTTCGGCTCACTCCTCCTCTATAGTCTCGATTAATTCCTCGGTGAACTGGCCGCTGACGAGACGAAACAGTGCAAAATATGCTACAGAGTAGAAGATTGCGCCTGACACTATGATGCCCCAATCCAAGGCGCTCCATCTGAGGACATCGCAGAATGCAAATGACAATTTCCCTGCTTCCCATTGATGCAGGCGATATCGGTATCGATCAGCCTTGGCTGTACAATCGTGCCGCTAAACGGTCTTGGCTATTGAGTCAAGTTGCTGACGGATCAATTCAAAAGGCTGGTTTAGATCCAATGTCCGGACTGTTATCTGGTTTCCACTCATCTTGTAAGACTCGTCTAGAGAGATATTCTCGTCCGTTTTGGCATAAAGGAGCATGCCGGAAATCCTATGCTCTATCTCCTGCGCTGCCAGGCCAGCTTCCATGTTTTTGACATAAGCGAAGATTTGATACAGGTTTTCCGAGTGGACCGAATGTCGGCTAAAACGCGTTTGGAGCAAGTGGGCGTAGTACTTGGTGTCGATGATGAGTATGTTTCTCGAATCTGATTCGCGTCTTTCGAGAGTGATGTCGGTACGCATGGTTGGCAGAAGGTTGTCATAGTCGTCATCGAGCGCCCAAGGAATGAACGGGGCGGTTGCTGAGAGCTCTTTTCCGTGTTCTGTTCTGAAGTACTCGAGCACGAACTTCTCATAAAGCCTGCTCATGATCTCCTCATCGAAAACCTCGATTTTAAGATTTCCCGCGTTTTCTGTTTGGATCAGTCCCCGGATGACAAGGTGAGAGACGGAAACCAACATTTGATATGTTCGGCTGTTCCTGTCATATCTGTGGTTCCACGCGATCTTGCGTTCGTCTAATAAGTCAACGGCCGACAAGTAGGAAAGAGCTCTTTTCAGGGCCTTACTCCTATCCTTGCTTATCTTTGACCTGAGCAGCTTGTTGCCTGCGGTCTTCAGAATCTGGTTGAGGTAGTTATTCTCGGTGAATTCATCGAACTCGCAGTGCAAACGACCTTTTATCTGGGAGCTCATTTTGATGGAAGAGGATACGTCGATCTTACCCTTGGGAGACCTTGTATCCTCTCTAGTGGAGACATAGTCCCTCTTAAGGCCACGCTTAACCTGCTGGTTAATTCCTTTTGTCAAAATAGCTGCAAGGAGATCTTCTGTGTTATCAAACTCTTCTGCGGCAATGCTTGCATAACCCTTGCTTCTCAAAGCAGAGAAGACGTAAGCGAGCATGTAGTAGATGTTCTTGACTGGAATCATTTCTTTAATTTGCAGCTGACCTTAGGCGCTGCGCCCACTCCTTAACCTTCGCCGGCTCGTCGTACCAATACTCACGCAAAAGTGGCACGAGCTCGTAGTTCACGATAGCAGCGAGTCGCGCACTATCCGCCTTTCCTGCAGGAATGCCACAGAAGTAGCTGTGGCCGATGCAGAACCCCTCGCCGAGGGTGTCGTCTTCGGAAATTTCAACATTAAGCTGCTTGACCGTTGAGACCAGTGACGCGAATTGGTCGCTGTCCAAATCGTCCAAGTAAGCTTTGAAACCGTCCGAGTCGAATCCCGGGCGAATATCAAAGAACGCGAAACGCCTGCGCAGGGCGTAATCGAGCATGGCAAGACTTCTGTCCGCCGTGTTCATCATACCGATGATACGAACGTTCTTTGGCACGGAAAATTCCTCATCGGAATACAGAAGGTTCAACCCAACGCCGCGCTTGTCTGCTTCAATCAGCATGAAGAGCTCGCCAAATATCTTACTGAGATTGCCCCTGTTGATTTCGTCGATGATGAAGAAGTACTCGTTGTCGCTGTCGACCTCGGCCTTCTTGCAGAATCGATAGAATGGACCCTTGCGAAGTTCAAACCCTCCACCAGAGGGTCGGTAGCCTTCTATAAAGTCTTCGTAAGAATAGCTCTGATGAAACTGGACCATCATCACGCGAGAAGAGTCCTTCTGGCCCATGAGCGAGTATGCAAGTCGCTTGGCGCAGTAAGTCTTTCCAACGCCTGGCGCGCCCTGCAGGATTACGTTCTTTTTCGTTCGAACGAGAAATGCGAGCTCATCGTAGTCGTCCTCATTCATGAACACGTCGTTGAGGAACTCGTCCTTCGTGTAGACGGGATAGGATGATTCAGGCTCCTCTTCTTCGGTCTGCTCAGAGGAGAATATAGCTTCCAACTTCTCAACATAGTCCTTGTAGGGCGTGACGTCCGTGAGGGTCTTCATCGCAGCCTGCCCAGGATGCTCCCAGGTGCCAGCATGCGTCCATTCTACCGACCTGACGTTGGACCTGTCCTTGCCAAGGGAAGGGTCGTAACGATAGTCGGAGGTTACAATGCCCCTGCCGACTAGTTCGAACATACCCTTCTTTGCATACACCACGTCTCCCGGCTTCATCTCGTTGACGAACTGCCAGGTCGCATGGGCGGCGTTCTTGAAAGGCTTGGACGGATCGATCATTTCCTTCATGGCCTGTTTCATTGATTCTTTGCTGTCGTAGACGGAAAGGTCACCGATTTCCTCCCAGCCAATCGCCATTTCACCACGCTCGCGAAGCTCGTCCCAGAGGTAGGCTCCCGTTCCTGGGGAGTAAAGCCAATAGTGGGTGCCTCGGACGTCCGCGAGAACTTCGTCGGTCGCAACATCATCGCATGCAGACTTCCTGTTCTCCTTATTTACCTTCTCGGAAACGATCCAGGCTTCATGGGAAAGGGAAGGAAAGTCCGAGAAGCAATAAGAGCCGCCGGCCATGCTTTCGGAAATGCGGTTGCTGATGGACAGGTAATCACAGGCAGAGGGGACCTCGTGCAGTCCCTTGACACTCTTCGCGACATCCTCGGGGAGCCCAGACATTTCGCTGATAAACCAGCGGTTTCGGCTATCAAGATTCAAGAAGGAGTAAGGTCGAATCCAGTAAAGGCCCATCGTGAGCTTCCAGCGGTTTCCCTTCAGGTCTTTGACTTCGTCGAAGGCTGCGGAGAACTCGTCTCTGCTTTTCTCGGTTTTGGAATCGGCATAGTTTATAGCAGCTGCAAACAGGCACCAAAGGTTCTCGATGTCCTTGCTGCCGCGAGTCTCGTCATCGCTGAACCTATAGAAGGTGGCGTTTAGGTTGTTGAGTACGGGCACGCCGTCAAAAGAGTCAGGAACGGGAGAGGTCATTTCGAACTCGTCTGCGAAAGCCCGCATGATCAACTTTCGGTTCTTGTCAGTGATGCCCTTGTTGAATAGGCCGATCACGGTAAAGGGATCAATGTCTGCAGGAGGGTTCTTAGCCTCGAGCTTCGGGAGCTTCAGCCCAGCCTTCGTAAAAACCTTCTCGATTACGCCAATCAGGTCTTCTCGATTGCTTCGGAACTCGAGCAAAGCATCTGCAAACTCTTCGTAGAATTTGATCCATTCTGTATTTCTTTGAGCTGATTGCATGCGACCACCGTCTAAGTCTTTTTTGATCGAAATTCTGGCTTGATAAATTTTAAGGCAGATCATTGTTTTCTTCCACAAGCTCAAAGACCACTGCCATTGACAATCATGAAAGGGCGACTTTAGTTTTTACGGGCGCCGGCGCCGATCCCCTGATGAAGAGGAGTGAGGCGAAGGATGGCTCGTGACGAAGCCGATGCGACTCGTTTCCTTGCGACCGATGGCGCCGATGCCGGCCGCGGTCCGGGAGCTCATGCGGCGGCTCGCCTGCGGGCAAACCCTCGCGATCGTTTGCGAGGCGGGGTTCTCCCCTGAGGCCCGGGCGACGAACGCGAAAGGAGGAATCCTTGCTTCGTCGGGTCTTCCTATGCCTTGTTCGCGATGATAAAGCTGCCAGCAGGCCGAGGAAATGCTTTTCGGCGGGGCGCCTGGTTCATAAAGTTGGAAAAATGCTTCAAAATTCGAAGTTGATGCAGGTTG
>CAKTVK010000001.1 GCA_934623455.1 uncultured Eggerthellaceae bacterium | reverse complement strand
AAATGGCAGGACCCCTCCCGAAATACACTCGGGAGGGGTCCGATTATCTATCCTACGCGGTTGTTTTGACGTTTACTCGGCAACCATAGGAAGCCCGGTCCACGAAAAACAGTAGATGCGGTTCAGCAATGGCCGCTCGCTGCAGTCTTCCTCGAGCAGCTTCTTCTCGCATCGCAAAAGCATCTCCGCAGCAAAGCCGTCGTTTTCGTCGTTGAAAAGCTGAAGGGCGGTTCTTACCGTCGACCAATCGGTGCGGTAATAGTCGAGGCAGAACTCCAATTCGCTTATATGCTCTTTGAGCTCATCGAATCTGAACACACTTGCAGCCCGCATATAAGGACTTATCATGCACCCACAGTCGGCAGAGCTCATCTTGAACGAGGGCAACTCTCCGGAAAGCTCCACCAGAGCACGAACGTTTTCCGCGCTATCGGTCAATGAGGCAACAGAGCCGTCGCCCAGTCTGAAATCAACCAGGGCGCAGCTCGGGTCAAGATGAACCGCCCCGTCTATCCTGTTGCCGCATTGCGTGCAGTGAAAGCTCGCCGAGTAGTTGTTCACGTATCCCGCCTGCACGCGTATCCGATAGGCGCAACCGCAAACTCCGCATACAACAAAAAAGTTCTTAACCACAAGTTCCTCCCACTCGTCTGAAACAACGCCGCCGAGCCCGCGGAAACGGTCAAGCGGCGTAGCGGACTCAAGGAGCGAGCTCTATCAAGCCAGCCTGGGAACAGGCGTCGCAATGGAAACAGGAATTTTGCTGACGATCTCAGTATACAGGTCGGCTTCGACGCCTGGTGTCTCGATGGAAACGACGAGCGAATAGCGCACCGTGCATCCGGCTTTTCTCAGGGCCAGGCGATGCGACCACCAACCTCCGACGGGGTAAACCGCTATGTACCGCGCGTTTGCGAGCTCAGCGGCGCTCATGACCTTGAAATCGCTGTGGATGGACCCGACATCTCGCATTTGCTGGCCCAGATACCAATCCACAGATCCGTTGTTGCCGCCGTTGTCGCCTCCGGCTTCATCCCGGGCCTTCTTGTTGACCGACCTCAGAAGGTCATCGGCCGTCTGGGTGCTGCCGTTCACCTGGAACCTGAGCCCCAAGGACTGGTATTGGAACTTCGTCGATCGCCCCCTGGCGCTGGGGTTGGGCTCCACAAAATATGAAAGCGTCACGCGCAGTTCCGCCTGTTTGTCCGCTAACTTGAGCAGTTCCTCCTGTGGCCAGGGCAGCTCGTAAAGGTGCATCTCATTGAGCTTGCCGTCCTCGGTGAAAGGCGTCATCTCCCTCTGGACAATCAGGTTCACCCGGTTGTCCAGCGATTCCAATGCGCGTTCGAGGCTCGGCACGCCCCACCCGCACGACCTCAGCAGATTCCTCCGGCCCGTTTTGGTCGAATCGCCATCGGAAAGGAAGTCTTTCTTCATTTGGTCGGTCCAACGAGCGGAGTGCACAAGCAGCGCCCTCACGGTCTCGGGCCACAAACTGGGATTCGCGCGCATGACTTCCGCAGCCATCCAAGAAGCTGATCCCGTAGCGGCGCTTGTCGCATGAAGAGCATCGAAATAGAATCGAGGGATATCCTTGCTCGTGGTAAGCACGCCAAGGTCGTCGACATCCATATGATTGCCGAAACCATCTGCCGCAACATTGCCGCCAACGAGGCATATCTCGGGTTTGATGGGCCACGAGCCATCCCACAAGACGGAAGTTCTACTGTGAGGCGCCAGCGATCCGGGCTCGACGGCGGCATGCCACCCCTCGGCACCACGCTCAACAATGCGGGCGTCGTCGCCTACGTACGCGCCGACTGTCAGCGCGTTCCACGCCTCGGCGGGGCTCTGGACAGAGTGCATCATGTTGCACTCTGCATAAGAATCCATATTCCTGAATTCCGAGGGTTGAATATTACCGGCACTGATGAGGAAAAGACGTTTTCCATCATCGTCTTCTCCGGCCCCCGAAGCGAGGCTATCGATTTCGGCCGACCATGCGGAGGGCCTGCCGTCTTCATGCTCCTTTCCCTCGGTGACCGCCATGCAGAACGCGCGCCTTCGGGCTGGACGCTCGATTTCCGCAACGTAAACGGCGTCGTGGGTGATGGCCCCATACAAGTGCTCCTCGTTCTCGCCTTTGGGCGGCAGTATCTCGACCGATTCGACCGCATGACGAGCGAGGAACCCATCTCTGGATTCGAAGTGCCGCCTCAAATCGCCATGGGCGGCAACGCCCGCCATCTCCGTTCCGTGGCCGTTGACGTCCAGGCCAGACCACGCAGGGTCTGCCGACAACACTGATTCGTCGTCAACGACCGGGGCCAGAAGCGGGTGCGCCCGATTCACTCCGGAGTCGAGAACGCACACCGATGTATCGCCCAATTCGGTAGATAGGCGGTCGGCCATGTCGTTGACGAACTCCCTCTGGCTCCTGGCGTCGAGGTTGGTTATCTCGGAAACGGGGATGCCGCAGGGCCGAATGGACTCAATGTACCCCACATCGTCGAACAGTCTCTGCAGGCCCGATCCGTCGGCCCTGAGCATGCGCACGGCCACCTCAGGGAAAACAAGCTCTTCCTTCGAAAGAGTGATGCCGATTTCGTGGCACGCGCGTTCGAGACGGAGGTTGAGCTCGGCATACTCCACAGCAAACACGTCGAGCCAAAGCTCGCACCATTTGGGAAGCGCACCGGGGAACTCGTCGGCTGGACCGTCCCACAAATCCCTAACGCTTGCTTTCTTGACAGCTTCGATGCTCTCGACAAGCTTCTCGTTCTTGGGTTTGCCCTTCTTTGTCTTCTGTGCAGGGTCGCCATACTGCGCAACTCGGTCACTGAAGAACTCGGATTTCTTCGTGGGTACAAAGACCGTCGCCGTCATCACGCCGCTCTTCTCGTCGCGAGACGAATTCAGCACAACGATCTTGCCGGGCTTGTTCTCCAAGCTGTCGACCTCGAGGTCGAAGCCCTCGGCGCTCGTGAAGGTGAGGTATGAACCGCCCCTTGCCTCGGCGGCTTTGTCTTCAGCAGCAGCATGGGCGAGCTCGGCGCTCAGCTTCGCGGCATGCTCAGCAACGGAACGCTTCGCCCTCTTCGCGTCACCGCCACCGCCGACGGGCGCGAAGGGACGGGATGTCGGCTCTATCGACAGGACGATGTTCGGCTTCCCCATTTAGCCGGCCAGCTTCTCGGTGTCGGAGGGACCGTAGATGCCCAGACGCTCATCGCACAGAGCGAGCACGCCCTCGTTGGTCACGGGCCCACCGGAGAGCAGGGCATCCTTTATGGCGTCCCGGCATACGCCCACGATTTCGGCCTGGCAGAGCCGCGCGAGCCTCTCCGAAAGCTTGTCGGATGCAAAAAACTTGGTATCGTACCCGCCAATGACGGACTCGGCGATCATGCCCGCCTCCTCGGCCGTGGGAAGGCCGTAGTGGAGCACGTCGTCGAACCTGCGGAACAGAGCGCGGTCGAGCATCTGCTTGTTGTTGGTCGCGGCTATGACGATGCTTTCGGAGCTGTCCGCCTCGATGAACTGTAGGAACGAGTTCAGAATACGCCGCATCTCGCCGACCTCGTTGTCCAGTCCCCTGTCGGCGCCGATGGCATCGAACTCGTCAAACAGGTACACGCCGACGTTGTGCTGGATGGCATCGAATATCTGGCGGAGCTTCACGCTCGTCTCGCCCATGTACTTGGTTATGAGCTTGTCCATCTGCACGATGTAGAGCGTCATGCCCAGCTCGGAGGCAATCACCGAGGCCGTCATGGTCTTGCCGGTACCCGGGGCACCCTCGAGCAGGATACGCCTGCGGTTGGCATAGCCGTACGCGGCGAGCTTGCCGCGGTTGCGATATTCGTCGACGATTCGACGAAGTTTGTCCTTCACGGCATCCGATACGATAAGCTCGTCGAGTCTCGTGTTGGGGTGGCTAACCTGGAAAAGCCCATCCACCAAGCCCAGATTGAGTATCTTGCCCCGCGGACGCCCCTTTATCCGGTCTGCGAGTTCCTTCATCTCGCGGGCCGCCGATGTATGGCCCTTCTTGGCCTCCGCCGCGCCAATCTGGAGCAAGCCGGTCCTGAACGCGTCGTCATTCGCGTCCAGGTAGGCCTTTGCCAGTTGCTTTACCTGATCGTTCGTGGCCATGACCGGCTCACCTCCTCATATTTTTTGGAGAGATTATTATATGTCAGAACGATGAAGGTGGCTCGCAATATCCGATGTGCGGCCAAATATCTATCGACAAACCATAGGAGGATTGCTTATTCGCCCTACCATAAGCCAGAACGTACAGAACGGCATTCGGCGCTCTGAAAACAGATGATTAACCAGCCTTCCCAGACGAAAGATATTCATCCGGAAGAGCTAGGCAACATTCGTAAGGCCCGCTGAAAGCATATGATTCGCTGTCAGACACTACACGAGTTTAGGGACAGACAAGAATGACGACTCGTCCAGATACCCTTTCCTACGTTCAACGTCGATATGCGTCCACCGTAACAATTCAAATGACCAACCCCCGATAACTCAAATGCATCAGGCGCACGACCGATACGCGCGCTTCTAAAATCGGCGACGGCACAGCAAGGAAGACCGTGCCGTTTTCGTTTCTAGGAGGCATATAATGACCAGATACCGGGGATCATGAGGTGTCGGCCATGGGTCAGCCGCCTGCGGACGTCGCGGCCGCGACGGGATGCAGCGACAGCACGGTGAGGCGCGCCCCCATGAATCTGAATCTGCCCCGTTTTCGTTCCAATAGAGCCTTAAGCATTTAAACACGAAAACCACCAGGCAACGCCAATTGCAGTGAATTGGCTGGCTGATTATGCTTGCCATCAGCCATGATCTTCCAAAAGCCAACGTTTGACTCTAGACAACAATCCGCGAACCCGCTGACTAAGCGTAACTTTTATCTTAAACGCATACTTCTCCTCTAGACTGCCGATGCTCACGTTGGCCCCAAGATCACACATAAACTCATCGCGACCCTCATAAGGGGATACGGACCTCAGTAAACTGGAATTGCCCGGCAGCACCTTCTCGAGCGAGGACTTGCCCCATTCAAGCCGAGGTTTCAGCGACTCGACGACGGAGAGCCCCTTCGCCGTGTTGGCGAACACGGCGGACACGCCGCCCTCATAGTCGACCTCGGGGTGGGCGGACTGGATTCCCCAAAAGTCGCCCAAGGTGACGTCTGAGCCGCACGAGCGCTTCACGGGGCACGAAAAGCACGACTTACGAAGGCTCGCATTCTGCAGAAACGCCTTCATGTACCAGTCGTCCCCGAACACGCTCCCGTCGCAGACGGGAGCGCCGTCTTTCTCCGCTATGTACTCGTACATAGCGGAGTAAGACAACCATCCGGTTGTCTTACTCCGCATATTCACGCCGCGAAGCGGCGCATTCGCGCAGCCTTCCTTGTACTCGGCCCACCTCTCCCATAGGAGCGGCGAGGGGACTCCGTGGCAGATGACGTCAACCGTCAGGAAGCCGTCGGAGTCGGCGAGCTTTCCCAGGTACGCCCTCATGCCCGCCACCTGGCACGCCGTGCCCGCGAATAGCACGCGCCTGCCGGCCCGAAGCGCCGCACGCACGCCCTCGTAGACCTCGCGGCCCACCGAGCTCTGCACGTACTTGGAGCGCATGACGGAGTCGAGCCCGCCTTCGGAGTCCACGAGCACGTGCCTCACATGCTTGCAGCCATCGGCCCAAGCGGCGCCGCACACGACGCCGTCGGCCTCCAGCACATCATGTGCAAGCAGCGCGAAAACGCCGCCCGAGGAGGAGTTGAGCCTTTCGGTGATATCCTTGGACTTCGCCCAGATAACGCCTTCAAGCCCATCTTCCTGCCGTTCGGCCATTGCTGGGCACGCGGCGTTGCACGCGTCGCATCTGACGCAAGATTCCTCGTCGACTGCGGGATGCAGAAACCCGCACCAGTCCGGCCTCATCTCTATGCAGCCCTTCGGGCACTTCGCGACGCACGCGCCACAGCCACAGCACGCGTCACCCAAACAAACTATCTTAGGCATTTCCCTCTCCATAAGGCAGAACCCCTAACGCAGGAACGGAAGCTTGGCCGCCACCGAGACCCTCTCGTCTTTATCCAGCACGAAGCGCCACATAGCAGCAGCGAACACGACCGTGTACGCAACTCCCCAGGCGAAGAAGGCGGCCCAACTCGAGACGGGAACGGACTGGGCGACGCCCATGCACGCGGCGAGCACAGCCGCGGACGCCAGTACCACCGGCAGGTTCCTCTTCCAGAAGAACACCATGTCCAGACCGATGCGCTTCTGGTAATACCAGTTCATGAACAAGCCGTTGCCCAGCGTTATGCTGGCGATGTAGGCGACGGCGGGCGCCCAGTAGCCGAGGCAGGGGGTGGCGAACCAGGTGAAGACGACGTTGATGCAGGATATCCCCAGGTACACGAGGGAGCGGGCCTTGTGCCTGTTCTTCGCCCTCTGTATCTCGATCCCCATGTTCTGGCAAAGCGGCACCGCCAAAGGCAACGCCATGGCGCAGATCAGGTAGTAGGCGTCCAGGAATCCCTCTCCCGCCCAGTGGGCGATGAAGAACCGCCCCAGCAGCACAAACCCACAGTACACCCAGCAGAACAGAAGCATCTGGTAACGCCCCACGCGCGTCATGAGCCTCGTGAGCTCGACGTTATCGTCGGAGGCGGCGACGATGCGGTTGATTTTGGGGACGAAGACGTTCGACATGACAAGCGACAGGGATACGAACACGCTCCTTATCTGGATGGAGACGGCGAAGACCGCGACCGTCGTGGCACCGGCGAGCGCCCCCAGGAGCATGTTGGGCACGCTCTGGTTAACGAGCTCGCAGACCTGGTTGATGAAGATCCAAGCGCTAAAGGCGGCGACGGCCCGAAACAGCGCCCCGTCGAAGCGCCGCACGTCGAAGCGCATGCCAAGCTTCGCAATCGCGAAGCGGGCGTTGAAAAGCAGCAGGACGACGTTCACCGCGAGCTGCGACAGGGCAACGCCCACGACCCCTGTACCCAGGCTCAGCAGGCAGAAGGCGAGCCCCGGCGTCACCAGCGAGGTGAACATCTGCCTCGTCTGCTGGAACCTGAACTGCTCGTGGACCATGATGTAAGCGTCGAAGACCGTCGAGAAGAGCGTCGTGGCGACCGAGAACGCCATGACGGCCATCAGCTCCCCCGCGAGCCCCACCTCGTCGGGCGTGAAGCTGCCCGAGAAGAACGTTTCCACATTGGAGGCAAACAAAAGGCCCAAGGCAAGCGCGACCGCACAGACGACGACGTACAGCACGAGGTACATCCCGTTGAGCCGGCGAACGTCGGCCTCGGTGCCGTGCGCCCTCTTCTGCGTGTAGAAGCGGACGTAGGCCTCCGAGAACCCGAACGTCAAAAGCGACAGCGAGAAAACGAACGAGTTCGAGGTCTGGAACACGCCGTAGTCGGCCTGCCCCACGAACGCCAGCAGCATCGGCGTGTAGACCAGGTTGACGAGGTTCTTGACGACGATGTTCGCGTAGCCCAGGATCGCCCCGGCCTTGCGCTGGCTAGCCATCCAGGCAGCCCTCCAGATAATCCATGAACCTCTCGCGCTCGCGCCCTATGGCCTCGTCCATTCCCTCATAGTTGCCGGATTTCGCGAGGTCGTAGGCAGGCGAGCCGTACACCTTCTCCTCGATGCCCAGCATCTCGGAGAGCTGTTCCAGGCGCGAGAACATGCTCGCCCCTCCCTCGCGGTGCACGATGGTGAGGGGGGTGTGCAGGATGGAGCTGAACACCGCGGCGTGGAAAGAGTCGGTCACCACATGGGCTGCATGGTCGATGAGGTCGATGAACTCGGCCGGCCCCGCATCGGGCTCGCCGGGCTTCTGCCTGTCGGACAGCGGCACCACGGGGATGAGGCCGTGGTCGGTCACCTTGTCCAGCACGTCGGAGGCCTCGGCCCCGACGCCGCCCAGCAGGTACGTGAAGACATACGGCTCGACGGGTGTGCATCGCCCGTCGGCCACCGCGTGCCACTCCTCGGCAGAAAGCACAAGCGTCGGATCGCAAACGACAAACGGGTCACAATCTGCGTAATCACGCAATATCTCCGCCGCTCGCCCCTCACGAACAGAAAGCCCCCGAAACCCCAATGCAGCGCGACCGATACGCTTCCCTACCTTAGGCGAGACATCATCCACACCGATACTTGCAGATAAGGCAATGCGCTTTTCGGAAGCGCAAAACTCAAGCAGATAGAAATCCTCGTTGTACGCCATGAATCCAGGGTTCCAAACCTGGTCACTGCCAACTGAAAACAGACTATATTCAGCGTCGATCCCATTGAGCGACTTGATAACGCGCGAAGGAATGCGGCAGTTGAAACGTCGGAAAGCTTTGTTTCGCCCCGGGCTCATAAGTTCCTCAGGTTTTGCAACGGAACCAGTGCCGCGCACTTTATAATATGCAGTTCTAAGCAATCTCATGGCATTCGGGCGATCGGCCAGCACAAGTGATTCCGGCTCAATTCCGAGCCTCCTGTACACTTCGGTCACGGCAAAATTCTGGAGGCGGTTGCCATAGTTGAACCGGCCCGGAAGCGTGACGATGCCAACTTTTTCTGCATTCGTTGAAATCATGGCTCCTCTAATCTCTATCAGCAAGCATGGCGAAGCGCGGCGATCAACCGTTTTACGCCAGATCCAACTCTCCAAGGCAACATGCTTATGTCAAGCATGACGAAACGCTTCTTCTCCAAAAACGAGATACGCAGCGTGTCAACTTTGGAAAGAGATCCGATTGAACAGTTGCCCGCAGCTATAGCCAGCGCCTTCTCGTTTCGAGCATCCGCATAGGCAAGCCGCCGTGCAGCTCCATCGAGTTTACGGTTGTATCGAACGCCCAGAAGCGCGCTCGACGTGTACCCCAGGAAGTAGCGCGCCCATCCGTCGAGAGGCATGCCGCGACGCTTCATGAACGCCGTCACCTCCTCCTCGACATAGCAGGCCTGCCGGTAATAGGCCGGGTCGTAGCCCGCGTTCGTCGTCGACGCGGGGTTCGGCCTGTAGAAGTAAAGGGGCTCGTCGAGCAGCCAATACGACTTGGCGTCGCGCATCACCTCGAGGCTCTGGAGCCTGTCTTCCGCCATCAGGAGACGGGGCCTCGGTTTTTCACCTTTGGTGTAAAGCGTTCTCTTGAACGCTTTACACCAAAGGCTATTCAGCGAATAGCCTTTGGTGTATAAGTCCCAGACCGAGCTTTCCGAGACGGCCCCTTCTCCGCCCAGCGCGGAGAAGTCGAACATGCGGGCAGGATTGAGATCGGAGGAGCTTGCGTTGAACAGCACTATGTCGACATCGCCGTCGATGAAGGCTCGCTTGATTTTCGTCAGCGCCGAGGGGTCGAGCAGTCCGTCGTCCGCGTCAACGCAGATGACTACCTCGCCGCACGAGGCGTCGAACGCGGCTTGGCGCGCAGCGTACGGCCCGCTGTTGGCGGTGCGTCTCAGCGTGCATGATGGGAACGCGGATCGCAGGCCCTCGTCCAAGGCAAGGGGCTCAGCCGACCCGTCGTCCACGATAACGACCTCGTAATCGCGGCAATCCTGCGCCGCGATGGAGCGAAGGCACTCGCTGATATAGCGCTCGGCATTATATGCCGCGATGCAAATTGAGAAGAACGGCGCCGTCATTCCGCCGCACCCCCGGAGGCACGGTAGGGAGCCTGCGACCTTCTCGCCGAAAAGCGCCTGACAACGCCGTCCGCAATCCAGGCAGCAAGGAACACATAGACGACCTTCATAATTGCGTCGGTGAAGTAGCCCCTGATGAACAGAAGGAGGAACACGGATATAACGGCCGCCACCCAAACGAACACGAGCCGCTCGTCCTTGTCGCTCTCGTTGAGGCGGTTCTGGCACCACGCGAGAAGGGCACCGACCAAGAACGGGCCGACCAGCCCGAACCACCCGAAGTTGTAGTAGAACTCGCCGAGCATGGACCCGCCAAAGGACGATGTCCCGGGAATCAACCGGGTGAAAAGCGTAGCCGATTTCAAGCCGGGGAAATAGCTCACGAGCATCGGAATCACCGAGAGGAGGCCCGCAAGGTAGGAGCTCCCCAAGCCATACGAAAGTCCGGTCGGGACATAGCCCATGCAAACCACCAGCGTGCTGAAGGCGCAACCGAACTCGCCCAAGCTGTCCCAGACCACGTCGAAGAAAGACGCGTTCACCAGATAGGAGGAAAACGACTCGATCGAGAAACCGGCGGTCCTGAGCTCGCCGAAGGCATCGATTGCGAAAAGCAGCAGGACGCCGGCAACCACCATGCCGACGGCCCTGCCCGCTGACAGCTCCCTCAGATAGCAGAAGTAGACCAGGCACCAAACGGCAAGAAAGCAGACTGAGTACTGTCTGCTTCCCGTGGCCATGAAGACGACGTTGATGGCCACAACGGCCCAGAAGAGGGCTGTCCCCTTTCGCTCTCGCCCAACAACCAGCAGCATCAGCAGAAGGCCGGCCTCGAAAAAGAACGAGACGGCTTGGACCGGCGCCGGGATAACGAGCGAATAGACGCCGCGATAGGCATCAGTAGCGGCGCCGGCGATCTTGGAGATATTCACGTACAGCCAAAAAGGCAGTCCAGCGACAATCAGGCATTTGGCGACCGCCTTGACGTTCACGCTGAACGCCGCCTTGTCGCTCGAGCCTTTGTAGGAGGGCGGCTTCTGGAACAAAAAGGCGCCGGCGGCGACGAGGGTCTGGGAGTACAGATAGAAGCGGAAGGCGGCCTCGATCGTCGTCTGCGTACCGAACAACCGGAAGTCCAAGTTCAAGACCTCGTCTGATCCGTATCCGGCGGCGATGCAGGCGATCTGCCCGCAGTTGAAAACCCAGTTTGCCACAAGGAATAGGATGCAAAAGGGCTGACGGCACGGCGACGCCATCGCCATGGCGACGAAAAGCGCCAGCTGCGCCAGCGAAACGAAACACATCTGCCCGTAGTCGTCGAACTCGGGCACGCAGGCGAGGGCGAGCGCCTGGAGTGCCAAGAGCCCGACGCATAGAACCTTGTAGACCGTGAGGTCGGGCTTAGTACCCTGCGTGAAAACCCTGCTCATTTGGAAACCCCGCCCAGATAAAGCTCCTCGTACTCGCGGGCGACCCCATCGATTCCGTAGCCTGCGGCCTTGAGGGTGGGCGTGTTTTCGCGCCTTCCGCCCTTGGCGGCCTCGCGAACCGCCTCGTCCCATGCCTTCGCGCCCTCGCCCAAGTCCAGGAACGCGGCATGCCCGCATATGTCGGCCATGCGGCTGATGCCTGTGGAGAGCACCATAGGCAGCCCGCTGGCCTGAGCCTCGACGCAGGAGACGGGCAGGCCCTCGAAGAGAGACGGCATGCAGAACACGTCCATGGCCGAGTAGTGCGAAGCCGTGTCCTCCTGTATCCCGGCAAAATGGATGGCATCGGCAATGCGCAGCTCGGCCGCCTTATTCTCAACCTCCGCGCGCGTCGGCCCGTCGCCCAGCAGAAGAGCCTCGGCGGCCACGCCGACACGTCGAAGGCCTGCGACGACGTTGAGCAGGAAGGCCTGGTTCTTCTCCGGCACGAAACGCCCGACGTGTCCCACGACCAAGGCGTCGCCGACAATGCCGTATCGCCCGCGTACCGCCGCACGCACCTGCGGGTCGAAGCCGAACGCGCCCAGGTCGATGGCATTGGGCCGGACCGTGCATTCGCCCAGCACTTTCGGGCAGCGCCCGTAAAGGTATTGCGCCGCCACGTCAGAGCACGCGATGAACACGTTCGCGAAACCGTCGAGTCTGGGCGCGTTGAAAGCGTCCGTCATGTCCTTTATCGGGTTGTTCGCCCACCCCTTCTGGGAGTTGTGCGAATGCAGGATGCGCACGGGCACGCCCGCGCGCTTAGCCGCGCGCATGAGCCCGAAGAACCCGTCGCAGCCCGAGCGGTGCTCGTGCACCGCTCGGACCTCGGGATGCTCGGCAAAGAACTCCCGGTAGTATCTACCGGACCTCACGGGGTGCCTGTCGGGGTCGATGCACCTGAAGATGCGCCCGCCCATGGACTCAATCTCCTTGTCGAACACGCACGCGTAGGGTACGCGGTACATGAAGTCGAACTGCACCTTGTCCTTGTCGATGGCTCGGTACAGGTTCATGAGGAAGTGCTCGATACCACCATGCCCCATAGAGGGCACGGCCTGCAGCACGCGTATGGGTTGTCCGCTCGTCATCAAGCCCCCTTACTCAATTGTGTAGTCATGCTTGTCCTTATGCCGCCCGTAGTACTCCTCCAGCGTGCAGAGCTGGCGAGCAGGCGCCCCCCCCCAGACGGTTTTCGGGGGAACCTTGCCCTTCACCACTGCGCCGGCGCCGATGATTACATCGTCGCCGATCTCGGTCCCGGGCAGAATGACGGCGCGGGCCCCGACGAACACGTTGTCACCGATGGCGATGGGCTTAAGGAACTTGTACTTCACGTTCTCAGGGTTCTCCTCGAACGCGTTGATCGCGTTGCGGATGGAGTAGTCGTGTGTGAGCAGAATGACGTCGCGCGAGAGCGTGACGGCGCGGCCGATTTTGATGAGCGAATAGCGCTCGCTGCTGTCGAACCACACCGACTGGTGGATGAAGCCGTGCTCGTCGTAGTCGGCGATGTCCATGCCGCACTTCTGGAGGTACTTGGTGTATTTGCGCATGTACCGATCGGTGAAGAACGGGGCCTCGAGGAACAGGACGTTCCTCTTGACCACGCGAGCAATCGACCAAAGGGGGTTCTGCATCATAGCGGCAGCCTTTCTCTCAGTTCTTGGACGATGCCCTCGTATCCCTCCACGACACGGGAGTCTCCCCGCCGCACGGTCTCTGCGCACCCGCCCGTGTCGTAGGTCACCACGGGCGTGGCGCAGGCCTCGGCCTCCAGATTCACCGTGGGGAAGTTGTCCTCGACAGTGGGGTTGAAGAAGACATCGGCGGTCGAGTAGATGGCGGCGAGCTCCTGCGCCGAGTCGGTGCGCTGAAGCCCGGTTATGCCAGCAGGAAGCTCCTTGACCTGCTTCTCAGAGAGCCCCACAAGAACGATGGCATATCTGTCGGAATCCAACTCTCCCGCCAGCCGCACGAAGTCAGCGAGACCCTTACGCTCGGTCCACGGGCTCGCGACGCCCAGAATCATGAACCTGTCGCCAATGCGGTAGCGCTCACGAAAGTCGCTCGGGGTGGGCTTGAAAACGCTCGTGTCGATGGTGTTGTGGCGCACCTCAACGAGGTACTTCGAGAGAAAGCTCTCCCCCACAAGATCGGCGAGCCACTGCGAGGGAGTAATGAGCTTCATGCGCTCGGCGGGCACTAGGTTGAACAGGCGTTTCTTCTGCTCGAAGTTCCACCTGCAGGAGGCTTTGGAGTATGTCTTGGGATAGGTATCGAGTTGCGAGCACGGGCTCGAGTACGCGCAGCGGTCCTTCCACTGCGCACACTTCACATATGTGAAGTACGCGCAGTGGCCCGTGAAGGCCCAGCAGTCGTGTAGAGTCCACTCCACCCTGCAATCATGGTTCGCAAGCCACCCGAACAACATCTCTATGTTCACGTAGTACCCGTGCAGATTGTGCAGGTGCACCACATCGGGAGCAATCTCGTCCAGCCTGACGAGCAACCGCTTCGTGGCCGCCTTCGAGTGGAACCCCGCCTTGCCGTCAAGGCGCGTCTGAAGCACGTCGAGCTTCACCTCCAGGTCGGAGGCGAAGCGCATCTCGTTGACATTCTCGGCGTCGCGGCCGCGACCCCAGAAAGCATAAGAATCCTCGCCCGCGGCCAGAAGCTCCTTGTGCTCCTTCATCACGATGCCGCCGGTCGAGCCGCTGGGCACGGTGTTTATGTGGGCGTATACCGTCACTAGAGACTCTTCCTCCATACCATCTTGTCCACTACGCCGGTGTAGCTCTGGACGATCTTGACCACCTTGGTTGACACGGTCTCGTCGGCGTAGTCGGGCACGGGCGCCTCGGGATAGCTGCCCTCGGCGTCCAGGGCTACGGCGGTATGAACCGCCTGCAACAATCCTCGCTCGGAGATACCGGCCAGAGTGAAGCACGCCTTGTCGAGCGCCTCGGGGCGCTCGGTCGAGGTACGGATGCACACCGCCGGGAAAGGCTTGCCAATGCTCGCGAAGAAGCTCGACTCCTCGGGCAGGGTGCCGGAATCGCTGACCACCGCGAAGGCGTTCATCTGCAGGCAGTTATAGTCGTGGAAGCCCATGGGCTCGTGCATGCGCACTCGCGGATCCAGTTGGAAGCCGGCCGCCTCCAGGCGCTTGCGGCTACGCGGGTGGCAGCTATACAGGATCGGCATGTCGTACTTCTCGGCCAGAGCGTTGATCGCCGTGAACAGGCTCGTGAAGTTCGCCTCTGTGTCGATGTTCTCCTCGCGGTGGGCAGAAAGCAGCATGTAGCGCTTGGGCTCCAGCCCCAGCTCGCCGAGGACGCTAGAAGCCTCGATCTTCCCGAGGTTCGCGCGCAGCACCTCGGCCATCGGGCTTCCCGTCACGTAGGTGCGCTCCGGGGCGCACCCCGTGTCCTTCAGATAGCGGCGGGCATGCTCGGAGTAGGCTAGGTTGACATCACTAATCACGTCGACGATGCGGCGGTTGGTCTCCTCGGGCAAGCATTCGTCTTTGCAGCGATTTCCCGCCTCCATATGGAAAATGGGAATATGCAGGCGTTTTGCACCAATAACCGATAAGCAACTGTTCGTATCGCCCAAAACCAGAACAGCATCGGGTTTGATTTCGACCATCAAATCATAGCTCGAAGCAATGATGTTGCCCATGGTCTGGCCCAAGCCTTCGCCTACACAGTTCAGATACACCTCAGGATCATCCAACTTCAAATCCTTGAAGAACACGCCATTCAAGTTGTAATCGTAGTTTTGTCCGGTATGCGCAAGAATCGTATCGAAGTATTTGCGACACTTCTTAATGACCTCGCTCAAGCGAATGATTTCGGGACGCGTGCCCACAATAATCAAAAGCTTTAGGCGGCCGTCGTTTTTGAAAGAAACGTCAAAAGCCACGTCTATACCTCCTCATAATACGTATCGGGATGCGCCGGGTCAAAAACCTCGTTGCAAGTCATGACGGTAACAAGATCCTCGGTGCCGCTCAGGTTGATAATGTTGTGCGTCCAACCAGGAATCATGTGCACGGCTTCAATCTTATCACCGGATACTTCGAACTCCACCATCTCGTCCGTATTGATGTTGCGCTCCTGAATAAGACCATGACCTTTGACTACAATGAACAACTCCCATTTAGAGTTATGCCAATGCTGGCCTTTGGTTATTCCCGGTTTAGAGATGTTGATTGACACTTGTCCGCAATCTTCCGTATGGACAAGCTCCGTAAAGCTACCGCGCGCGTCAACGTTCATTTTGAGCGCGTATTTAAAGGCGTCAGTTGGCAGGTACGTCAAATAAAGTGAATACAGTTTTTTCGCAAAAGAGCCTTCGGGCATCTTGGGCATCATGAGCGTTTGCGGCTGCTCCCTGAACTGCAAAAGCAGCTCGATGATTTGCCCCAACGTTACCTTGTGCGTAACAGGCACGTAGCAAAAACGACCGAAATCTGCGGGAACAGCATTCACGCCATCGAACTCGCAGCGCGCTTCCTTTCCCTCAAGCAAGTCAAACATGCCCTGCACCAAATCATCAATATAGAGCAGCTCCAGCTCAACGGACGGATTATTCACCGTATACGGCTGGTCATTTGCGATAGCCCAGCAAAACGTGCTCACCGCGCTGTTATAGTTGGGCTTTGAATGGCCCATCAAATTGGGAAAGCGATAGACGGCAACTTTCGCACCCGTTTCCTGCGCGTAGGCGAAAAACAGGTCCTCACCCGCTTTCTTACTGCGACCGTATTCGCTGTTGCCGAAACGACCGGCAAGAGTAGCCTGAATCGAAGACGCCAGCATAACGGGACATGTGTTCTCGGCGGCTTTAAGCTCATCAAGCAGCTGAGAGGCAAAACCGAAATTGCCCTCCATGAATTCATTGGCATTTTGAGGACGATTCACGCCCGCTAAGTTGAACACGAAATCCGTCTGAGCACACCATTCACGCAGTTGCTCCAGAGTGGAGTCTAAATCATATTCATAAATCTCTTCGATATGCAGATCGGGGCGCGTGCGATCTTTGCCATCACGCAAGTTTCTCAAGTTGTTCACCAGGGCGCATCCCACCATGCCCTTGGCACCTGTAACTAAAATATTCATGCTTACAACTCTCCCGCCAGGCATTTCTGCACGTAATCGGCAGTTTTGATTTTCTCAATGGTGCCCGCAACGTCCAGCCGATTCGTGTTGTGGCTGGTGTAAGCTTCATCAGCCTGCGTGTTGACTTCGCCTTGCACCACAAACTGATCGTAATTCAAATCGCGTGTATCGGCGCAAACACGATAGTAATTACCCATATCGTGCGCGCGCAAACGTTCTTCGCGCGTCATAAGTGTCTCGTACAGTTTCTCGCCGTGACGCGTGCCAATAACCTGCACACCTGTTTTCCCGAAAAGCTCTTGAACCGCTTCCGCCAAGTCGCCAATGGTGGAAGCATCGGCCTTTTGGATGAACAAATCGCCTGGATGCGCATTCTCGAACGCAAAGCAAACCAAATCAACCGCTTCATCTAAGTTCATAAGGAAACGCGTCATATGCGGATCAGTCACCGTAACAGGTTTACCTTCGCGAATCTGATCGATGAACAAAGGAATAACGCTGCCACGGCTGCACATAACGTTGCCATAGCGCGTGCAACAAATTGTTGTACGACCAGCGCCGTTGCGTGCGTTGGCGTAGATGATGGACTCCATCATAGCCTTGCTCTTGCCCATAGCATTAATAGGGTACGCCGCTTTATCGGTAGAAAGGCATACAACCTTTTCTACGCCCTGAGAAATGGCAGCATGCAGCACGTTGTCGGTGCCAATAACGTTCGTGCGCACCGCTTCCATGGGGAAAAATTCGCAGCTGGGTACTTGCTTGAGCGCCGCCGCGTGGAAGATGTAATCAACGCCGTACATGGCATCATGCACGCTTTGGGCATCGCGCACATCGCCAATATAGAAGCGAACCTTACTTGCCAGTTCGGAAGCATGAGCCTGCAGGTCGTGGCGCATATCGTCTTGCTTCTTTTCATCGCGACTGAAAATGCGAATCTCACCAATTTCCGAACCCAAAAAGTGCTTGAGAACGGTCGAGCCAAAAGAGCCCGTACCGCCCGTGATCATCAGGGTTTTATCTTTGAAGGCGCTCATATTAGCAGCCATGCTTCGTTCCTTTCAGCGCGTCAAGTTCGGCGCATAATTTATCGAAATAGGCATCTTTTGAAAAATGCTCACGGCAATAATTCTTGCCATTCTCTCCCATTTTGCGGCGTTCATCAGCAGAAAGCGCAGCAAATACACGGCAGACATCCGCCAAACCCTGCGCGTCTTCCGCATTGCAGCACAAACCGCACTGGGCTTCTTCGACAACTTCTTTTGCAGCGCCCAAAATTGTACCAAGAACAGGCTTTCCTGCCGCCATATAAGATTGAATCTTTCGCGGAAGCGTATATCCCAAAATGGGACTGTCTGCAAAAGTTGCCAACATCGCATCGGCCTTTGCGTAGTAGGCCGGCATTTCCTCAAGAGGATGCCGCCCGTGGAACACCACGTTATTGGCCTGCAACTCCTGAGCTAGCTTTTTGCAATTATCCAACTCGGAGCCCGAACCGACAATATGGAACACGAATCCTTCGTCTTTAAGCTGCGCAGCCGCGCGAATTGCTGTCTGCACCGATTGCGCCGCGCCAACATTTCCCGCAAACATAACATTAATTGCACTGTCGAGAAAATCGCTGAGGGTAATGTTACATGCGCTTGGCACGGCCTCGTTGAAAATATCTTCCGCATACTGGGGCAGATAAAGAGCGTCTTCCGCGTTGACTCCAACCGTGTTGCAAAGATACTCGGTGAAGCGCTTTGATGTTACCGCCAGCTTGTCGGCAGCGGAATAAATGTTGCGCGAAACCTGCAAGTAGTGGTTGTAAATAGCGCGACCCGCCGTAATTCCACCCGCCGTAAGGCATTCGGGCCAAATATCAACAACGTGCAACAGAACAGGGGTTTTGTATTTCTTCGCGACCTCCAGCGCCGGGCACGCCATCATAACAGGCGACGTCTGATAGGAATACACCACGTCAAAGCCTTCTCCTGAAAGACGAGCGAGCGCATTGCCTCTTCGCTTGAAGCTGTAATAGTTCAGTGCGCGATTGATAGCACCTGTTTTTCGAGGTCGCAGCTTGCAGCGCATGATGCGCACCCCGTTATGCACCTCTTCGGTCACGTGTGCGTTTTCGTAGCCGGGGTAAAGCTTTCCTTCGGGATAATTCGGCTGGCCCGTAAGCACCGTCACGTCGCAACCGCGCCGTACCAGCTCTTCGCAGATATCGGTTGTCGCGAACGGCTCGGGCCAATAATGCTGCGACACGAAAAGGACACGTGTTACGTTGGGGTCGATTTTCTCAATCAAGCCGCGCTCTTCGCGAATGGCATCAAGCGCCGCCTCTTGCTTTTCGCGCTTCTTCTTGCGTAGACTCAAGCGGCCTTCGGGATAATAACGACCCATGATCTTGCCGAAAAGGCCCAGCTTCCAAATTAAAAACGCCGCAAACAGAATATCGGCAATCAGCACAACAACGGACACACTTGTAGGCGCACGATAAATCGCAATGCCAGTACCTGCGAAAACAGCGCACATAAGGTAAATATCGAACACCACATGACGCTGGCTGAATCCCTTCTGAAGTAGCACATGGTGAATATGGTTCTTATCGGGCAAGCTAATAGGTACACCCTTGATTTTACGCCGTACAATAGCGGCAAACGTGTCGATAACCGGCACTGCGGCAATAACCACCGGCACCACGATCGATGCCAATCCTGCATAGCGCATTGCACCCGAAAGGGACACAATGCCCAGCGCAAAGCCAAGAGACAGCGATCCGCAATCTCCCATGAACAGCTTTGCGGGATGAAAGTTGAAGCGCAAAAACGCAAGGCACGATGCCGCAACGGCAATTGCCATAATCAGAACCGAATAGACGCCGCCTGCAGCCGCCAGTATAGCAAACGCAGTGGCAGCAATGCACGTGACACCCGCCGCCAAACCGTCAAGGCCGTCGATAAGATTAATCACGTTCGCAAACGACACCAGGTAAATTACCGTAATGGGATATGCCATGAAGTCAAAATCGATATACGTCTGCAAGCCAGTGATATGAATGCCGTGGATAACAATCCCCGAGGCAACTACGATTGATGCCGCTACAATTTGACCTGCAAATTTAGTACGGGCACGTAATTGCAGAATGTCATCGGCAGCGCCCATTGCAAACATAAAGCAGAAACCCAGCAGCAAAAGCCATACATTTGCCGACGTTGTTTTTCCAAGAGCGAACTCAGCAGGAACAATGCCTGCCTGAACACCCACCGACAACAGCAATGCGCTGGTCAATACAATGCCTGAGAATAGCGCAATACCGCCCATGCGCGTTGTAGGGCTGGTATGAACACGTCGCTCAGAGGGCATATCGATGGCGCCCACCTTCGTAGCGATTTTCATCGAAACAGGGACCATAAGATACGTTATCAGAAATGCAATTGCAGCTGCAGCAATGCAGGTCACAGGTACAGAAAGCACGAATCCGCCCCTATTCAAGCCAAAAGCCAGCAGCATTGCCAGCCACCTGGAAACTTGCGGCATGGATGCTAAAGGGCGCTGCTGCGCCACAACCTACATTTGAGTTCAACACGGGGAAATCCTTAATGTGCCAGTACGTTCATTCACATGCTCTTAAAATCGACTATCGTAATAAGAGTTTTTCTATCATCGAGCTATTATCGCTTCTTGACCTACTCCGCGCAACCCTTGACAAGCTTTATTAAAGAGATAGTTACGATTCATCAACAAACGGTAGTTTTTCTATCATTTAGTAAATGCACTTGAAAATAGTCATTCGGTCAGTACTACCACTTGATTATTCGCATTTCTCTTTATATAATTTCGGTTATAACCGAAATAGACCAAAGTGAGTGGTGATGCTTTGGGATATTCATTGGAACCGTTCCCTCTTGCGGATCGAACTTATTCAAATAATGTATTTCTCCTTACTGAGGATGGAGTCAATCCAATTAAAGAGTTTTATCAGAAAAGCAGAGATGCAGTGGCAGCAAGAAAGATTGCAGCGGCCATAGGCTCCGTCAGCGAGCGAGGAATTGACGCTTCCAGACAAACGAAACTATTAAGAAAACTTGATGCAATGAGATCAAATTTAGAAGAAGCACTTGAAAGCAGGAGCAATGATGAGCAAATTGTACGATGAAAAAACAATATTCGGAGACATAGATTTGCCACGTCTAACAGCAGATGAAATCGCGTTTGAGGCATCCATGGACTTTTCAAACCAGGTAGTTGCGCATTGCTCCGCGAAAAACATGTCCTTCGTTGACTTGGCAGCAAAACTAGGAATCAAACCCTCAACTTTATCCGAAAAATTAAATGGACAGAATCTTACATTGAAAAGCATGGCGGCAATGGCTCTGGCTCTTGACTGCAAGTTCGAGGCGCCTCGACTGGTCGATGAACGATCAGGCTCTTACCCTGCGTTGATTCAGCGTCAATTGTGAATGATTTGCCATAGAAACGTTTACGATTCGCCAACAAATGGTAGTTTTTCTATCATTGGGTGAATATACCCTGACCCACTGTTCGCTTTTACAAAACCCACGCTGAACGGTGACCAACGGAGCGAAAACGACTTTTGGACATCAAGTAGCATAGCGGGCTTGGTCAGCTGGCTTAAAAGTTTATCTTGTCGTTTTTTCGCCCCTAATGCGCAAAATATTCCTGTTCGGGGTAGGTGTCACTTAGTCATTTCGGACAGCAAAATCTAGCGACCTGGGCAAATGCGTTTTAGCGCACCAGGAAATGTCCAGTATTCGTCCAAAAGCGCGCTTTCAGACCTTCTAACCTACCCCGAACAGGAATATTTTGCACATTAGCTTCATTTTTTCGACAACATGACTTGAAAGCGGCCCTCGAGACCAAAAACACCGGCCTGCGCTGGTGCTTTTAATTAACCCCATCTTGAATTGCGCGTTCGAGGCGCTGCGATCAAGAGACGAGTACTCGATCCTTCCCCCAACCAGCTCTAACGCAGCGAGATGCAGACGCGCGCGCTGACGCTCCGCCATGCGCGAAAGGTCATTTCCGCAGACCGTGATCTTGCCACCCTCAAAAGGCAAAAGACCCATGAGTGCCTTAAGCGATATGGTTTTGCCGCACACATCCGCATCACCAGGTGAGCGCCTTGAATCATCATTTCGCGCGGACGTGCCAGCCTCTGCCTTTTGAAAGTCGCAACAAAGGAACATCCTTCACCTGTAACGCAGTGTTACGCGCTTGAAATTTTTTGGAAACGTTGCCGGCGTACCTTTTTATCATGCGAAAAGGAAAACGCCGAACAGGAGGCCGGCTATGAGCAATGTTCCAGAGATTTTTGGTTCCATGGTGTTCAACGAGCACGTCATGCGAGAAAGGCTGCCGAAGAATACGTTCAAGCAGCTTATGAAAACCATCAAAGAAGGCGAGCCGCTTGACCTAGAGGTCGCAAACGTAGTGGCACACGCCATGAAGGAATGGGCAATCGAGAAGGGCGCCACGCATTACACGCACTGGTTCCAGCCGCTTACGGGCATCACGTCCGAAAAGCACGACGGCTTCCTGGACCCCCAGCCCGATGGTCGTGCCATTATGTCGTTCTCGGGCAAAGAGCTGATTCAAGGCGAGCCCGATGCATCAAGCTTCCCCTCGGGCGGTCTGCGCGCCACGTTCGAGGCACGCGGTTACACGGCTTGGGACCCCACGTCGTACGCGTTCATCAAGGACGAAGTTTTGTGCATCCCCACCGCGTTTTGCAGCTACACGGGCGAAGCACTTGACGAGAAAACGCCGCTGCTGCGCTCTATGAATGCCATCGATGAGCAGGCAAATCGTGCGCTGGCATGTTTCGGCGAACCGAAGCAGCGCGTGGTAACCACCGTTGGCGCCGAGCAAGAGTACTTCCTGATTTCCGAAGAGCAGTACGAGAAGCGCACCGACCTGATTTTGACCGGCCGCACGCTGTTCGGTTACTCCCCCTGCAAGGGCCAAGAGCTTGAAGAGCATTACTTTGGCGCCATTCGCCCCACGGTAAACGAATTCATGAAGGAGCTCGACGACGAGCTGTGGGCGCTGGGCGTTTCCGCAAAGACGAAGCACAATGAAGTGGCACCGGCGCAGCATGAACTTGCCCCTATCTTCACGAACGCGAACCGCGGCATTGACGAGAACCTGCTCACCATGGAAAAGATGCGCCTTTTGGCCAGCCATCACGGCCTGGTGTGCCTGCAGCACGAAAAGCCGTTCGAGGGCATTAACGGCAGTGGCAAGCACAACAACTGGTCCATTTCCGCAGGCACCAAGAACTTGCTTGATCCCGGCGACAACCCCCAGGATAACTTGCGCTTCTTGGTGTTCTTGGCAGGCGTTGTGCAGGCAGTTGACGATTACCAAGAACTGCTGCGCATGACCGTTGCCTCTGCTGGCAACGACCACCGCTTGGGCGCAAACGAGGCGCCCCCCGCAATCATCTCCATCTTCCTGGGCGATGAGCTTGACAGCATTGTAAGCGCGCTTATCAGCGGAAAGGAATACGAAGGCACCGCTAAGACCATGATGGATTTGGGCGTTGACGTGCTGCCTAACTTCATGAAGGACTCCACGGACCGCAACCGTACCAGCCCGTTTGCCTTCACCGGCAACAAGTTCGAGTTCCGCATGCCTGGTTCCGCCATGAACTTGTCCGATGCGAACACGGTGCTGAACACTGCCATGGCAAAGAGCCTGAAGGAATTCGCCGATGCCATGGAGGGTCTGGAAGGCGAAGCATTCCAGGAAGCGGCCTTCGCTTACGTGAAGAAGACCCTGACCGACCACCAGCGCATCATCTTCAACGGCAACGGTTACTCCGCCGAATGGGAAGAAGAAGCTGCACGTCGCGGCCTGGCAAACCACAAGACCACGGCCGATGCACTGCCCTGCCTGGTTGACAAGAAGAGCATTGATCTGTTCGAAGAGTTCAACGTTCTTACCGAAGCCGAGGTTCGCAGCCGCTATGAAGTAAAGCTGGAGAAGTATTGCAAGCTTATCAACATTGAAGCACGCACGATGCGCCGCATGTTACGCCGCCAGTACTTGCCCGCCATCAGTGCTTATGCTGCAAAGATTGCCGACCACATTGTGTCCATCAACGCAGCAATGCCCGCACTGGACACCGCCACGCAGGAAGAACACCTGGTACGCATTCAGACCGGCCTTGATGCCACGAAGAAAGCCTACGAGGCTCTGGCGGCAAAGCATAGGGAAATTGCTGAAATCGAAGATCCGCAAGAGGCAGCAAATGCTTACGCTCACGAGCTGGTGCCGCTGATGGAAGCTGCACGTGCCGAAGTCGATCAGCTTGAGATTTTGTGCCCGACCTCTGATTGGCCCGTACCGTCTTACAACAAGATTCTGTTCTACGTATAAGCAGTTTGCAACCTTGAAAGGGGCGCTTCACATTGCGCCCCTTTACTGCGCTACCCCCCAAGGAAGGAGAGCCATGAACTTCACGAAGATGCACGGTTTGGGAAACGACTACCTGTATCTGTATTGCCAGGAAACACCCGAAAACATTGAGGAACTTGCCATCAAATATTCCGATCGCCATTTTGGTGCGGGATCCGATGGCGTTATCTGCATTCTTCCCAGCTCGGTGGCGGACTTCAAAATGCGCATCTTCAATGCCGATGGCAGCGAAGCTATGATGTGCGGAAACGGCATTCGCTGCGTAGGAAAGTATGTTTACGACCGCGGGTACACCGACAAAACCCAGATTGACGTTGAAACGCTTTCGGGCATCAAGCACCTGCAGCTTACCGTGGAAAATGGCAAAGCGGCGCAAGTAACCGTTGACATGGGCCACGCGAAGGTATCGCAGCAGCAGGAAGTCAAAGTTGACTGCGGATACTTCTACGACGAAGTGATCAACGCTTTCTGCGCTTCCCGCAACGGGGCAGAGCCCATTCCCGTGATTCCCGTTGATATGGGCAACCCGCATGCCGTAATTTTTGTGAGCGATGCCGAGAAAGCGCCTGTTGCGGAAGTGGGCAGCGTTCTTGAAAAGTCAAGCGCGTTTCCTGGCGGTGTAAACGTTGAGTTTGTGCAGGTCATAAGCAAGACCGAAATTCGCATGCGCGTGTGGGAGCGCGGTAGCGGCATTACCATGGCATGCGGCACCGGCAGCTGCGCGAGCGTTGCGGCTGCAATTTCGGCGCACCTGTGCCAGCGCGATATGCCAGCAACCGTACACCTTGACGGAGGCGACTTGACCGTTTCGGTGGATTACGAGAACAACGTGCTCATGACTGGCCCCGCAGCGTTCGTCTACGACGGCACCACCCTTGATTAGCGCTTGATTATTGTTTGAACTGCCCGCGACGAGAGCAAATTGTGCCCTCGTCGCGTTCTGATGTTTTGAGCCGTATCAAAAACGGCGCACGAAAGGAACGAATATGGCTTCAATGAACCACCATTACACGGAACTGCAGGATTCGTACCTGTTTCGCACCATCGATGCAAAAGTAGCGGATTACCTGTCCAAAAACCCGGGCACTGAGCTACTCAAGCTGGGCATTGGCGATGTAACGCTTCCTTTGCCGGCCGCCTCAATCGATGCCATGCATCATGCAGTTGATGACCAGGCGAAAAAGGAAACATTCGAAGGCTACCAGGCAGAAGTCGGCTCCGGCTTTTTCCGCCAGGCGGTGCAGGATTACTACCGGCAGCGCGGCATTTCTCTTGAGCAAAACGAAATCTTCGTATCAAGCGGCGCAAAAGATGACTTGGCCGATCTTTTGGATATCTTCTCGCGCGGCATATCTGCGCTTGTCCTTGAGCCAGCCTACCCCGCCTACGTAGACGCCAACGTCATTTCTGGCAACAGCGTTTTGCATCTTCCCTCTTCGGCCGATGATGGCTTTGCGCCCTTGCCCGATTCGGCGATCAAAGCGGATATTGTGTACCTGTGCTCCCCGAACAACCCCACGGGTGCCGTGTATTCCCGCGAGAAGCTGGCTGCTTGGATAGCCTGGGCGCAGGAAAAGCAGGCCGTCATCATCTTCGACGCCGCTTACGAAGCATTCATCCAGGATTCCACCATCCCCCATTCCATCTACGAGATTGAAGGCGCCAAGGAATGCGCGGTTGAGGTGTGCTCGTTCAGCAAGACCGCTGGGTTTACGGGTACGCGCTGCGGCTACACCATTGTTCCGCAAGCCCTCAAGCGCGAGGATTTGAGCTTGAACGCGCTGTGGGTGCGCAACCGAACCACAAAAACGAACGGCATTTCGTACGTGCTGCAACGCGCAGCAGCGGCCGCGCTTTCGCCCGAAGGACAAGAGCAATGCCGTGAGAACATTGCAATCTACCAGCAAAATGCGCGCGTGCTTATGGAAGCGCTCGATGAGGCAGGTGTGTGGTACTGCGGCGGCAAGAATGCCCCCTACGTGTGGATGCGTTGTCCGGGTGAGCTTTCGAGCTGGGATTTCTTTGATATGCTGCTCAACGAAGAGCAGGTAGTGGGAACGCCCGGTAGCGGCTTTGGCGATTGCGGCGAAGGCTACTTCCGCTTGACGGCATTCAACACCCCCGAAAAAACCCAGGAAGCAGCGCGCCGCCTTGCTCGCCTGTGCCAAAAGGTGAAAAAGTGACGGGGTCTTTTTCACCTATGGCATCTTACACACCTGGACGGGGTAAAAATGTTAAAAAGTCCCCGTCCCTTTTTAACATAACGAAAGGTTCAACTGATATGCTCCATGAAGAATGCGGCGTGTTCGGCATCTACACGCCCACCGAACAACCTTTGGCCGATTATGTATTCGCAGGGCTGACCGCACTGCAACATCGCGGTCAGGAGTCGTGCGGCATTGTCGTGAACAAAGATGGCCTGTTCTCGGTCCACAAGGGATTGGGCCTGGTCAACGACGTATTCCCACCCGAAACGCTTGCGCAGCTGGGCAACGGCTCCATTGCAATTGGTCATGCTCGATACGGCACCACCGGCGGAAACGAGCTGAATAACGTACAACCCATTGTGGTGAATCACATGAAGGGACATACCGCCCTTGCGCACAACGGAAACTTGACGAACGCGCTTGAAGTGCGCAGCGCGTTGGAGGAAACAGGATCTATTTTTCACACGACATCGGACACCGAGGTCATATCGTATCTGATCACCCGCGAACGCTTGACAGCGCCCTCTATCGAAGAAGCCGCCAGCCGTGCCATGAATAAAATCCAAGGCGCTTATTCGCTGGTTATCATGTCGCCTACGAAACTCATTGCTTTGCGCGATGAGCAGGGCTTCCGTCCGCTGTGCTACGGCACGCTACCCGAAGGCGGCTATGTTGTGGCTTCGGAAAGCTGCGCGCTTGATGCTGTGGGCGCCACCTATGTACGCGAAATCGAACCTGGCGAAGTCATGGTGTTCAGCAAGGAAGGCATTCGCAGCTTAACCGATCACTGCAAGAAAGAACCGCGTTCCTTCTGCGTGTTCGAGGCCGTCTATTTCGCGCGCCCCGATTCCCTGCTCGATGACGTTACGGTGCACGAAGCTCGTGTCAAAGCGGGAGAATTCTTGGCACAGGAATGTCCTGCTCAGGCCGATGTTGTTATCGGCGTTCCCGATTCGGGACTGGATGCGGCGTTGGGTTATTCGCGCGCTTCAGGCATTCCTTATGAAATCGGTTTCGTGAAAAATAAGTACATTGCACGTACGTTCATCGCACCCGGTCAAGGCAATCGCGAGAAGAAAGTGAACTTAAAGCTGAACCCCATTAGGAGCTCTGTTGCCGGTAAGCGCGTGATACTCATCGACGACTCCATTGTGCGCGGCACCACGGCGCGCCGCATTGTAAAAAGCTTGCGCGATGCTGGTGCAAAAGAGATTCATTTCCGCAGCTCATCGCCCGCGTTTTTGAATCCTTGCTATTACGGTACCGATGTAGATTCCCGCGAGAACCTTATTGCCGTAGGGCGCGAATGGGAAGAAATCGCCGCAATCATTGGCGCCGATAGCGTGGGGTACTTGAGCGTTGATTCGGTAAAACGCCTGCTCGGCGATGCGCCCGAAAAAGGATACTGCACCGCTTGCTTCGACGGCAACTACCCCACTGCTGTTCCCAGCGACACGCGAAAATACCGCTTCAGTGGCAGCATCAGCGTGTAAGTGCTTAATAGAAAGATTTGAATGGGAAGGCATTGAGCGTTTCTCGCTTGATGCCTTCTTTACATAGATGCAATTGCCTGCGGCAACCAACCGCGCGCGGGTGACCCGTGTGCAAAACGCGCAACCGCAGGTGCGAAGAGCTACACGCCCGTAAAATCAAACGCAGGAATGAAACTCTCGTCAATAGCGCCGCCCTCTTGCCAGAAATAATCCTCAATACCCAGCAAATCGGCGGAGTCAAGCAGCTGCTCGTACTCTTTCGAGGAAGGTGCACGCAGCAACTCAGGGTATTTTTGTGCGGCCGCACTTGATGCTTCCATTACCGGTGTGTATTGATTCATCAGGGATAACAGCACTTTTTCGCCGTAACGTTTAAACAAAAGCTCAACAGCAGCGCACGATTCGGGCACATGTCCCGGCAACAGCAAATGGCGCACCACCACGCCGCGCGTCATACGAAACTGGCCATGGTACTCATCAAATTGTGGCTCTCCTGTAATTTCAACCATAGCATCAAGCGCATCTAAAGCAACTGCCGGATAATCCACCGCATGTGAAAACTTTCGGGCAAGCTCGGAATGAGCGTACTTGAAATCAGCCAAGAAAACATCGGCAACCGGAGCAATCGCATGCAGCGCTTCTACCGTTTCATACCCCGATGTGTTCCAGACAAACGGCAAGTCAAAACCCTGTGCGCGCGCATGCAGCGCAACAGGGGCAATCAGCGGCGCATAATGTGTCGGCGTCACTAAGTTGATATTGAGCGCCCCTTGGTCGCGCAGCTCAAAGAATATCTGATCCAACCGCTCAGGCGAGATTTCTTTACCCACTTGATCTGCGGCAATAACGGCATTCTGGCAAAAGCAGCAGCGCAACGGACAGCCGCTAAAGAACACCGCACCGCTTCCCGCCTCACCTGACAGCGGAGGCTCCTCCCAAAAATGCAGTGCCGCGCGCGCCACACGAACCGTATCGTCGGCGCCGCAGAAGCCTTTCTCGCCTGCAGCGCGGTTCGCGCCGCACCGACGCGGGCACCAATCGCAGGCAGAAGGAAGCAAAGCCTGCCACGATGCTTCGAGGCAGGCTTGGTTGCTTTCATCTGTGGCCACAGTAGCCTTGTTGTCGATAAAAGAGGTCATATCCCCTGGTCAATCTAACGGTTGATTAAATCCGCATAACCGCCGAAATCATCATCGTCATCGTCGTCGCTGGCGAATTCGTCGAAATCGTCATCCATCGCATCTGCGGAATCATCAAAGCCGCTAAAGCTATCAAGTTGCGCATCGAAGTCGTCCAGCGTGCCATCGCACGAATCGGCATCACCTTCCGCAGAGCCTTCGCCTGCTGCACCGTCATGATGGTGCTCGTGCTCGTGAGCGCCCAGTTCTTGCGTGTATTCCTGCGTGCGCGACCAATCAAGACCGCAGGTCGCAGCCGCTTCTTCCTCGTCATAGATAAGCGCCAGCGAAACAGGAGACAAATCCGAACCGCCGATAATTGCCAAAAGCTCCAGCAAATTCATGCAAGCTTCTGCCTGGGGAAGGCTCAAATCGGCCTCTTCGGCAGCCGTAAGCGCAGCGGAAAGATCGGCCATGAACATCTCAACGGTATACGTTCCCGCGAAATGCTTCTGGACAACAGCCTGCGCAATAGCGGCTTCCGCATCACCTGCAGGACTCGCACCCGCAGCAGACGCCGCAGCAGCCGTGGTGGGAATGCGCAGGAACGCACGATATAACGCCTCGGCTTCAATAGCGGCGAACAGCTGCGCCGTGTGCTGAAGCGTCCAAGCAGCGTGCGCCAGCTGCGCCGATCCCGGCTCGCCCGTCACGCGAATCGTGCCCACGAAATCTTGCAGAATCTTCTGAGCTTTCGCAATGTCGGGCTTGTCGCCCGCAACGCAGCAGCTCAAGTTCGATTGCTGCGAAAAAGCGTCATCAAGCGTTGTGTCAGCTACGGAAAGCGGAGCCTCCACGTAGAACAGCCCGCTCGTGCTGCTAATCGCGGAAATCTCGCGCACCAGCTCAGGGGTCGCGGGGCTCAAATCAATAAGGCACGCGCCTTTCTTTGTCTGCGCCAAATAACCCTTTGCATCGAAATACGCATCCTCCAACTGCGAAAGCAGCGGATGGTAACTGAACACGTAATCAGCATCTGCGAGAGCAGAGGTACGCGAAAAACCAGCTTCTACCAGGCACTTTTCAAGCGCATTGCCAAGTGCCGCGTTTCCGTTGAAGTAAAATTGCTCAGCCATTAGTTATTTTTCACTTTCTTTGCAATGCGATCGGCAAGCTTCATACCGCTGCGGCGATCATCGCCCCAAAAAACAAGTGCCATCATATCGGGACCAACGTGGCTGCCGATTACCGGGCCAATGTTGCATTCAATGATATTCGTCTCAAGCTTCGTTTTTCGCACCATGTCGCACAGCTTTTCGAAATCCTTCGGACAATCGGCGTGGCCGGCAAGCAGCGTAATCACGCTTTCAGACGTATCGGCGTCTTTCGCGAACGCCTCCACCATGGCTTTCATGCCCTTCTTGCGGCCGCGCGCAACGCTCGTAAGCGCAAGGGAGCCGTCCAAGTCAAAGCTCAAGAGCACTTTCACATCAAGCTTTGCGCCCAGATTTGCCACTGCCGCGGGAATGCGTCCACCACGTCGCAGTGCTTCCAGGTCGTCTACCATAAAGATGCAGCGCACGTAGTATTTTGCCTCATCGGCCCATTTCGCCAACTCTTCCGCAGAAAGGCCCAAATTGCGCTGACGAAACGCCTCGTGAATCAAAAAGCCCTCGGCAACCGATGCCAATGCGGTATCTACCAGGTACAACTCTGCATCAGGGAACTCTTCCTTCGTTTCTTCCAGAAGCGTTAGAGCCGTGTTGTACGTACCCGAAAGCTTGCTCGAAAAGCTCAAGTAAACGGTGGGGATGCCGCTTTGCGCGGCTTCGCGCCACGCATCCCGAATTGTCAGATAGGGAATCTGCGCCGTAGAAGGCATAACGCCTTGACGCATTTGCTCGTAGAAGCTATGCGCCGAACCCGTTTTGAACAGATCGTCAAAGCATTCCGAGCCGTTCATCAGGTACGGGAAATTCAAAAGCTTAACGCCTTCGGTTTCGACAAACTGCGGGGGAAGATCGCAGCATGAGTCGATGATCAAATTGCACTTTGCAGCCATAAGATCCTCCTTTTAGCGGGAAATGCCGCGCAGCTGCGCAACCAAGTCGCGGCGGCGGTCAAACAAATCCTTGTCAAGTCCCACGGGATACGTATGCGGGTTCAACGTGCGCTTCTGGCTTTCATCAAGCGTTGCCAGCCCTTGCTTCGTACGCGCTTGCGCCGCCTTGGCGCTGCGGAGTTCGTCGGAAAGCACGGTTTTTCCCGCGCGCGCCAACGGAATAAGCAGCTCGCGCCACGTTTTTCCGGAAAGATCCTTGCGACGCAGACCATCCATGGGATCAACGATAACTTCGCCTTCATTCACGGCAGCGTTCGTATCGAACACCATATCGCCAGCGATGTGACCGTCCTCAAAATAGTAGCGGCGCACGTTCAAAACGCCCGGCGTGGTCAACTTTGCAGACGATTCGCTGATTTTCACATGATCAATCCATACCGAATCACCGTTTTCACGCGTGGCAGAAAGTTTGTACACGCCGCCCAGGGAAGGCTGGTCATACGCCGTGGCAAGTTTTGTGCCCACACCCCACGACATAACCTGCGCGCCTTCGTCACGAATGGAGCGAATTGTGTATTCGTCCAGGTCATTGGAAAGAACAATGCCGCAATCGGTCAAGCCCGCTTCGTCAAGCATCGTGCGTGCCATTTTTGCCAGCCACGAAAGGTCGCCCGAGTCAATGCGGATGCCCGTAAGCTTTTCGCCGCGTTCGCGCATTTCAAGGCCAACGGTAATAGCGTTTTTGATGCCCTGTGCCACATCGTACGTGTCAACAAGCAACACGCAATTCGTAGGGAACGCTTTCGCGTATGCACGGAACGCGCTCAGCTCATCGGGGAACGACATGACCCAGGAATGAGCATGCGTGCCCGAAACGGGAAGATCGAACAGCTTGCCTGCCAACACATTCGAGGTAGAAGCGCATCCTCCTACCACCGCAGCGCGGGAAGCCCACACGCCGCCTGCGGCGCCTTGTGCGCGACGCAAGCCGAACTCCGCCACGGGGGCTTCGGCCGCCATGCAAACGCGCGCGGCTTTCGTGGCAATAAGCGTTTCGAAGTTTACGCAGTTCAGAAGCGCGGTTTCCAGAAGCTGGCATTCCATAATAGGGCCCGTTACGCGCACCAGAGGTTCATACGGGAACACAATCTCGCCTTCGGCAACGGCTTCGATATCAACGCTTAACTTGAAGTCGCGCAGGTAATCGATGAACGCAGGCTTGAACAACATGCCGCCGCCGGGCGCAGGAATGGAAGCCAGGTACTCCAAGTCGTCTTCAGAGAACGCAAAGCCATCCACCAGGTCAGCCAGCTGTGCCATGCCGCATGCCACTGCGTAGCCGCCATTGAAGGGATAATCGCGGAAAAACATGTGGAAACACGCCTGCGTATCTGCCTTGCCGCACTCCCAATAGCCTTGCGCCATAGTGAGTTGGTACAGGTCTGTGAGCAAAGGATCATTCAATTTCATAAGTCACACGCCTCTTATCGGAATCGGATGTGCGCTGCTACTGTTGAGCGCCACCTTTATTGTTGCCGCTATTACCATTGTTGCCGCCCTTGCCGCGGTCGCTCTTTCCTCCGTTTGAGCCAGCGTTGCCCGGACCGGCGTTACCCGCCCCGACGCCAGATGCGCTCGCCGGCGAACCGCTTCCCGAGCTCTTGCGGCGGCGCGGACGCCTATGGTTTGAGCGGCGCTCTTCCCCATTCGCGGGTGCATTTGCAGAAGCGCCCGCATCCGCATTCGCATGCGCGGAGCCGCCATTGCGGCTGCCCCGAGCGGCGTTGCCGCGATGTTCGCGCGCGCTTTCAGTTGGCGCGGCGTCCGCGTGCTGGCGCAGGCTCGACGAGCGCCTACCAGGGCGCATTGCCTGGTTGTCCTGGCCTTCGCGCTGCTCAGAGCGTCCGTGTCCTTGGGGCGCGCCTTGCTGGTTGCGCTCGGTGCGCGCGCCATTTGCGGGGCGCTCACCTGCCGCGGACTTTCCCGAACGGCGGCGACGACGGTGCTCGGAAGATCCCGCTTCCGCATTCGCCTTAGAGCCGCCAGCTATGGCGCGTCGGGACTGTTCTTTCGCGGGAGCAGAAGCTTTAGCGCCTGCATGGGCGCTTGCAGTATCAACGCCCTTTGCGCGCGAAGAAGCCTGGTGGCCGTCCTGAACAGTCGCAGACGCCTGGCCTTTATTGCGCCGTGAGCGCGTGCGCCCACGCGAGCTCTGCGTGTCTTCCCTGCTTGCAGCGTTTTTCGCTCCAGAGCCCTGTGCGCTTTTACCTGCCGAGGACTTGATTTGCGTTGTTTCGACCGTAAGCTCGGACGAATCGCCGCCCGAAAGTTTCGTAGAACGGCGGCGCGGCTTGCGTACAGGTACTGCCTGCTCGGCGGCATCTTTGCCGCGTTCGCGCTCGTCACGATCGCGGCGACCCGAACGACCCGAAGACGCGTCCTTGCCGCGGCGCTCGCGCTTCTCTTTCTTGCTGCTTGACGTTTCGCGATGGATAGCCTTTGCCTCGCCCAGCTTATCGGCGCTGGTAAACTGCGAGGTCACAAACGATGTCTCGCCGAAAACGGTCATCTCTTCCTTGTTCGATGCGCGCTCCCACGCTTCCGCATCAACGGTGTCGGGACGCGCTGCGTCTTGAGCAGATTTCGACATGTCGCTCAAGGGAACGCTTATCTTCTTGTCGGCTTCAACCTGAATAGTCACCATCTCTTTGGGAACATCCAGCGAAATGACTTTACCCACGCCATCGGGGGTTTCAATCTTGGCACCCACCTTCGGCGCGCGACCCTTGAAATCCTTATACGCATCGTATTCGTAGCGCAGGCAGCACATCAGGCGCCCGCAAATGCCCGAAATCTTCTGCGGATTCAACGACAAATCCTGCTCTTTTGCCATGCGAATGGAAACGGGGCAGAACTCGCCGCCCAAGCGCTTGCAGCACAGCTCTTGGCCGCAGTGGCCAATGCCGCCCACCATGCGCGCTTCGTCACGCGGGCCAATCTGGCGCATGTCAACGCGTACTTTGAAGCGCGAAGCCAGCTTGCGCACCAGCTCGCGGAAGTCAACGCGATCTTCGGACTCGAAGTAGAACACGGCTTTATCGCCGTCGAACAGGAACTCAACGGAAACGGGGCGCATGTCCAGCCCCTCTTCCTCTACAAGCTCGCGATACGCCGGCATAATGTCACGCGCGCGTTGCTGCAGCTCAGCCAAGCGTTGCGCGTCTTTCTCTGTTGCCAAGCGCACCACGGGCTTAAGCGACGACTTCAACGAAGAAAGCTGCTCGGGCGTGGCGTCAAACGGCGGCTCCGAAACAGTGCCGTACTCGGATCCACGTGCAGTTTGCACGATTACGGCGTTGCCTTTAACGGCATCAACGCCATTTGCATCAAACCAAAGAGTTTTCGAACTCGATGGCAGTTTAACGGGTGTTATGCGGGCCATAGAGGTCCTCTCTTATATCTAACAGTAACGTGTCTAAACAAAGTTGTAACGATACATTATAATCCATTGCCGCTTTTGCGCGCGAAACTGCTGCGCATGCGCACAATACGCCTGCTTCCGACGTTGCTTTTGCGGTCTGACGCAACCCTTCAGCGGCATCGGTGTTCACCATGATGCTTGCGCAACCCGTACGCAGCAGCAAGATATCGCGCAACCACGATTCCATAATGCTGCAGCGCAAATGAAACAGCTGGCGCTTCTTAGCCGTAATGGCGCGCTTGTGAGCGTCTTCCAGCTGCTTGCGCGCACCTTTGGAAAGAAAGTCGTCGGCAACCGCAAGCTCTTCTTCTTGTTGGGCCTGCAACTCCTCTATCAGGCTTTCTCCACCCGATGCTAGTCCGCCAGAGAGCTTCAGGGTGTCCCAATTATCGCTTTCCTGCAGCGCTTCCAGGGCATCCAGCACGTTACGACGCATCTGCTGCAAATCCTCGGACGTGCAAAATGCTTCCGTGAGCTCAAGTGAACCAGCGCATACGTTCACCGCGATACGCGCGATATCAGGCGCGCATTGCGTTTTCTGCACGACTTCCGCAATCAAATCCGCTTCAGGAATGGCAGGAAACGACACCACTTGGCACCGGGAAAGAATGGTGGGCAGCACGCTATCTTGGTGGCTCGTAAGCAAAATAAGCGTCACACGCGGGCTGGGCTCCTCAAGCGTTTTCAGGAAGGCATTCGCGGCCGATGTCCCCAGCTGCTCAACGTCTTCCAAAATGAACACCTTGCATTGGGCCTGAATGGGCGCGCGCGTAGCACTGGTCACCACTTCGCGAATCTGCTCGATCAAGTAGCCCTGAGCGCCTTTCGGCGTGATTATCTGAATGTCGGGATGATTGCGCAGAAGCGCTTTCTTGCAGTCAATGCAGCGGCCGCACCCCTGGTCTGCGCATACAAGCGCTTGGGCGAAGGCGCACGCCATGTCCAGTTTTCCCGCGCCTTTCGGGCCCGAAAACAGGTACGCATGCGTTGTGCGATTCGCTTCAACCATAGAAATAAGCAGGTCGCGGATGCGCGGCTGCAAGGTGATTTGCTCAAGCATCGCGGGCATGGCTACAAGGCGCTCCCCTCGTAGAGCGATTTATCTTCAACGCGATCGAAGAAATGCTCGTTGGCAGAAGCCGCGCGCTCAAGAGCAGGAATCAAGTCTTTCACCTGGTCAAACACACGCTGCGCTGTTTGCGCCTTACTATCGGCGAATCGCACCACGCGTACGCGCTCAGGCTCCTTGCGCGCAATATCAAGAAACGCTGCATTCACACGCGCATGAAAATCAACACCCGCGCGTTCAATACGATCGGCGCCTTCGTTCGTGGCACGCGTTAAGCCCTCTTCCGTGGTGGCGCTCACCATAAGAATGGTGCGCTGCGGCACGGTGCCTTGGCACGCGAAGGCATTCGCGGCGTCAACGAACTGCGCAGAAAGGCCGCGGCCGGCAACCTGATACGCAACCGTGGAGTCGTAGAAACGGTCGCACAGCACAATGGCGCCGCGCTCAAGAGCGGGCGCAATGACCTGAGCGACAATCTGGGCGCGTGCCGCTTCGTAGATGAACAGCTCCGCATGCGCGTCCAAGCAATCGTTTTTCGGGTCAAGCACAATGGAGCGCAGCATTTCGCCGATATCCGTTCCACCCGGCTCACGCAAGCACAAAACCTCGTATCCCAGCTCGCGCAAGCAATACGCTAAAAACGAGATATGGGTCGATTTACCAGCACCTTCGCCACCTTCAAACGTGATGAAAATGCCCCGATCTTTGTTTTGTTCCATTTCTGCGTTACACATACAAGCATGCTCCCGTTGCGTCAAGCGCCACGAACACCGGGAAGTCTTTGACCTGGATTTTTCGCAATGCTTCGGTGCCCAGATCGGCGTAGCTGATCACTTCTTCGGAAACAATGCATTTCGCCAACGCGGCAGCAGCGCCGCCCACGGCAGCAAAATACACGCCGCCCGTTTCCTTGATAGCCTCTGCAACGGCCGCGCTGCGGTGCCCCTTGCCCACCGTGGCAACAATGCCCGCGCGGTACAACTCGGGTGCGGCAAAATCCATGCGCGAAGACGTGGTGGGCCCAATGGCGCCAAACGGCCTGCCCGCTGCCGCAGGAGACGGCCCCGCATAGAAGATGGTTTGGCCATCCAGGTCATACGGAAGCCGCCCCTGCTCATGGAGTTCATCGAGCAAACGCACGTGACCTGCATCGCGCAAAGTATACATAACGCCTGATAACAGGCATTTATCTCCCACCTTCAAGTTGGCAAGCTGGTCTTTTGCAAGGGGAAGCTGCAACGAAATTGCCTCTGCATTACTCATGGCAAGCCCCCTGTTCGTTTTCGCTGGCGGGCATCATCAAAGCCTCAAGCTGCTGCAACGTATCAATCTCTTGCGGCTGCAGCTCAATGGTGCAACGGCGCATGGCCGAGCATCCCAAGTTGATGGCAACAGGAAGGGCGGCAATGTGACATGGCGCCGTTTCCACGCGCACCGTAAGCGCCGTGGTGTCACCGCCAAAGCCAGCAGCGCCCACACCCGTAGCGTTGATGGCGTCAAGCAGCTCTTGTTCGAATGCGGCATGGTCGGCATCGGCTGCAGGCGCGCCAACGGGGCGCATGAGCGCCTGCTTCGCCAAGCCGGCAACCTTGTCGAACGTACCGCCAACACCCACGCCTACCACAAGCGGCGGACAGGCATTCGCAGCCTTTTCGCGCACGCACTTGATAACTTCATCCACAATACCTTTGCGCCCCGCACCTGGAGCAAGCATAACCACGCGGCTTGCGTTATCGGAACCGCCGCCTTTGAGCATGATATGCAAACGGCATACGCCCGGCTCATCCACAAAGTGAATATCCGTGAAAGCAGGCGTGTTGTTCTGCGTGTTTTCCCTGTTGAACAGCGCATCTTTTACCACGGACTTACGAAGCTTGCCGTCAACGTACGCATGCGCCACACCTTCGTTGACTTGCGAGAACACGTTTCCCGGCACCACAATGTCGGGCCCCACCTCAAGGCAGACCCACGTGGTTCCCGTGTCCTGGCACAGCGGCACGCTGTCGGTTGCGGCAACATGTGCGTTTTCAAGCAGCAAGTCAAGCGCCTGGGCGGCATAACGGTTTGTCTCATGCTGTCGTGCCTGCTCAAGCGCTTGCGCTACATCCGTTGGCAGAACGTACGCAAGCTGCGGGATATTCTCTTCCAGCGCGCGTTCGATAGATTCAGGGGTGACGACTTTCATGTTATTCTTGCTCCCCTTGCTAGTTCTCTTCAGTTGCATCCACGGTGTCTGCCGTCGCAGCAGCCTTCGACGTGGTCTTTTTCGCAGTTGTCTTCTTTGCGGCGGTCTTTTTAGCCGTAGTCTTAGTTGCCGCCTTCTTCGTTGCCTTCGCGGTTGACGCAGTCTTCGCACCCGCCTTAGCACCCGCCTTCGCGGCACCCTTCGCAGCAGACTTTTCCGCCTTTTTCTCGCGTTGCTCCACGTTATCGGGGCAATCGTAGTTGGGGCAAATCTTCCAAGGACCGCGTGCCGTGGTCACAATCACGAACGGCGCGCCGCACGAGGGGCACACTTCTTCGGTTGCGGTAATGGCACCGTTTGCCGGAAGCGGATAACGCGTTTGACATTCGTCGAAGTTTTCGCAGGTGATTGAGCGTTTCAGCGTGCGCGGGTTCCTGCGCGCCGTCAGTTTTCCTTCCTTACCGGCAGCGGCGCACATGGGACACATGCCTACTTCGACTTCGGGATCTTTATTCGTTTCGCACAGCGGGTCAATGCACACAACGCGCGGCTTCGAACGAAACGCCGTCACCTTGATTTGCGGCATGCCACACTCGGGACACACGGTGTCCAGCGCCTCGATTTTGCCTTGCGGCAGCGGATACGTTACGTCGCACTCGGGCCAGCCGGCGCAACCGATGAACATGCTCTTGCTCTTTGCGGACGTCCGCATTTGCAAGTCCTTGCCGCATTTCGGACAAGGGCCAACGTACGCGTCGGCGGCAACGGCATCTTCCAGCGCGTCTTTAACTTCTTCCTTGTGAGCCAGCAATTCTTTGAGCTGTTCGGCAAGAAGGTCGCGCGAAGTTGCCACCACGGCGTCTTTCGTCTTCTGACCAGCAACAATGTCATCCATGCTTGCTTCAAGATCGGCTGTCATTTCAGGGTGCGTGATGTGCGGCGCAAACTGCTCCAGCGCATCGCAAACCGCCATGCCCAGCTGGGATGGCTCAATCGGATCGTTCTGGATGTATTTCACCGTGTAAAGGCGCTCAATAATGGAGTGGCGCGTGGACTTCGTGCCCAAGTTGAGCTTTTCCATTTCCTGAATGAGCTTGCCCTGGCTGTAGCGCGCGGGCGGCTCCGTTTGCTTCTGCGTGCATTCCGCACCGCCGAATGCGACAACCTGATCTGCGGAAAGCGTGGGCAGCTGCTCATCTTTCTTCATGCCATACGGATAAATCTCGCGATACCCAGGTGAAACAATCACGTCACCCTTGGCAACGAACGGCTCGCCCTCCACCGAAAGCGTCACTTTCGTGCCCTCCACCACGGCGGCTTCCGAAAGCGTTGCCAGGAAACGGCGCGCAATCAAGTTGTACACCTTGTAGTCGGCAGCGGCCAAGCTGTCGGGCGTTGCGGCGGCGGTAGGATAAATGGGCGGATGGTCGGTTGTTTCCTTCTTGCCGCGCGTAGCCGTGATTTTCGACTGAGCCAGTAGCTTTTTGCAGAACGGCGCATATGCGGGGTTCGCAGAAATCGCGGAAACCACTTCGCGCAGATCGAGGGACGAAGGATACACCGTATTGTCAACACGGGGGTAGCTGATGTAGCCTGCCATGTACAGACTTTCTGCAATACGCATGGTGCGAGCAGGGGAAATGCCTTCTGCAGCGGCAGCGGCCATAAGACTTGTAGTGTTGAACGGCACGGGCGGCGCCACTTTGCGTTGCTTTTTTTCCACCGAGACAACGCTTGCCTGCGTGGCATCTGCCACGGTGTCCATAACGCGTTTTGCCTCTTCGGCGGACTTGAAGCGTGCTGTTTCGTGACCGGCGGTGAATGCGGCCGACTCTTCGCCAAAACGACCCTTAATCACCCAATAATCCTCGGGGATGAACGCCAAACGCTCGCGTTCACGTGCCACAATAAGCGCCAACGTGGGCGTTTGCACGCGACCCGACGAGCGCGACTTGCCATAACCGGCGAACTTCACCAACGACAGATAGCGCGTGAGCACCGTGCCCCACACAAAGTCGATGTCGCGACGCGATGCACCAGCGGCAACCAGCTCATCATTCATGCTCACCAAGTTGTCGAAAGCGTGCGTGATCTCCTGCTTCGTGAACGCAGAATAGCGCGCACGGGAAATGGGCGCATTCGGATTCACTTCCAGGATGCAGCCCAGCGCATCGGAGCCGATAAGCTCGCCTTCGCGGTCGAAGTCGGTCGCAATAACAACGGAATCCGCTTTCTTCGCCAAGTTCTTCAGCGAACGGATGATTTCTTTTTCCTTGGGAAGCATTTCGATGGGCGCGTACACCAAATACGGCAGCGCATCCATGTTCCAGCGCTTCAAATCCAAGCCGTCTTCGAAAAACGGACGCTTCTTTTTGAAGGGCGGTTTAGGCAAGCTTGCTGGGAGTTTCGCCTTAATAGGCTCTCCATCTGCGGTTATACCATGCCAACCAAGGCGTTTTGTGTAAGCGAGCGATTCGGGGAAATCAGATTCAAGAATGTGACCGCGCAAACCAATGGCAACCCAGTCCTCCCCTTTTACGGTAAAACGAAAAATGGGAGTGGAAAAAACCTTGTCGGCCTTGGCGCTTGAAGCACCTAAAAGTGTGGCGATTTGCTTCGCGGCATCGTTTTTTTCGGTAACCACCAGTTTCATGTGGCGCTCCTTTGTCTCATGCGGGCATCTCTCAGCCCGCGCCTTCACACGAAACCCCTTGTTTATTAACGTGTGCGGGGATCTTCTTTCATGCGTTGCTGGGCAGTTTCTCATGCCAAAAGGCGCAAGAGCTCCAGCACGCTTCGTAAGGATACACGATTTTTTGCGCTGTCGCTCAATTGTTATCGGGATTTGTCATGAATCTGTACTTCTTCCGCCAAATCCACGCTAAAAATCGCATGCTCGAAAAGCCTTGGAAGAGAAGGGTCTTTTTATCGAAAACTGATCCTCAAGCAGGGAATGCGCTAAAATCTTTGCAAGTATAAGAAGTTGACCCCTGGATACGTAAGGAGCCTGCATGTCTGCCGATAGCCTTGATAACTTCGCTTACCTGCGTCCTGCGGAGCACACCTCAGAAGCCCAGCGCAAGCATTATTGGGCGGTTGCTATTGGTTTGCAAGCCGTTGACGGGCTGCATGTGTCAAAGTATCTGGAAGACCAGGCGCAATCTTATATTTCAGGTGAAAAATCACTCGAAGACGTGGGAGGGCTTATTCGCACTTACCATTCCGCCAAAAGCGATGGGTGGAAAGGCGGTGTCGAAAGCGACAGCCACAAAGACTTCGAAGAGGCCGACTTGGTAAGCCAGCGCATTGTCGAACTGCTTGCGCGCGGTGCATTCTATCTTGCACCAGAAATGCTTGTTGATATCCATCGTTATCTTTTCCAAGACCTTGACCAGGCTGTTTACCATGCTGGCAGATTCAAAACAGAGCGCACGATAAAACAGGAAGAAATTCTTAACGGCGACAGCGTTCTATATGCAGATCCCTTGACATACGACATGTCCTTAAAGGGTGCATTCGCAAGTGAAGCCGCAAAGTCGTATGGAGCGTTTACCAACGATGAGCTGAAAAGCTTTTGCCATACTATGAGCTTCTTGTGGCAAATCCACCCCTTCTATGAAGGAAACACGCGCACTATCGCTGTGTTCTCCGAGCTCTATCTAAACTATCTGGGATTTCAGGTTGAAAACGAGCCGTTTGCTCAACATGCGCGCTACTATCGCGATGCACTTGTTCGGGCGATGTACCGAAACGCAGCGGCTGGCATTTTCCCTGATGACCGTTATCTAGTTGCGTTCTGCGAAAATCTGCTTGGATTCAAATGCAACGAACTCAATCGGGAAGATCTCATATGTTCCGCGCTCTTCGACAACTCTTCCCTGCTGCGCAACATCGACCCCCAAGAAGCCCTTATCCAGACCGATAAGTAACGGCAGCTTTTCGAGATGCAAAAGTCATTTTGGTAGACACGCTATCTTCAAAAAGTGCGGATTTCGGGTTAATCAGCTAAATAAAAAGTGCGGATTTCGGTATAATTGTCTATATAAAAAGTGCGGATTTCGGAAAAGCGCAGGTAAATTGTATGTTTACGCGAAAAATATATAAAGCACTTCTTGACTGGAAGAACACATCACAAGGAAAAACAGCTTTACTTATTGAAGGAGCTCGACGCGTGGGCAAATCTACGATTGCTGCTGAGTTTGCCCGCAACGAATATCGCAGTCACATAATCATTGATTTCTCGCGAGCTTCCAAGGCAGTACGCGATCTTTTTGAAGACCTATCTGACCTAGATTACCTTTTTTTGCAATTACAATTGCAGTACAATACTCGCCTTTTTGAACGAGACTCGCTCATAGTCTTCGACGAGGTTCAATTATGCCCCAACGCAAGACAAGCAATAAAGCATCTTGTAGCAGATGGTCGTTATGATTATCTTGAAACAGGCTCCCTTCTCTCTATCAAAAAAAACATCGAAGGAATTGTTCTCCCGAGTGAAGAGCGTAAGGTGCCAATGCGACCTATGGATTTCGAGGAATTCCGTTGGGCCTGCGACGACGAAGCAACTCTACCGCTGCTTCAGCAAGCCTTCGAATCGCACCTCTCTCTTGGCGACCAAACGAATCGCAAGCTTATGCGAGATTTTCGTCTCTACATGCTCGTGGGCGGAATGCCCCAAGCCGTTAAAACGTATCTCGAAACAAACAATCTTGCAGAAGTTGATGCGATAAAAAGGGACATTATCTCCCTTTACGAAGATGATTTTCACAAGATAAGTCCAAGCGGAGCCCTCTCGCGTCTATTCGATGCCATCCCCGCGCAGCTTGCAAAAAAATCGTCTCGCTATCATGTTTCCAGCGTACTTTCGAATCGACAGGCATCTGACATACCCGAAGAGCTGGCGGAGTTGCTGGCTTCAAAAACGGTGCTCGCCGCATATCATGCCGACGACCCAAACGTAGGCATGTCAGCTACCATCGATCTCGAGAAATTCAAGCTCTACCTTGCCGACACAGGTCTTTTTGTAACCTTGATGTTCAAGGATGCCGATGTAACCGAAAACGTTATATACGAATCGCTTTTAGCAGATAGACTACCTGTCAATCTAGGAGCAGTCTATGAGAACGTGGTAGCGCAAGAGCTTGTTGCCAGCGGAAACGGTCTTTTTTATCACACATGGTCTAAAGAGGATGCGAATAGGAATTACGAAATAGACTTCGTGCTTTCCCGGGGAAAGAAGATATGCCCTGTTGAAGTAAAATCCTCTGGATATAAAACCCACGCTTCGCTCGATGCATTCCTTGAAAAATATCCGTCAAGAGTTGGCGCTGCTTATCTGGTGTACACGAAAGACCTGCGCAAAGACGGCTCTATTACGTGCATGCCTACTTATATGACACGATTTATTTAAAATAAAATGCTGTAGTGTTCACAATTTCGCAGCAGGAGCTTTCTGGGCTTCTTCGGACTCGCGGTCAAGGACGAGTTGCATGGCGGCAATAGCGCATTCAAGCATGCTGTCGTCAGGCTCGTTCGTGGTCAGGCACTGCATTTGCAAACCAGGCCACAAAATGACTTTGACCAGGGGGTTTTCGGGGTGCGTGCCCGCCCATTTCACGGTGATTTCATATGAGATGCCTGCGATAACCGGCATGAAGATAATGCGCGTCAAAATGACCAGAGCCAACTTTGGTGCGCCATCGGGAACACCCCAGGCGCCAAACAGCGCACTCAGCGGAATAGCGGTATACACGAAGATGGCAATAATCATGACCATGATCAGAAACGCCGTGCCGCAACGCACGTGCAAGCAGGGAAAACGGCGCGCGTTTTCGGGCGTAAGCGGCAGGCCGTGCTCAAAGCAATGGATCGTTTTATGCTCGGCTCCGTGGTAGCTGAACATGCGCTTAATATCGGACATGCGACCAATCAGCCAAATGTAGAACACGAAAACCGCCACGCGAATCAAGCCGTCTACGATATTCCACGCAACGGGTGACGTATCGTATTCGCCTACAACGAAGTTTGTGATGAAGGCAGGCGCCACAATAAACAAACCAACGCCCAAAAGCAAGCCCAAGCCCATAGAAATTGCCATTTCAGCTTTACCGAAGAACGGCTCTTTTTCCTGTTCGGGGTTTTGATTAGCAGCTGATTCGGATTCTTGTTCGGATTCTGGCTCGGCGGTCTGCGTAGCGTCTTGTTCTGATTCTGAATCGGCGGTCGGCGCGTCAATCCGCTCAGCGTTTTGGCCGCCGCCCTGTTCAACGTCAATTGCCGCGGCTGCATCGGATGTCTCGGGTTTGCCGTTCGTCTGCGCCTCATCAAGAATCGGCGCAGCAGACTCCCCTTCCGCAGTTTCTTCTTCCTCGTCGTCATATGCATGATTCGCAGCGATTTCTAGCGCCTTGAAGCCCAGAATCAACGACTGCACAAGCGCCACGCAACCGCGCACGAAAGGCCAGCGCATCCACGCGTGCTTTTTCCCCGATGTAAGTTCGTGCTCCTCGGTATAGATGTCGCCTTCGGGCGTGCGCACCGCAACCGCCCAGTTGAACTTGCCGCGCATCATTACACCCTCAAGCAGCGCCTGACCGCCCACGTGGGTTTTCAGCGCACCATCTTCGGAAAAAGCCCGCGAAAGATCGCTTTCCTTTTTATCAGTTGCCATACAAACGATTACGCTTCCTTATAAATAAAGTGTTATCCTGAAAATACAGGTCATACGCCCAATATCAGCGCACCTTACGCGCGCGGATACGGATTGCCGCAGCACATTTTTCCTTCTGGGCACGGACCCGATACGCACGGAGCGCCCGCTTTCGCAAACACGCGCGGCGCCAGCGGCTTCACCAACTCGACCATGCGCCATGCCATTTCGCGAATCTCCCACTGAGCGCGATTGCAGCAGCGGTGATTGAAGAAATGAAGCAGCTCGCGCGCATTCATGGTTACCACGATTTTCGTCTCGGCGGCATTCGGCAGCAGAAAACGTGCGTCCTCGGCAGGAATGCCCAGGTCAAGCAGCTTTTTATACGCATCCGTCACCGAGGCAATCGCTTCGTCGAAGACTGTCTTTGCTTCGGCATTTTCTGAAACGCTTTCCGGCGTGACCGTTTCTATGCCGTTGCCATACTTCACGTAGCGCTGGCTTTGCTGGTTGTAGCTGGCAACGCGATGGCGCACCAACTGGTGCGTAAGCGCGCGTGAAACGCCATCGATCGCAAACGTGAAGCTCGCATGCTCCAACGTGGAGTAATGTCCCGACTCCAAAATGGTGGACAGAACGCGATTCTCCTGTTCAGGCGTCATGGTTTCCAGCAACTTTTTTGCCCCAACGGGAGCATAGCAAAGACGCGCGGCAGTCGCGATGGCGCGCTCGGGATTAGGCGTGCAATAGAGAAGTTCAACGTTCATGGTTGCTCGTTTCTATTCGAAAGGTCATCACAATCGAAGCGCGTCGAATAAGCGCAACCACAAGGCCACTCCATCAACGGCTTCCCTTGAATGGGCACGGCTTCACTGCGTTGCCGACACCCGCAACAATACCGCAAATTACGCCACAGCAATTATAATTAACCGAAAATAAATGCGTCGGTCAAGGATAAAGAAGCGCGGTGAATAAGCAATTTCATGGTATCGTAGCAAAGTATACCTGCATCGATGCAAAAGACACGTCACAAGGAAAGCAATACGATGAACGAACAAATAAATGTACAGGAAACTACGCATGCAACGCCAATTGACTCGCTGGAAAAAACCGATTGGGCTCACGTTTGGCGCGAGCTGCAGGCGCAGCGTGAAGCGGCAGACGATGCCTCTTACTGGGATGAACGTTCGAAAACGTTCGGCATAAACGACAAGCCAAACGATTATGCGCTGAGCTTTTTGCAATTGGCGGATCTTCGGCCAGGTGAACGCGTTTTCGACATGGGCTGCGGAAACGGAGCGCTTGCACTTCCCTGCGCTGCGGCCGGACACCCCGTTCTTGCCGCCGATTTCTCACGCGGCATGCTTGATCGACTAGAAAACGATGCCGCCGAGCAGGGGCTTACGAACATTGAAGCGAAGCAAGTAAGCTGGGAAGGCGACTGGGAAGCTGCCGGGATTCTCCCGAAATCGTGCGATGTTGCGTTTGCGTCGCGTTCGATTGCCACGTCCGACCTGAAAAACTCTCTGCTGCGCTTGAACTCCATTGCACGCAGGAAATGCTGTATCACCCTAGCCACCAGCTATTCACCGCGCTGCGATGATCGCATTATGCGCGTTATTGGCTTTGATTCCCTGGTGGGACGCGATTTTTGGTACGCCACAAACATTCTGATGCAGCTCGGCGCGCTGCCCGAGGTACGCTACATCGAAAGCACGCGCTACGACACCTACGAATCGCCGCAGGCAGCCTGGGAGAATCTTCAGCTCATGCTCGAAGCTGCACTCAAGGCGAACACGGATCACGATGAAGCTGAAGCGCAAGCGCGCTTGAAGGTGTGGTTTGATACTAACTTGGTAGAAAATGCGCCCGTCGAAGACGCAAGCGAAAAAGAGGGCCTAACGACGTACACGTTCAAGGAGCCACGTACGGTGACCTGGGCTTTTATCTCGTGGAACACTGAGAGGCTTGATACGTATAACGCAATCTAAGCAAATCTGAGCATTGCATTTTCTGACGGATCCAGGAATTGTCCTGGGTCCGTTTATAGTCGGGAACGAGAGACCGGCAACAAATTCTTTTCGCCGCAGAGGCGCTACTTGCTACCATAAAGGCACGAAAGCACCTGGTCGCAGGCTGCATCGCTCGGGTAAATTGCCGTAGCGCCATCCCAGCAATCGCCGAATCGCTGCGCTGCCGTATCGCACAAGCTCTCGCGCACCACGATAAGCGCATGAGCGCAAAGCGGCGAAGGACCCTGCGATAAAACATCCATAGCGCTAGTCAGTCCGCCGTTTTTCAAGAGTTCCAAGGGGCCCAGCTCATCAATCACTAAAAGGCCAGGGTGCTTTGGGGCTTGCACGGTAATGCCCGTAGCTCGTTTTATATCTTCGGGAAGCATGCAATCTTTTGCTTGCGCGCATAAAGTGCAAAAATGCGCGTTCACCTGGTCAATCGCAGCGTCATCTATCGCCCAGCCAAGCTTTGCTTGCGATGATTGCGAACAGCGCGTCAATGCGTCCTTCGACCCATTGTTTGCATTGCCCCCTTCGCAATCCCGCTCAGCTAAATCGGGCCGCCGCGCGAACGTAATCCGCTCATTCTGAGGGAGTAGAATGTTGTCTATCCGTAACTTCTCAAAACGCTGTCCCGCAAGCGCATCTGGTCCATGGTCAATCCACTGACCAGGCGCAACAACGCCATAGACAGGCAAGTCGCATGCGCGTACCTGCTCAATAAGGCGCTCAAGCCAGCGCGTCTTGCCCGTTTGCATCACGCCCGTAAGAATGAAAAGCATCGTTTTTCCGCCTTATCGCTTGCCTGATCGATTTCGCCCGCGCAACCTGCGCCATCTTTCGCAAAACAGCTTAACTGCCGATTTTCACGATAGGCGCGTAATCTTTCAGCAGTTTTTTCGTTTCACGCAGCTTCGCAAAGTAAATATGCAGCATATCGCCATCGATTTTCGTTACTTTGCCGCGTCCAAACGTCTTATGGTCAACAACATCACCCACCGCAAACGTCATTTTCGCCGCATCTTTCTTAAACGATGTGGCAGACGTTGCCCGCGGCGTCACAGAAGACGTCCTGCGCGAACCTGAAGCGCTTGACGTGCCGAATACGCGGCCCGCGCCTGCCTCGGAGCCGGAGCCGGAAATACCGCGGCGGCTTCCACGTTTTTCGTATCCCGTGCCCGAGAAGCCCGAGGAACCCAAACCGGAAGTCTTGCGCAGCTCTTGGGGGATCTCACCAATAAAGCGCGAAACGGGATTGCTTTGCGTGTTGCCGAAAAGCTGGCGCGAAGCAGCGCAGGTCAAGAACAGTTTTTTGCGCGCACGCGTAATAGCAACATATGCCAAACGGCGCTCTTCTTCGATCCCCGCCGGATCGGACGATGAATTCATATGCGGGAAAATAGTCTCTTCCATGCCCGCCACGAACACGGTATCGAACTCCAAGCCCTTAGCGGCATGGACTGTCATAAGCGTTACGGTTGCGCCGTCTTCGGTCTGCGCATCCAAATCGGTACGCAAGCGCACCCACTCAAGGAAGTCCGCCATAGAATCGCCACGCAACGTGCGTGCAGGCTGCGCTTCCTCATCGAACGAAGAAGCATCAAACAGTGCACCTTCTACCTGATCAGCGGCAAGAAGCGCATCTGCATCGGCGGCGGAAAGGTCTTCGGTGGAAGGAGCCTCGAACAGCGCATCGTCTTCGTCGTGCGTTGCCACAAATTCATCCACTACCGTCAAGAATTCTTTGATGTTTTCAATGCGGGCGCGTGATTCCGTGGTGTTTTCCACTTCAAGCGCTGTAACCAAGCCCGTGCGGTCGATCACCATCTCGATAATCTTGCGTAAATCGCCTTCATAGGTGCTTGCTTCGGCAATCAGCGACACGAAACCACCCAGCGCCGAGCGCACGCTGGCACGAAACGTTGAATCCGCCACAGCAAGCGCTGCAGCATCCATAAACGATACCTGCTGGTCAAAAGCAAGTTCAGAAATATGATCAACAGTTGTTTTGCCAATGCCGCGACGCGGGACGTTGATAACGCGCTGCGCCGACATGTCATCCGCCGGATTTACGATAAGCGTGAGGTACGCCATAAGATCCTTGATTTCAGCACGCTCGAAGAACTTCACGCCACCCACAATACGGTACGGAATACCCGCACGCAGCAGCATATCTTCCAAAGAACGCGATTGGGCGTTCGTGCGATACAGAATGGCCACGTCATCGTAGCTCGCACCCGCACGCACCTGCTTTTCAATCTGGCTTGCAATCCACACGCCTTCATCGCGGCCGTCCGACGCCATGTAAACCTGAATCTTGTCGCCCTTGTCCTGCGACGTGAACAGGCGCTTTTCCTTGCGTTTCTTGTTGTGCGCAATAACGGAGTTCGCGGCTTCCAGAATATTGCCCACGCTGCGGTAGTTTTCTTCGAGTTTCACCACTTTGCAGTTGGGATAATCATTTTCGAACTCAAGGATGTTGCGAATATCCGCACCACGCCACGAATAAATGGACTGATCATCGTCGCCTACCACCATGATGTTCTTATCGCGACGCGCCAAGAAACGCGTGATTTCATACTGCGCCTTATTCGTGTCTTGGTATTCGTCGATAAGCAGGTAATGGAAGCGGTCTTGATACGCGCTCAGCACGTCTTCGTGGTGTTTGAACAGCAGATACGTGTAGAACAGCAAGTCATCGAAGTCAAACGCATTCGCCTGCTTCAAGCGCTCCTGCAGCTGAAGATACACGCGCGCCGTGACTTTCGTAATGGGGTCGGCAGCCTGCTCCTGGTAGTCAAGCGGGTTGATGAGTTCGTTTTTCGCCTGAGAAATCTTGCCGCGAATCGTGTTCACCGGATAACGTTTCGGGTCAATCTCCAGGTTGTACATGATATCTTTGACCAGGGACTTTGAATCGCTGTCATCATAGATGGTGAAGTTTTGCGTGAAGCCAATGACCTGCGCATTTGCTCGAAGGATACGCACGCACATGCTGTGGAACGTGGAAACCCACATGCCGCGCGCCGAAGCACCGATAAGCTGCCCCAAACGTTCGCGCATCTCCGCCGCCGCCTTGTTCGTAAATGTGATGGCAAGAATCTCCCACGGATTCACGCCGCAGTCTTCGATCATGTGGGCAATGCGGTACGTAAGCACGCGTGTTTTACCTGATCCAGCGCCCGCCAAAACCAAAAGCGGACCTTGCGTGGCAAGCACGGCTTCGCGCTGCGGACCATTAAGCGTATCTAAATCAAGCACAGTGACACCTCGTAATTAAAACACGCCCAACGCGCGCAAACCAAAGTAACCCAAAACGATAACACCCAGAATAATGCGGTATACGCCAAATGCCGTGAAGTCGTTTTTCTTCACATAGCCAATCAGGAACTTGATGGAAATGACCGATACCACAAACGATGTGACAATCGCAATGCCGAAAATCATCCATTCCATGCCCGTATAGGCAAAGCCGTGCTTGATGAACTTGATCAAGCTCCAACCGAGCATAATCGGAATGGCCAGGAAGAACGCGAACTCCGTTGCGATGGTACGGCTTGTGCCCAAAAGCATGGAGCCGATAATGGTGGAACCAGAACGGGATGTACCCGGGATAATGGCCAGAGACTCGAAGATGCCGATAAGAAACGCCTTGCCGTAAGAAAGCTCGCTGAAGCTGTTCACCTTGGCAATAACGCTCGACGCATCAGTCTCGTCCGTTTCGGTCTTGAACGTGCTTTCGCCTTGGGGTTCATCGTTCGCGGCGTTCGTTGCACGCGAGCCTTCCCCGTTGCCACTCTGACCTGCGGCATGCTTGGCATGGCGCGCAACATAAGCACCCGACGCGCCAGCAACGGAAGAGTCCGCAATGGCAGCGCTGTTGGCCTGCGCGATAAGACGACGATTGCGGCGCTCGATCAAGATGAAAATCACACCGTAAATAATAAGCGCGGCAACAACAACCAGGTAGCCGTGCGGTCCATTCATGATGTTTTCTTCCATCCAGTCATCAAGCGCAAAGCCAATGACGGCGGGCGGAATGGAGCCCACAACGACTTTCGCCCAAATGCCCCACGTCTCTTTCTTCTGCGTGGCTGTTTTCGTGCGCGCAAAGGGGTTCAGCTTGTTGAAGAACAGCAGGACAACGGCAAGAATGGCGCCCAGCTGAATGACAACCAAAAACGTGCTATAGAAAGACTCGGAAACGTCGAGTTTCACGAACTCTTCCAGCAGCATCATGTGACCTGTGGATGACACGGGCAGCCATTCGGTGATGCCTTCGACCACACCGAATAGGAAAGCTTTTAGAGCTTCGATAAGCATAAAATGAATCCTTCCAAAATTGTGCATATTGCTGCAAATCCGCCTTTGACGTGCAGAAATGTTTTCTTCGCGCCAAGTAGGCAGTAAAAGATGCAAACAACAATAAATGGCAATGCCGAAAAAATGCGTAGCAAATATAATAGCACGCTTTGGAAGGGACGCAGCTTAAGGCAGCGCAGAGCCGCTGCGAATACAGAGGGTTTTCGCAATTGGAACGACATTGGGCGCTGAGCAGCTAACGCGCCGTCAAATCGCCGAATTATGCGTTTTTCTTCTTCGGGAATTCTCGAACGCCCAGTTCACGCAAGTAAGGTTGACCCTCGCGATCTTCGAATACATTCGCGCTTTCCACGAAATGGACGCGCGAGCACGCTTTGCGCGCCTTCTCGAACGATTCAAGAGACACCGCAGCGCTCGGCACGCTTGCATCCCAATCGAACGGCACGCGGCGCGCTTGTGCCCAAGTGCGTACCGACTTTGCGTCTTTGCCAAACGACTTCGCGCACTTCAGAAGCTTGTCGCCTTCGTCAAACGTAAGCCACGGATACGCTGCCTGCAACGCGGCATCTTCCAAAAACGCCTTGTTTTGCTGATAAATTTGACCCGTGTTTTTATTGTCTGAGCTGCAGTAATGTATACCCAGCCGAAGCTGCTGTTCGTGAGCGTATTCAAGTAGTTCTAACGCTTCGGCCTCACTACCTGCAACGGGAACGCCGCCACCGTACCAATAATCGTACAGGTAGTTGAACGGATGCTTACGCAGCTTGAAGTTGCGCACCCGGAACTCTTCTGCGTTGCAAAGCGGGAAACAGAACTCAAGCAGATTAATGCCCCGCACGCCCATGGCATCAAGGCGCGAAAGCAGCTCACGCATTACCGTCTGCGTACCGGGAATTACTGGCATTTCAACCATGACCTGCGGTAATGCAGAAACAGCAGCCGCCATGCGTTCAAACACTGGAGCATCTGCATTCGCGACATCTTCCGGTTTTACACTGAAACGAATCTCGTTGAGCCCCGCTTCCGCCAATTGCGCCAAGCACGCGTTGTCAAGCAGGTCGCCGCACGTGTAAAGACGCACATGCGCTTCGGGGTACAGCTCGCGGGCGCGCTGGATAAATGATACGACCTGGTCTTTATGCAGCAGCGGCTCGCCACCCGTAACGGCAAGGCAGTCGAATTGCGCCCCTGCAGCGTGCGCGGCATTGAGCTCGGAGACGATATCGCGCTGGTGCGAAAGGAAATACTCGTAGTGATCCTGGTTCGGATTGAAGCAAAAATAGCAGTGCCGCGTGCAGCGCAAGTCGATGAAAAACGTTGCCGTGCGCTCGCCGGTGCGACACGCCAAGCATGCCGGCGATATCCAGCCACGCCACAAAGACGTGTCCCCATTTTCGCAATGACATCCACACGTGTTGGCAACGTGCGCGCGGCGCGTTCGAGAACACGACTCCGCAGCCTCAAAGGGAACGCCAAACGCAGCAACTGCTTGCTCGTAGTCGCGTTCTACCTGGTTGAATGCTTTTGCGTATTCCCGAACGTCCATCAATGTCCTTACTCGCCTATACGTTCCATAAGCCAATCAAGCTGTACCGCATCAACATGCACAAGTACCACAACAGCCTGCATAAATGCAGCGTACAACCCATGCTCGTCTTTTTCAATCACATCGGCTGCAAGCGCATCGATCCACGTAAGCAGATGCGCTTCCAAAAACGCCTTCGTATCCTGCAGCGCCTTGCGGCATTCGGCATCAAGGCCATCGGCATACGCCTCGTATGCACGCGTGCCCATACAGCCCATATACGCCAACATGGCGGCAATATGATCATCGGGGAATTGATGCTCCGCCTGAAGCTTCAAACCGGCGGCATGATACAGCGCGCGAACATCCAGCGTGCTGCCCTGGAACAAGGTTTGCTCGGTACCCACATACGGGGACTCCCACACATGCACGTACGAATCACCTGGAATTTGGAACAACTTCGTAAAGTCGCTTTCCATCTGGGCAGCAAGATCCGCCAGAGCATCCGCCGACAAGTTCTGATGCTCGTCAAGACACGCCAGAACCTCTTTAGCGCAATCCCCCAGCGAGCGATCGATCTTGCTCAGAGCGCGCCCTGTATCAAGAGAGAGCCCCTCATCGGAAAGCGCGGCTGCTTCACGCGCAAACATCTCGCGCGTCTGCGAACCGAAAAGCTTTGCAACAAATTCGGATGAGCAATTGCCGCCAAATACAGAGTGAAGAACGTCATAAAGATACGTGCGGCAGGCAAGATCCATACCAATGCGAATTTCGAGCTGTTGATCAGGCATAATACCGCTCCTTTCAAGGGATTGCGCTTGTCTGTCTATTCATTTTCAGAGGGGAGATTCCACGCGACACCTCATGCAGCGCACCGTGCAGCACGCCATGAAGCTTCGCGTGAAATCACGCTACATGACAAAACAAGCGTTAGATTATTTTAGCGAAAAACTGCGTAAAGAAAAATCGCCGCACCACAAGCGATATGCGGTGCGGCGACAAATGGAAAACTCGTTCCTACCAAGTAAGCTCGACAGCGGATTTGTCGAAAGCAAGATCCTTGGTCTTGACCAGAACGTGCGGACGAGTCAGGTCGGGATTCGGGAGCACCACGATAGTGCCATTGTCCAAATCGCCAGCGTACTTCTTGCGAAGCTCGTCGATATCGCCCGCATCAAGAGCGCGGTTCGGGCAACCGGCAACGCATGCGGGCTGATCGCCGTTGGCACGCAGACCATAGCAGCCGTCGCACTTGCCGGAAACGCCCTTCTCGGGGAAGTACTGCGGATGACCGTACGGGCAGCTCATAACGCACATACGGCAGCCGATGCACTTGCTCTGATCCTGGATAACCGTGCCATCGGCAGCCTTGCTGATAGCACCCGTGGGGCAGTTAGACAAGCAAATCGGATTCTCGCAATGGTTGCAGCTGCCAGAGTAGCTGTACGTCTTAACGTCGGGGAAAGCGCCAACCGTGTAGCTCTTCACCTCGCGATACAAAGCGCCGACCTCAAGACGATTCTTATCTTTGCACGCCACTTGGCACGCGCGGCAGCCAATGCAACGCGTCATATCAAAGTAAAAACCAAAAGCCATGATTCCCTCCTTAGCCAAGTTTCAGGATGCGTACATCGGTCTTGCAGTCGTCTTCAAGCGCCTGGCCATTGTACTTCTCGAAATTGCAGTTATTGTTGTTGTAGCTGGTAACGCCAATGCCGGAAATGTTGTTGCCGGTCAGGAAGTTGTCAGCGCCGCCCTCGTCAATGCCGGTCTTTTCATTCAAGCGAACCCAAGAACCGTGAGGAATGCCAACTTCGCCAGGCATAAGGTTTTCCATGCAGCAAGCCTTGCGCAGCACTTCACCGTACTTCGTCCAAACGCGCACGGTATCGCCGTCCTTGATGCCCTTTGCTTTAGCATCGGATGCGTTCAAGAACACGGGATTTGCCCATGCTTCACGCAACCAGGGGCAGTTGTCGAAGACAGAGTGCGAACGACGGAAGTAGTGCGGGTTGAACAGCAGGTACGGATACTCGCCCTTTTCGCCACCGATCTTGCCATCCTTGAAGGTAGTCTCGTAGCCCGTGCCGGGAACAAGATACTCAGGATACGGAGCGTAGTTGTGGTCGCACAGGCCAATGCTGTTGAACAGGTCGGCCTTTGCCTGACTGGTAATCTCGAACTTGCCGCTCTTCGTCTTCAGCGGGTTCTTCTCGGGGTCGGCGATAAATGCAGCATGGCCCAAGAAGGAAGAGTACTTGTCGCCCAGCTCGCGCTTTACCTGGTAACCACCGTTGGAAACGAATTCCTTCAAGGTTACGCGGCCGGTCTGGGTCTTGCCCTCAACGCCCCATTCCTTGATGTCGGCATCGGTGATAGTAACCAGCGGCTCGTACTTGCCTTCGTCGTTGATAACCGTAGCGCCAGCAATGCTGTTGAAGAAGCCTTGCTTTGCGCTGAACGGATAAACCGTCTTCGGGTCAACGCCAATTGCTTCCATGATCAGGGAGTTGATCTCCATGTCGGTCTTTGCCTCATACAGCGGCTCGGTGACCTGCGAGAAGCAGAACAGGAACTCGCGGTTGGAGCCGGACAGACCGCCGGGAACTTCCCACTGAGTGGTAACGGGCAGCACGATGTCGGAGTACATTGCCTGCGTGGTCATGAACTGAGCCTTCGCCATAACGAAGTCCATCTTGCGATGAGCCTCAATGCCGCGCTTCATGTTCGGGCCGGTCTGCAGGTATGCGTTCTCGTCATGAATGATGCAGTGGATGTCGCACGTGCGATCCTCGCCTGCCTGGGAACCCTTGCCAGCGTACCAGTCGCCAACCATGCGATACTTGCCGGTCAGGCATGCTTCCCATACCTGAGGACCAGGGATAACGCCATCAATGTCGTTCTTCAGACTGGGGAAGCCCGAGCCGCCGGCCTTTACCAGGGACGGACCGCCGTTACCAGCATTTGCATGGTAGTTGTTCGCGGTGCAGTTACCGGGCTTGCCCATGTGGCCGCCCATAGCACCTAGCGTCATGAAGATCTGCGGAAGGTTCTCGCATGCGTCGCAACGAGCAGCAGCGAAGTTGTGGAGCAGCCACACGTTCTTCTTCTTGCCAATTTCACGTGCGAACCAGGTGATCTTCTCTACGGGCACGCCGCAGATTTCGGAAGCCCACGCGGCATCATGCTTCACGTTGTCGTACTTGCCTTCCAGATAGTCAACGAAGTTGACGTCTTCCTTCAGGTCTTCGGGCTTGTGATCAGCATCGAAACCAACGGTGTACTTGTCCAGGAACTCCCAGTCAACAATGTCGCCTTCGGTCTTGTCCAGGCGGATCATTTCGGAAGCAACACCCAGCAAGAACGCGGTGTCGGTACCGGTGCGGATAGGAATCCACTCGGCATCGAGCATCTGAGCAGATGCGGTGTAGATCGGGTCAACGGTGATGAACTTAACGCCAGCTTCCTTCGCACGAATGTAGTGGTAGCTAGGCGTACCAGCAGCAGACCAAGCAGGATTGGATGCGTAAAACACAATGGTGTCTGCATTCAGCATGTCGGTACGGTCGTTGCACACGCCTGCGTCGGTACGAGGAACACCGATGGTGACATCGGGGTTCAGCAGGTAGGCACCATGAGAAGTGGTGTCGGCGGTGCTGGTGTGGCCGCCCCATGCCAAAAGCGGAGCGAACGCGTAACGAGAACCGTAGCTGCCCAGCAAGAATGCCTGGTTGCCGTACTTCTCTTTGATGGTCTTGAACTGGTCGCCAATGTACTTGATGGCTTCATCCCAGCTGATGCGCTCCCATTCGTCTTTGCCGCGCAGCTCGCCGTTCGGGTTCTCAGGCGACCAATTCTTGCGCTTAATGGGATACTTCAGACGATCGGCGCCGAAGCACTGCTGCTGCTGCGCCTTGCCGCGCACGCAGCCACGCTGCTGCGGGTAATCGAAAGAGTCTTCATGCGTGTCGTCGGTCTTCTGGCGGATTACCGCGCCGTCCTTGACCATGACTTTGTTCATGCAACGGCCACCGCAGTTGTGCCAGCATGCTGCCGACGTCCACTCGCCGCCCTTTGCGGGATCAACGGGCATGCCCATTGCATCGGTGGCCTCAAGGCTGGACTCCGCAGAGCAGCCGGTTGCTGCCAGGCCCGCAACACCAGCCATAACAGCAGCGGAAGCGCCCAAGAAGCCACGACGGGAAATATTATTCATACTCACTGTTAGTTCCCCCTTTCAGCCTTCTTACATCGCGCAGGTCGCGTAGAAACCGTAACGGGCAATGGCAACGCCAACTACCAGCACGGCGCACACGACAATCGCGAGCGTTTTCTTGTTGTTGAATTTAGCGCCAGCAAGCACCAGGATTGCAGAAACAACTGGAGCAATGATCAGGCCTGCGATCTGCATGGCAGGGTTGAGACCCGCACCAGAGAAAGCGGCGATTTCCAGCGCCAGACCAATGGCCAGCACAACATCGACAGCAACCAGCGTGTACACAACCGGCTTTGCGGCGATATCGGCCGAACCAAGAGCAGCACACAGACCAAGGCCCAGTGCCAAAGCGCCTGCGACAAACGAAAGAATCGTTGCAGGAGCGTTGCTCCATACTGCGTTGCCGTATACATCAATGTAGGCAGCGCCCATGAGCACAATGACAATCACCGCTGCAATTGCGCCGATAACGCGCAGAGCAAACGGGCTGTCCTTCTTCACGAACGTGATGATCATATCAATGAGAGCCAGAACGAAGAAGATTGCTGCGAACAGCACTTCCTTGACCATGCCGGAACCGAAGTTGACCGTGCCGGCACCAATGGAAGCAAATGCGCGGGAAAGGCTCTGGACATGCGTAGCAGCTGCAATCATGCCAATGGCGAACAGAACTACGACAACCAGAGGAACGAGCCACGGACGTTCGCCCGTGCGCGTGCGCTGGAAGCAAGCTTCAAACACATAGGCGCCCGCTGCCAACCCTCCCAGCAACGTGAACAGAAATAAGGATTCAAGACCCATGTTTCCCCCTTTTCTCTTTGACGCCCGCATCGTGCGAGTCGTCCCTTTTTGCGAAACGCGCCTCGCCCGCGCGATTCGCTTATTCAGCGCAGCTCGACCTTGCGGCGACAAGAACGACCTTTTACCGAATAATTGACATCAAGATATCAGCTGATTTCCCTCTTGTGCAGTTATAACAAAATTGCCGCACAACAATCAATAGTGTCGCACGACAATTTTTTGGTATCATTATTCTATTTTATAGACAATTATTATGCGTATAATGTATAGTTCGCTTATTTCACCTGGTCATCGCCTGGTTTTACATTGAAGCCATCGCTGTAGGCGCTGGGCACCACCAACGTGCCTTCGTTGTCCTGCATGCCTTCATACGTAAGGTGCATCTTACGCAGCGACAGCGCAATGTCGTCGTGGCTGTACGTTTGCGCCACGTCATCAAGAATCGCCGAGAGATCCTTTTCTGCTTCCATAAGCGTGATGCGCGCGCTCTTGCGGCATTCAGCCTGCGCTTCAAGCGACATAACGCCCTGCAGCTCCTTGGGAATAATCAGATCGCGTACTTCAACCGACACAATGGAAATGCCCCAATCGGACACTTTTTGCTCTACGGCTTCGCGAAGTTCCTGGTCAAGCTGATGACGACGCATAACAACGTTTTGCAACGACGCGCGACCGATGGCATCGCGCAGGGCCGTTTGCGCGGAAAGCGCTACGGCAAAGTGGCAGTCTTGCACTTCGGTGCAGGCCTTTTCGGGGTCCCAGATAACCCAGAACAGCACGGCGTCTACATCAAGC